>DEIC01000075.1 GCA_002352285.1 Alphaproteobacteria bacterium UBA2784 | reverse complement strand
ACGGGTGAGCTGCGCGACAAGCCGTGGCCCGTCGCGCCGCATCACCGATGCCAGCGTCCTTGCGATCTCGCCTGCTTCGGGCGGTTCAGAATTCATGCACCATGCGCACTTCGATGCGGCCACCATATTTCAGATGCGGGCAGGATTCTGCCAGCCGGCAGGCCTCTGCGTAATCGGCGGCCTTGATCGAGAAATATCCGCCGACAAGTTCCTTGGTTTCGGCATAGGGTCCATCGGTGACGCCGATCTTGCCTGATCTGTTGCGCATCACCTTGCCGGCATCGTCGGCAAGTTTTTCGCCGCCGACGTAATGGCCCTTTTCGCGCATCAATTGCGCCCAGGCGCCATATTCCTTGATGACGGCCATCATCTCGTCGTGGCTGCGATTGTCGAATTGCCCCTGATCTTCGTGCAGGAACAGCATGAATACGGACATTGGTCTCTCCCGGCTTTGCGCGGCAGCGCCGACACCATGTCTTGCGTCCTGCCTTGCTCCATGACGCGTGGCGGGGGCGGGAATCGACACGGGGTCAGAATTCTTGGGCCACAATTTTTCGCGGGCAGGCTGGCACAGGCCATGCCGGAGGGGCAAGAAGAGCGCCCAATGAGGTCTGGATTTGACGGGCGAATCCCGCCCTGATGGGCAGGCTATTCCCCTTCCAGAGGCCGCTTGCCGCATGACACCTGTGATCCGTCCCCGCCGTTCCGTCCTTTACATGCCCGGTTCAAACCTCAAGGCAATGGAAAAGGCGCGCAGCCTGCCTTGCGATGCGGTCATTCTTGACCTTGAGGATGCGGTCGCGCCCGATCAGAAGGAATTTGCCCGTGCGCAGGTCATCGAGACCGTCAAAGCGGGCGGCTTTGGCAAGCGCGAAGTCATCATCAGGGTGAACGGGCTTGTTACGCCCTATGGCCGCGCCGATATCGCGGCGGCGGCCACCGTCGGCGCGCATGGCGTGCTGGTGCCCAAGGTCGACAGCGCTGCCGAAGTCATGCAGGCCTCCAGCCTGCTGGCCGAGGCGGGGGCGCCGCCTGAGCTTGCGCTTTGGGCGATGATCGAAACGCCGGGCGGCATTTTCAATCTGCGTGAGATTGCCGGGGCAGGCGGCCGCCTTGCCGTGCTGGTCATGGGCACGAATGATCTCGTCAAGGAAATGCACGGGCTTCATGTGCCGGATCGCGCGCCCCTGGTGCCGCTTCTGTCGCTGGCGGTTCTGGCTGCCCGGGGGGCGGGTCTTTCGATCATCGATGGCGTCTATAACGACATCCAGAACGAGGACGGATTCCACGCCGTCTGCACCCAGGGCCGCGCCATCGGCTTTGATGGCAAGACGCTGATTCACCCTAACCAGATCAGGGCCGCCAATATGGTTTTCTCGCCCGCCGCCGCCGAAGTGGCAGAGGCGCGCAAGATCATTTCGGCCTTTGAACTGCCTGAAAACAAAGGGAAAGGCGCGATCAAGGTCGATGGCAAGATGGTGGAGCTGCTACATGCTGAAATTGCCCGCAGGCTTGTTCATCTTGCGGATGCCATTAGCGCCCTTGAAACGCCTTAGTCCGTCACGATAAACCGCCTCCTCACAGGGCGGCTGGCAGGGGTGCCTGGCGCAGTATTTTCAAGGGGTGTTTTCGATGCGTATCGCCAAGATTGCAGCACTTGCCGTCGGAATCGGACTCGGGGCAATTGTAGTTCCTGCACATGCCAGCAGTGTGGCTGACCGTGCACGCGAGGTTGAGGACAATTTGCAAGACGCCGAACAGGCAATGAAGAATGAAAACTGGGAAGTGGCGATCACGAAACTTGATGCGGTCATCGCCTCCCGCGCCCTCAAAGGCCCCAATCTGGGCGTGGCGCATTTCCAGCGCGGCATGGCCTATTATCACCTCAAGCGCTGCGCCGAGGCGATGCCCGACTATGACATTGCGGTCGAGCTCCTGCCTGAAGACGCCAATCCGGTTTCGGCGCGTGGCTTTTGCCAGGTCGAGCTGGGCAACGAACCGGGCGCCATCGCGGACTTCACCGCGACGCTGGCAATTGACGCTGACCATCTGTCGGCAAATTCAAACCTCTGCGTGATCCACTATAATGGCACACGCTATGCTGAAGCCGTTCCGTTCTGCGTGAAGGCTGCCGAACTTGCTCCCGACAACGCCTCGCTGCTCAAGGCGAAGGCTGCGGCGCTGGAGCTTGCGGGCGACAAGGCCGGCGCGCTTGAAGCGTGGAAGGCGCTGCTTGCCCTTGCGCCGGATGACAAGGACGCCAAAGACGGCGTGGCACGCAACAGCACGCCCTGAAGCTCGCGTCGAAGCACACCGTTTGACCGATTTACCGGAAACCTGAGGAACCGACCCCATGCGCCGGATTGTTGCTGCTGTTGCGTTTGCGTTGTCGTTTGCAGTTGCCGCGCCTGCCTCGGCTGACGTCTTTGCTGATTTCAAGCAAGGCCAGCTTCTGGTGGGTGATGGCAAGAATGCCGAGGCGGTTGCGCTTTTCACCACCATCATTGATGAGGGGAAGCTGACGCCCGACTGGATGCCCTTCGCCTATTATTACCGGGGGCAGGCGCAGCGCAATCTGGGCGAACTTTCCAAGGCGATTGCGGATTATGAGCAGGCCGTGGCGCTCAAGGCCGATATTGCGCCCGCCCATTATGAAATGGGCCTCGCACTTTCGGCGCAGAAGCGCTACCGCCTTGCCATCGACGCCTATACGCAGGCGATCAAGCTGACACCCGACAATGCCAATTTCTGGTATGCGCGGTGCGGCGCCAAATCGCTCGTCAACGACAATGCGGGCGCACGCGAAGATTGCATCAAGGCGGTTCAACTCAAGCCAGATTTCGTCGATGCGATCGTCACGCTTGGCCGTGCCTATGAAGATCTGGGCCAGTTTGCGCTGGCGCTCCAGACCTATGAAACCGCCCTTCTGATTGATCCCGACAACCGCCGTGCGCGCGAGGGTATCGACTACATCAAGAGCCTTGAAAGTGCCCAATAGGAAGTCGGCGCCGGGCAATTTCTTCGAGGATTTCCGCATTGGTCAGGTGCTGCGGCACGCAACGCCGCGCACGCTGACCGGCGGAGATGTGGCGCTCTATCTCGCGCTGACGGGGGGGCGCTTTGCGCTCTCATCGGCAGACACCTTCGCGCGCAAGGCAGGACTGGCGCGCTCGCCCGCCGATGCGCTGCTTGCGTTTCATGTGGTGTTTGGAAAGACCGTTCCCGACATCTCGCTCAATGCGGTGGCCAATCTTGGCTATGCCGAGGGGCGTTTCCTTTTGCCCGTCTATCCGCGCGATACGCTGACGGCAGTCTCCGAAGTCATCGGACTCAAGGAAAACTCAAACGGCGAAACCGGCGTCGTCTATGTGCGCACGCGCGGTTTCAACCAGAATGGCGCGGAGGTCATCACCTATGTGCGCTGGGTGATGGTGCGAAAGCGTGACAAGACCTCGCCTGCGCCTGAGGCGGTCGTGCCCAAACTTGCCACAAGCGTGGCCGCCGGTGATCTCGTCGTGCCGGAGGGACTGAACTTTGCCGGATTTGATCCGGTGCTGTCGGGATCGCCGCATTTCTTTGAAGATTACGAAGTGGGCGAGGCCATCGATCATGTGGACGGCATGACGGTGGAAGAGGCCGAGCACCAGATGGCGACGCGGCTTTACCAGAACNNAATGTGGACCCCATCGTTGCGATCAATGGCGGGCGGCATGTGAACCCGCTGTTTGCGGGCGACACGGTGTTTGCCTGGTCGGAAGTGCTGGAGAAGGCTGAGCTTGCGAACCGCAGCGATGTCGGCGCCCTGCGCATCCGCCTGGTGGCGACGAAGAACCTGCCCTGCGCCGATTTTCCGGGCCGCGANNTGCGTTTCGTATTTCGGTTCCTTGGGCAGCGGAAAATATTCCGTCACCTCGGCCAGCTTGCCGTTGCGCGCCGTCCAGAATGACACGGCCCACAGATAACGCGTACCCTTGTCGATCAGCACCCGCGTATAGGCCCATTCCTCCACACCTGTTGCTTCGAGAAGAATGCACCTGGCGCCCGCCAGCAATTCGCGGTTGACCTCGATATAGCGGTCAGCGTTCAGGATCTCTTCTTCCGTTTGCGGCCAGTCGGCATGGAAATCATCGGCAAGCAGGGCGCGCGCCTCATCCCACTTGCCATCACTGGCATGCGCCCAGAAACGACCGGCAAGAACAACAGCTGCACTCATCCGCGCCCCGTCAATGATCCGAGAATGCCGCGCACAAGCCTGCGGCCAAGCGACGAGCCGACCGAGCGCACGACGCTTTTGGTGAAGGCCTCACCGACGCTCTGGCGGCTGCGTCCGCTGGATTTGCGCGGTGGCGCCTTGGTCCGGGTGCGCGGCACGCTGGGCGTATCGGAGAAGGGGCCGGTGGGTTCACGCGATGGTGGTGGAGCGGGCGGCGCGCGCTCGGCACTGCGGCGCTGAAGCATTTCAAACGCCGAGTCGCGGTCGAGCATGCGGTCGTAACGGCCAGCCATGGCAGAACCCGCCATCAGGCGCGCGCGCTCGTCCGGCAAAAGCGGGCCAATGCGCGAGGCGGGCGGGCGGACCAGCGTGCGCTCCACAATGCCCGGCACGGCCTTATCTTCCAGAAGAGAAGTCAGCGCCTCGCCGACCCCCAGTTCGGTGATCGCCGACTTCGTCTCGAATGCGGGGTTGGGGCGGAAGCTTTCGGCGGCGACGGACACCGCCTTCATTTCCTTTGGCGTATAAGCGCGCAAAGCGTGCTGGATGCGGTTGCCCAACTGGGCGGCCACGATATCGGGCACGTCCTGCGGATTTTGCGTCACGAACCAGACACCCACACCCTTGGAGCGGATGAGGCGCACAACCTGCGTCACCTTTTCCAGAAGCGCCTTGGGCGCATCGGTGAAAAGAAGATGCGCCTCGTCAAAGAAGAAAACGAGTTTGGGCTTTTCGAGATCACCGGCTTCGGGCAGCGCCTCGAACAGTTCTGAGAGCAGCCAGAGCAGGAAGGTTGCGTAGAGACGCGGATTTTCAAAGAGCCGGTCAGCCGCCAGCACATTCACCTGGCCGCGGCCTTGCGCATTCACGCGCATGAAGTCATTGAGATCGAGGGCAGGCTCGCCAAAGAATTTTTCCGCTCCCTGCTGCTCCAGCACCAGCAGCGCGCGCTGGATCGCGCCCACACTTGTCTTCGAGACATTGCCATAGGTGCGGGTCAGCTCATCCGCCTGATCGGCTACATGGGCAAGGATGGCGCGCAGATCTTTCAGGTCGAGAAGCAGCAGGCCCTGCTCGTCTGCAATGCGGAAGGCGATGTTGAGCACACCCTCCTGCACATCGTTGAGGTCGAGGAGGCGCGACAGCAAAACCGGCCCCATCTCGGAAATCGTGGC
>DEIC01000130.1:1722-24559 GCA_002352285.1 Alphaproteobacteria bacterium UBA2784 | reverse complement strand
CGTCAGGTGGCCCGCATGCACCAGTTCCAGCGTGATGGGCAGAAGGGTTTCAAGGCCAACGCCACCTGCTGCAGCCTGAGCATAGGGCAGGCGTTTGGTGTCGGGCGCCTGCGGATCGTGGCTTGAGACGATGACATCAATGATGCCGGCGGCGAGTGCTTCCACACAGGCGCGGCGGTCGTCTTCGGTGCGCAGCGGCGGCGACAGCTTGCGGAACGTGAGATAGCCCGCAATGTCGAGCGCATTCAGCGCGACATGGGTTGCGGGCACGCCACAGGTAACGGGCAGGCCGCGCGCCTTGGCGCTGGCAATTGCTTCGATGGCGCTTTGCGTTGTGACCTGCGCAAAGTGATAGCGTGCGCCGGTCAGTTCAACGAGGCGCAGGTCGCGCTCCACAATGATCGTCTCGGCCAGCGCCGGTGCGCCCGACAGGCCAAGGCGCGTAGCAATTTCGCCTTCGGTCGCGGATGCGCCATGCGAGAGCGACGGCTCCTCGCAATGGCCAGCGACCAGAAGATCAAAGGTGGCGGCATAGGAAAGCGCGCGGCGCATGACGCGGGCATCGGCAATCGTGCGGTCGGCATCGGTAAAGCCGATGGCGCCCGCTTCGGAAAGCAGCACCATCTCGGTCATCTGCTCGCCTTTACGGCCCTTGGTAAGGGCAGCCATGGGCAGCACATTCACGGCGCAAGGCTGATTGCGCATGAAGGCCACAAGGGCAGCCTCATCAATCACCGGATCAGTTGCGGGCATCAGCACCATGGTGGTGACGCCACCTGCAGCGGCGGCCAGCCCTGCGCTTTCAATCGTCTCGCGATGCTCAGCCCCGGGTTCACCCACAAAGACGCGCATGTCGATCAGGCCAGGCGCAAGCACCTGCCCGTTGCAGTCGATGATTTGCGCACCTGCGGGCTTGCCATCACTGAAAAGCCGAGGCCCTGCATCGGCGATGCGGCCATCGCGCACCAAAAGCGCGCCGGGCGCATCCAGTTTGGCGGCGGGATCAACCAGCCGCGCGTTGATGAAGGCAACATCCGTCATGGCGTGCCCCCTTTGGAGTTGGAGAGCTGGCGTGAGAGCGCATCAAGGATCGCCATGCGCACAGCGACGCCCATCTCGACCTGTTCCTGGATCAGGCTGCGTTCGGTGTCGTCGGCAACGGCGCTGTCGATCTCGACGCCGCGGTTCATCGGGCCGGGATGCATGACCAGCGCGCCGGGTTTGGCCAGCGCCAGTTTCTTGTGGTCGAGCCCATAGAGATGGAAGAACTCGCGCGTTGAAGGCAGGAACGATCCCGTCATGCGCTCCAGCTGCAGGCGCAACATCATCACCACATCAGCGCCCGCCAGCCCCTCTTCCATGCGGTTGAAGATTTCGACGCCCAGGCGGGCGATGTCACGCGGCAACAGGGTGCGTGGCGCAACGAGGCGCACATGCGCGCCCATCTTGGTGAGCAGCAGGATGTTCGAGCGCGCGACGCGGCTATGCAAAATGTCGCCGCAGATCGCAATCGTCAGGCCCTCGATGCGACCAAAGCGGCGGCGGATGGTGAGCGCATCCAGAAGCGCCTGCGAGGGGTGTTCGTGCGAGCCATCCCCTGCGTTGATGACGGAACATGCGACCTTGCGTGAGAGGAGGGCGGCCGCGCCTGAATCTGCATGGCGGATGACCAGAATGTCGGGCCGCATGGCGTTCAGCGTCATCGCCGTGTCGATCAGGGTTTCGCCCTTTTTGACCGATGATTGGCCGACCGACATGTTCATCACGTCAGCGCCAAGGCGTTTGCCCGCCAGCTCGAAAGAACTTTGCGTGCGCGTGGAGCTTTCATAGAACAGGTTGATCATCGTGCGGCCGCGCAGGAGGTCGCGCTTTTTCGCCACCTGACGGTTCAGATCAACATAGGATTCGGCGAGATCGAGGAGGCCGCTGATATGTTGCGCGCCAAGTTCCTCGACACTCAGGAGATGCGCCCCGGGAAGCAGGGGCAGAGCGGGGGTCGTGCCTGTCATCAAGGGTCATGCTTATAGGCAGAGGGGGCGCACGCTGCAAGGCGGTGAAACACGCTTCAGGGCGCCATCGCCAGCACCCAAAGCGGAAGGGTAAAGATCGACAGCAAGGTTGAAACGGTAATGAGATTCGCCATCAAGGTGGCATCGCCGCCCAGCTGTCGCGCCAGAATGTAGGACGAGGTTGCGCCCGGCACGCAGGCGCAGATGAGCGCCACGTCGCGGGCAAGCCCCGTGGTGCCCGTCAGCCAGCAGGCGCCCAGCATCAAAACTGGCATCAGGCCGAGCTTGAGCACGGTCGTAAAGACAAGCGGAAAGCGTTTCTGCGCATGCGCCCGCAAGTCCAGCGCCACACCCACTGCCAACAGGCCCAGCGCCAGCGTGGCATCTGCCAACATTTTGAGGGTTGCCAGGATCGGCTGGGGCAGGGTGATCCCCGTGCTCTTGACCGCGATCCCGGCGAGGCAGGCAAGGATCAGCGGGTTTGTGACAATCGCCATCAGGGCCGGTTTGAAGCCAGCCGCGGTGCCGCTGGCATAGCGGGTCAGCACTACCACCGACATGAGGTTGACGGTTGGCACCATGGTCGCAAAGGCAACGGCGGCCAGCGCAACGCCGGGCGGGCCGTAAAGCAGCGAGACGACGCCCAGCGCCACAAACCCGTTCCAGCGCACCGCGCCCTGAAACACGCTGGTGAACTCTGGCCCCGAGACGGGAAGAACGGGCTTCAAGAGTGCCAGCAACAGGCCCATCGACACGACGGCAATCAGAAATGTTGCGGCCAGCGGCAAAACCGCATCGCCGCTCATGTCGGCGGTGACGATGGTGTGAAAAAGAAGCGGCGGGAACAGCACAAAATAGGTGAGCCGCTCCAGCGGCTGCCAGAGATGATCGCCCGGAAAGGCAAGGATGCGCAGAAAGACGCCCAGCCCGATGACAAGGAAGACAGGGACCAGCGCCAGCGCGATCTCAACCATCTGCCGCCCCTAATGCGGACCCGCGTGGGGATGATGATCGGGGGAGATTTCTTCGAGCCGCCGCCCCGCCGTTTCGGGCAAGAAGGCATAGACGATGACGATGGAGACAACGACCGCGGGTAAAAGGAGCACAATGGCAAGGCCATGTGACCCGAGCAGGATGTACAGCCAGTCCTTCGCCAACAGGCCGACCGCGCCGCCAATGATCTGCATGGTCGTGCGCAATCCTGAACCGCCGGAACGGTGGGCCGTCGGAAAGAGTTCCGCACCGTAGGCCGACAAAACCACTTCTGCGGCAAAGAAGCCGAAAAGGCCGATGATCCAGCCGATAATCATGATCGTCGTGTTGTCGACGAGATAGAAGACGGCGAACCCGCCAGCCAACATCAGCCCACCGGCTGCGACAACAGTGCGTCGGCCGTAGCGGTCGCTCATGCGGCCCGCGACAAAATTACCGGCCAGCGCAAAGAGACCGCCTGCCAGCACAAGCAGCGTAACTTCTCCGGGCGCAAATCCGCGATCGGTTTGCAGAAACGTCGCAGTGAAAATGACGGCGGCGGAAGCACCCAGCGCAAAGATGAAGACAAGCGCCGACAGGGCAATACTGCGGGCAGGGTAGAGCGTGAAAAGCTCCATGATGCCTTTGACGCCCGAGAGCACTCCGGCCGGTTTGATGGCGCCACTTTCTTTCAGTCTCGTAAAACGCTGGGTTTCAGGAAGCCTGCGCCAGAGCCAGGCAATCAGCAGAAGCGGGATCGCGCCAATCACATAGAGCGCGCGCCACCCGCCAAAGAGACTGTCAACACTTGCATAGACCATGGCTGCTGCGCCTGCGCCGGCAGCCCCCATGGCTGCGAGCAGGCCAAGCGCCCAACCGCGCGCTCGGTCATCGACCTCTTCCGAGATCATCACGATGGCGATCATGTCCTGGGCATAGCCAAACACCCGCACCATGGCCTGACAGAACAGGAATTGCTCTGGCGTTTGCACAAAGGCCGTCGCGAGGGTGAAGACCGCTGACCCGACAATGGTGATAGCCAGCACAGTTTTGCGTCCGAACCGGTCAGCGAGGGCAGCAAGCGGAAATGCGAGAAGGATGCCGAGACGGACGATCGCGATCGTCATGCCCTGCTCGGACTCAGCCATGTTCAGGTCAGGCATGATGCGGGGCATCGCCAGACCAAGGATGTTCAGGTCGTAGCCCGCGACAAAAAACGCGGCGCTGACGAGAACGGCCATCGACATCTGCTCGCGCGGCAGCTTTACGGGCGGACGAAACAGCTGGCGCATCGTTACGACCGCGCGATGTGGGCAAGGCGGTCGAGAAAGCCCTGCAGGATGAATGACGCTGCCATCTTGTCGATCACTTCCCCCCGCCTGCGCCGCGACATGTCAGCGTCAAGCAATGTGCGCTCTACAGCGGTTGTTGACAGCCGCTCATCCCACATCGTCACGGGCACGCCCAGCTCGCGCTCAAGATTGCGGGCATAGGCGCGGGCGGCCTGGGCCGCCGGCCCCTCGCTCCCATCCATGTTGCGAGGAAGGCCAATAACGATTCCGCCAACATCATAGCGCGTCAGGCGCTCGCGCAAGGTGGCGACGTCATCTTTCAGGCGGCCGCGGGGCATGGTTTCCAGGGGGCTTGCCACCACCAGCATGGCGTCCGACAGCGCCAAGCCCACATTCTTCGCGCCCAGATCAATGCCGATCAGGCGGCTGCCCGGTTTCAGGGCAGCCCGGAACGCTGCCGGGTCAGACATGGGCATGGGGTGGTATTGGCCTTTCCTTGCGCCACGCGCACGGGATTGATAGCTAGGGTTCGGCTTTTTAGGGCGCTTTGCGGCCTTGAGGCCAGCCCATTCCTCCCCCAACACCCAAGATTGTTCACGATCATGTCGGTTGATGAGAAGACAGTGCGCAAGGTGGCCAAACTCGCCCGCCTTGCCGTTCCGGAAGAGCGGCTTGCCCCCATGGCAGGCGAACTCAACAAGATCCTTGCCTGGGTGGAGCAACTGGGGGAACTCGACATCAAGAATGTGGAGCCGATGACATCGGTCGCCAAGATGCGCCTGATGCGCCGGGCCGACGTGGTCAATGACGGTAACATCGCCGACGATCTGATGAAGAACGCGCCGAACGCGATCGACAATTACTTCACCGTGCCCAAGGTGGTGGAGTAAGCCATGAGCGATCTTGCAACACTCACGCTGGCAGGCGCGCGCGATGCGCTGCGCCGCAAGAAGATTTCGTCAAGGGAACTGACGACCTCCTTCATCAAGGAAGTTGAGGGCGCACGCGGCCTCAACGCTTTTGTTACCGAAACGCCGGAGCTGGCGCTCGACATGGCGACGCGGGCCGATGCACGGCTTTCGCGCGGCGAGGCGGGCATTCTTGAAGGCGTGCCGCTGGGCATCAAGGATCTCTTCTGCACCAAGGGCGTGAAAACGACGGCGGGCAGCAAGATACTGGGCAATTTCGTGCCGACCTATGAGTCAACTGTCACCCGCCAGATGTTTGACGCAGGCGCGGTGATGCTGGGCAAGCTCAATATGGACGAGTTTGCGATGGGCTCGTCGAACGAGACGAGCGCGTGGGGCCCCGTCATCAGCCCATGGCGGCGCAAGGGTTCCAACACGCCCTTGGTGCCCGGCGGATCATCGGGCGGCTCGGCGGCGGCAGTTTCCGCGCGTCTGTGTCTTGGCGCAACCGGCACCGACACCGGCGGTTCGATCCGCCAGCCTGCTGCTGTTGCCGGTATTACCGGCATCAAGCCGACCTATGGCCGCTGCTCGCGCTGGGGGATCGTGGCCTTTGCCTCGTCGCTCGATCAGGCAGGCCCGATGGCCCATACGGTGCGCGACTGCGCGATCATGCTGCAGGCGATGTCGGGCCATGATCCGAAGGATTCCACCAGCGCGCCCATCGCAGTGCCGGATTTCGAGGCGGCGATTGGCAAGGGCGTGAAGGGCATGCGCGTTGGCATTCCCAAGGAATATAGGCTCGACGGCATGCCCTCCGAGATCGAAGCGCTGTGGGCGCAGGGCATAGCCTGGATGAAGGATGCGGGCGCGGAAGTCATTGATGTCAGCCTGCCGCACACGAAATATGCGCTGCCGGCCTATTACATCGTCGCGCCCGCCGAGGCGTCGTCAAACCTCGCGCGCTATGACGGCGTGCGTTACGGGCTGCGCGTCAATGGCGATGACGTGATCGACCTCTATGAAAAATCGCGCGCGGCAGGTTTTGGCCGCGAGGTGCAGCGCCGAATCCTGATCGGCACCTATGTGCTGTCGGCAGGCTATTACGATGCCTATTATCTGCGCGCCCAGAAGATCCGCACACTGATTGCGCGCGATTTCGAGCAGGCGTTCGAGAAGTGCGACATGCTTCTGACCCCTACGTCGCCATCGCCTGCCTTCGGCATTGGCGAAAAGACGGATGATCCGATTTCGATGTATCTGAATGACGTGTTTACGGTGACGGTCAATCTTGCGGGCCTGCCGGGCATTTCGGTGCCAGCGGGCGTCAACAATGAGGGATTGCCGCTGGGCCTGCAGCTGATTGGCCGTGCGTTTGATGAAGCAACTTTGTTCCGCGCCGGTCAGGTGATTGAGGATGCTGCCGCCTTCAAGGCGCGTCCCGATAGCTGGTGGAAGTGAGGCGGCCATGACCAATCGCACAGGAAAGCTGATCGAGGGCGCCACCGGCAAATGGGAGGTGGTGATCGGCCTTGAAGTTCACGCGCAGGTTCTCTCGAAGGCAAAGCTTTTTTCGGGAGCTGCAACCGCGTTTGGCGCTGCGCCCAATGCGCAGGTAAGCCTGGTCGATGCGGCCATGCCCGGCATGCTGCCCGTCATCAATGAATTCTGCGTGGAGCAGGCGATCCGCACCGGCCTTGGGCTGAACGCGAAGATCAATCTCGTCTCGGTCTTTGACCGGAAGAACTATTTCTATCCCGACCTGCCGGCGGGCTATCAGATTTCGCAGTACAAGCAGCCCATCGTGGGTGAGGGCGTTGTGCTGGTGGACATGCCCAATGGTGAGACCATCGAAGTGGGGATTGAGCGTCTGCATCTGGAGCAGGATGCCGGCAAAAGCTCACACGACATGCATCCCAGCCTGTCATTTGTTGATCTCAACCGCTCCGGCATCGCGCTGATGGAAATCGTGTCGCGGCCCGATCTGCGCTCGGGCGAAGAGGCGGCGGCTTACCTGAAAAAGCTGCGCACGATCCTGCGCTATCTCGGTACGTGCGACGGCAACATGGACGAAGGCTCCATGCGCGCTGACGTGAACGTCTCGGTGCGCAAGCCGGGCGCAGAATATGGCACGCGCTGCGAGATCAAGAATGTGAACTCGATGCGCTTTGTGCAGATCGCCGCCGAATACGAGGCGCGCCGCCAGATTGATCTGATCGAAGGCGGCGGCAAGGTGGAGCAGGAAACGCGGCTCTTTGACTCGCGCACCGGCGAAACGCGCACCATGCGCTCCAAGGAAGAGGCGCATGATTACCGCTATTTCCCCGACCCCGACCTTCTGCCGCTGGAATTCGAGCAGGCGCTGATTGACCGCATCAAGGCGTCGCTGCCGGAGCTGCCGGATGCGCGCAAGCAGCGTTATGTGAGCCAGTTTGGCCTGTCGCCGTATGACGCGGGCGTGCTGGTGTCGGATGCCGAGACTGCCGCCTATTACGAGGAAGTGGCGAAGGGGCGCGATCCCAAGATCGCCGCCAACTGGGTGACGGGCGATCTTTTTGCCATGCTCAACCGGCTCAACCTTTCCATCACGCAGTCGCCGGTTTCAGCAGCAAATCTGGGCGCGCTGATCGACCTGATTGCCGACAACACGATCTCGGGCCGCATCGCCAAGGATGTGTTCCAGATCATGGTGGAAACGCGCGACGCGCCCGGCGCCATCGTTGAGGCGCGCGGGCTTCGTCAGGTGACGGATACGTCGGCGATTGAAGCGGCGATTGACGCGGTGATCGCGGCCAATCCTGACAAGGTGGCAGAGGTTGCAGCCAAGCCCAAGATGGCGGGCTGGTTTGTTGGCCAGGTGATGCAGAAGACCGGCGGCAAGGCAAATCCGGCCGTGGTGAACCAGCTTCTGGCCAAAAAGCTCAATCTGCCGGGGTGATCCCGCAGGCTTGTCAAATGCCGGTCGGGGGCTAGAGACTCCCCCTTACGCGCGGGATTCGTGCGGCGCGGGGCGGCAAACGGGAGAATACACATGCCTATGGTGACAAAGCGGTCTGTGGCGCGGCCAGTTGGGAAAAAGGAAGCACCCAAGAAGCCCACCAAGAAAAAGGCTGCGGCGAAGAAGAAATAATCGGGCAGGATCAGAGGGCGGCAGGGCAACTGCCGCCCTTGCTGCGTGAAGGAGCACACTGATGATCGATCTCTATTCCTGGTGCACGCCCAACGGCCAGAAGGTTTCGATCATGCTGGAGGAGACGGGGCTTTCCTATCGCGCGCACCCGGTGAATATCGGTGCGGGCGAGCAGTTCAAGCCTGCGTTCCTTGCGATCAGCCCCAATCATCGCATCCCGGCCATCATCGATCAGGATGGGCCGGGCGGCAAAGCGCTGTCGCTGTTCGAGTCGGGTGCGATCCTCCTCTATCTTGCCGAGAAGACCGGGCAGTTCCTGCCCGCTGAGCCGCATGCGCGTTACACGGCGCTGCAATGGCTCTTCTGGCAGATGGGCGGGGTGGGGCCGATGTTCGGGCAGGCCAACCATTTCCGCAATTACGCCACGCAGCGCGTGGGCGCGGAGGCGGCGGCCTATGGCGTCGAGCGCTACACCAATGAAGCCAGGCGCCTGTTTGGTGTGATGGACACGCAGCTGTCGCGCCACGAATGGCTGGGCGGTGACACCTATTCCATTGCCGATATGGCGACCTGGCCGTGGATTGTGGGCCGCAGGAATTTCGGCATCGACATTGCCGAGTATCCCGATGTTGGCCGCTGGAATGAGGCGATGAAGGCGCGGCCCGGCGTACGGCGCGGCTTTGATGTGCTGCGCAAGGAGCGCGATGAAGCACCCGCCAACCCGGATCGCTGGAACATCCTCTTCGGTGCAGAGCAGGCCAGGCGCCGCTGATCCCCGATTAACGTCTGCTCAACCTTCTTTTAACCGGGCGTTCAGCCGTCTTCGTGACGATGCGGCCATGCAGTCCGGCGATACCGCAGGGCTGCCGGGGCAATTCCGGGGAGAATGAACGATGGCCCTTCTTGATTTCAATGGCATCAGCCATTGCGAAGCTGAAGCACTGAAGGGTGAGCCGAACGCGCTCTACACGCTTGGTCTTGCGTATTGCACGGGCCAGGGCGTTTCGATTGATCTGGTCGCGGCTCACAAATGGTTCAATCTTGCGGCCATGCAGGGCAGCCGTGAAGCGCGCGACATGCGCGGCGAGATTTCGCAGGAGATGAACGCCATTCAGATTGCCGAGGCCCAGCGCCAGGCGCGTGAGTGGCTGGCTTCGCGCCACTGATCCGCTTTGCTCTTGGCGGAGACGATGCCTGCGGCGTAATCTTGCGCCATGACCCGCAAGCATTCTCCCGGCGCCCATGTCTGCCTGACCGTGACCAAGCGCGGCAGCGTGGCAACCATCCTCATCAACCGGCCCTATGCGGGGAACGCGATTGATGCAGGCGTGCGCAAGGCGCTGCAATCGGCGTCTGCTGATCTCAATGCCGATCCCAATATCCGCACGGTAGTGCTCACGGGCGCTGGCGAAGACGGATTCTCGTCTGGCCTTGATCTTCCGGAACTGGCGTCGCTGCCGCCTGACGGGGTCGCAGCCCTCGCACTCGACATGCGCAAGACGTGCGAGGCCATTCAATCCATCAACGCGGTGACACTGGCGGCACTCAAGGGCGGCTGCATCGGCGCTGCGCTTGAGCTTGCACTTCATTGCGATATCCGCGTGGGGCGTGCGGATCTGCGCGTCGGCTTTCCGGGCATCGGCATCGGGCTTGTTCCGGGGGCAGCCGGAATCGAGCGGCTGTCGCGCATCGCGGGGCTTGGTCCGGCGCAGGCGCTTTATCTCACAGGCGGGATCATCTCTGCCGAGCGGGCCTTCATGCTGGGCATGATCACGAATGTCTTTGGCCCGTCAGAGTTCGAGGCAGCGGTTGCCGATTTTGCCGGTCATCTGGCGCAATTGCCTGCTGTTGCCGCGCGCGAACTGAAAGACCTTTTGCGCATGGCCGCCAAGGGCGCCATTGCGCCGGAGGCAGGTGCGCAGGCTCTCGCCCGCTGTTTCAGCGAGGGCGATGCGGGCGAGCGTCTCAGGGCGATGTTTGAAGGACCAGAGCCGGGCACGGCCCTTCATTGATGCCTCAATTGCCGGCAGCGCCTGAGCGTGGCGGCGCAAGCAGAGACTGATCGTCCGACGGGCGATAGGCGCCTGCGACACCGCTGCCGCGCCGCAGATCATGCGCGATCCGCAAGGGGGCAGAGCCGCCCGCCAGCAAGGTGCGATAAACCTGCGTATTCTCGATCACGCGCTGGACGTAGTTGCGGGTCTCGCTGAAGGGGATGCGCTCAACCCAATCGACCGGATCAATGCGCGGCGATCGCGGGTCGCCAAAATCTTCAATCCACTGCGTCACGCGGCCTGGCCCCGCATTGTAGGCAACAGCGACGAGAATATACGAGCCGCGATAATCCGAGAGCAGGTCTGACAGATGGGCCATACCCAGCTGGGTGTTGTAATCGCCATCCGAAAGCAGGCGGCTTTCGTCATAGGAAATGCCATGGAGGCGGGCAGTTGCCTTTGCCGTTGCGGGCATCAGCTGCATGATGCCCTGGGCGCCTGCGCCTGAAACCGATGACGAGTCAAATTCCGTTTCCTGACGCGAGATGCCGAGCACCAATTCCGGCTCGGGCGCAGCATTGTCGCCGATGTGGCGGGGCAATGACGGCGCCGGATAGGAGCGATGGCCGACCGGGATGAGCTTCTGCATGGCGCGCTTGGCGACCCGTACCGAAAGCCCGCGCCAGCCCATGCGGTCCAGCAGGGCGGCGAGCATTTCATATTCTTCGGCGCTCGTCAGATTGTCGGCAACCCCGCGCGAGAAGCTGGTGAGCAGTTCACGCTCCTGCAACGAGGCCAGCATCTGCACGGCCTGAATATCGGCGCGCGCCTCAAAGGCTGCGCGCTCTGCTGATGTGTCAGGCTTGAGCCATGCCAGCGTGTGGATGGCATCCGGGTTCAGCGCCGTTGACGCCAGCATGCCGTAATAGGTTTCCGGCATGGTGGAGGCGGAGGTGTAGGCCGCGCGTGCTTCGTCGGCACGGCCTGCCGCCTCGTGGGCCCGGCCAAGCCAGTATTGCGCGCGCGCCACGCTGATCGGGAAGGTGACGCCCGAGAGCATGCGCTCGAAATGGCGCGCCGCGTCATCCGGACGCTTGAGGAAGCGCAGCGACACCCAGCCCGCGAGGAACTCGGCGTCGGCAAAGTCTGCACCGCGATCAAGCCCGTTGCCGGAAGCCAGCGCATAGGCATCGGTAAAGCGCCGCTCTTCAATCGCTTCGCGCGTCTGGTAGCCGCGCTCGTCCCACCAGCGCTCCGGATCAACTTGCGAAGAAGGTGTCAGTCGCGCCTTCAGCATCGTTGCCAGGGCGTCAGAGGTGCGGCCCGAGAGCCGCTGCCAGCGCGAGAGGTCAAAAAGCAGGCCAACCTCATTGCGCAGGTCACCCGAGACATTGGCAAGCCCGCGATCGCCGCCGCGCGTGTTGGCGCGAAGGCGCATGCGGATTTCTGCCCAGCTGCGCACCTGCGGCGAGGCCCATGTCAGCGCCCGGTTGGCGCCTGCAAAATCTGACTGCCAGATCAGCCGGTCGATGCGCTTTTGGTGCGCCTCGGGCGTGAGAAGGCTGGAGATGCGCGCGTAAATCTGGGTTTCGTCGGCGGCGTCGAAATTGCCCTTGATCCAGCCTTCGATCACGCGCTCACGGCCGCGCTGGCTCTGACCCATGGCAATTTCGGCAAGGCCCAGTTTCACCATGCCATAGCCCGACACGGGATCGCGGCCATCGAACCACGCGACGATTTGCTGCGGCGGCATGTTGCCTGGCAATGCACGCTCGGCGTTACGGCGGATGGCATCCATCGCCGGCCATTGGCCGTACTCGCGAATGAAGCTGGCATAGGTCGTAAACGAGGCGCCGGAATTTTTGTCCTGCAGATAGCGCCAGGTGATGAGCGTCTCGCCCGCATTGTTTTCCATGCGGCGGGCAAAGGCGAGTGCGTCGCCCCAGTTCAGGCGCCTGGCCTCGTCCATCGCCTTGACCAGCAATTGATAGTCAGAGGCCGACAGCACGGCAGAGGCCTGCACAACGGGCGGGGCCAGCGCTTCAACGGCTTCGCCATGGGGCTTGGGGCGGGGAAGGGGTACAGCCGCAAGGGCCGATCCGGCCAAGGGAGCCATCAGCGCCAATCCGGCCACCCCTGCCAATGCCGCCCGCCACGTCTTGAAACGCAATACCGTCATCTGATGAGACCGTTCCCGAAATACCCGGCACTTGAATCTCCGGAGGGCAAGAGTAGGGCGGGGCTCCGCCCTTGCCAAGGCGCGTGCTGGTTCATCTGACGCATTCAGGTTCTGACAGACAGGCTTGGATTTCACGCCATGCGCACTTAAGTTGCCGCTTCCTGCGGGCCTTCTGCCTGTGCAGGCGTGACAGGAAGACCATGAGCGGACGAACAGACGAGGCGCGCGCGAGAATCAAAGGGTCGATCACGGCCCTCATCACCCCGTTCCGGGAAGGGCGGGTGGATGACGACGCGTTCAAGAAAATCGTCGAACGGCAGATTGCTGAAGGCACGCACGGTCTGGTTCCGGTTGGCACCACAGGTGAATCACCGACGCTGTCGCATGGCGAACACATGCATGTGGTGGAACTGTGCGTGCAGGTAGCGCGCGGGCGCGTTCCCGTGATCGCGGGGGCTGGCTCGAACTCCACGGCTGAAGCCATTCAACTGACGCGGCATGCAAAATCAGCGGGTGCGGATGCGGCGCTGGTGGTGACGCCCTATTACAACAAGCCCACGCAGGAAGGTCTCTTCCGCCATTACGAGGCGATATCGGCGGCGGTCGATCTTCCGGTCATCGTCTACAACATTCCCGGCCGGTGCATCGTTGACATCTCGGTTGAGACCATGGCGCGCATCTCGGCGCTGCCCAATGTCATCGGTGTCAAGGATGCGACGGGCAATCTGGCGCGCCCGAGCCAGCAGCGTCTGGCAAGCGGCGAGGCATTCGTGCAGCTGTCGGGCGAGGATGGCACGGCGCTTGGCTTTAACGCCCATGGCGGGCGCGGGTGCATTTCGGTGACATCCAATCTGGCGCCGCGGCTGTGCGCTGACTTCCAGAACGCCACGCTGAAAGGCGATTATGCAGCGGCCCTTGCCATTCAGGACAGGCTGATGCCGTTGCACGACGCGCTTTTCTGCGAGGCGTCGCCGGGCCCGGTGAAATTTGGCGCAAGCCTTCTGGGGCTGTGCGCTCCTGATACACGGCTGCCGCTGGTGCCGATTGCTGAATCCAGCAAGGACAAGGTGCGCGCGGCGATGAAGAAGGCGGGGCTGATCTAGCCTCAACCGTTATGGCGAAAAAGGAAGACGAGCGCGCGGTCAAGATTGTGGCCGACAACCGCAAAGCGCGATTCAACTACGAACTCCACGACTCCGTAGAGGCGGGCCTTGTGCTGACCGGAACCGAGGTCAAGTCGCTGCGGATGGGCAAGTCACAGATCGCCGAGTCTTATGCCCAGATCAAAGACGGTGAGGCTTTCCTCATCAATGCCCACATCGAAGAGTTCAGCCACGGCAACCGTTTCAACCACGAGCCGCGGCGGCCGCGCAAACTGCTGATGCATTACCGCCAGATCGTGCGCTTTGCCCAGGGCATCGACCGCGAAGGCATGACGCTGATCCCGCTGAGGCTCTATTTTGACGAGAAGGGCCGCGCCAAAATCCAGCTGGCGCTCGCACGGGGCAAAAAGCTCCACGACAAGCGCAGTTCGATCAAGGAGCGCGACTGGAACCGGCAGAAGGCGCGCGTGATGCGCTCGCAAGGCAGGGACTGATGGCGGACGACAAAGACGATGAGGGCCGCATCAAAGAAAAGCTGATCGCCACCAAGCAGAAATGGGCGCGCGATGGCCGCCTTCTGACCGGTATGCCCGGCGATCACCGCGCCCAGCGCCTGCCTCCGGGGCAGCGTGAGGTCACGAACTGGCCGGTCCTCGACCTTGGCATCCAGCCGATGGTGACGGCGAAACGCTTTCGGCTCGAAATCACGGGTCTGGTTGAAAACCCGGTAACACTTTCGCTCGATGAATTCATGGCCCTGCCGCAATCCGACATGGTTTCAGACATTCACTGCGTCACGCAGTGGAGCCGCTATGACAATCACTGGCAGGGTGTTGCCGCATCAACCCTGCTTGATCTCGTCAAGCCGACGCCCGAGGCGCGCCACGTGCTGTTCACTGCGTTTGATGGCTATACGACGAATGTGAAGCGCGAGGTTTTTTCGGCGCCGAATGTGATCCTTGCCCATAGCTGGGAGGGACAGCCGATCACGCGCGAACATGGCGGGCCAGTCAGGGTGGTGATCCCGGACTGGTATTTCTGGAAGAGCGCGAAATGGGTCAACCGCATCGAGTTCTCGGCGGTGGACAAGCCGGGTTTCTGGGAAGTGCGTGGCTATCACAACGAGGGTGATCCCTGGCGCGAAGAGCGCTATGGCGAGGTCAAGCCCGGCTGATTTCTGCCAGCGCGCGGGATACTGCCTCTTCGAACATTGCAGCCGTCAACACACCCGTGTTCGTGTTGTAGCGCGAGCAATGATATGAGTTCACCAGCCGGACGCCTTTGAGGTCGTGGACAGCGCCATGGGCAAAGCTGTGCGCCGACAGCTTCAATCCGCGCGCACGCAGTACGGCGTCGTGGGCGATCTTGCCAAGTGACAGCACGGCGCGCAGGCGTGGCATCGCCGCCATCTCGTCGCGCAGGAAATCGTTGCAGGCGCGGATCTCGGCTGTTTCGGGCTTGTTCTCAGGGGGCACGCAACGCACGGCATTTGTGATGCGCACATTGACGAGCGCAAAGCCGTCATCGGTGCGCGCTGCATAGTGACCACCTGTCGCGCCAAGTTTGGCGAGCGTCGCGTAGAGAAGATCGCCTGCATAATCACCCGTGAAGGGACGGCCGGTGCGGTTGGCACCACTGACACCGGGCGCCAGGCCGACAATCAGCAAGGCTGCATCCAGCGCACCGAAAGACGGCACCGGCGCGTTGTGCCAGTCGCTCTTGTCGGCACGCAGCCGCGCGCGATAGGCGCACAGGCGCGGGCAGCGATCACAGTCGCGGCCCGGCTGGTTCAGCGTTGTGGCTGTTCGCTTAGAGGATGTCATCAATCGGAGAGGGCGGGGCCGCTGGCGCCTGCTCTGTGCGCGGTGCAGGGCGCGGACGCATCGGGCGCTCGGGCCGCACCATCTCACCCGTCTCGCCCTCGGGCCGCTGGAGTGGTGCGCGCTGGATGGCGGGCTGGAGCGATGCCAGATCAATGAAATTGTCAGCCTGGCGGCGCAGTTCGTCGGCGATCATCGGCGTGGGTGTGCGCACCGTGGACACCACAGATGTGCGCTTGCCCTTGCGTTGCAGCGCTTCGATCAGGCGGCGGAAATCGCCGTCGCCTGAAAACAGGATGAAGTGATCCACGTGGTCGGCCAGCTCCATCGCATCGACGGCAAGCTCTACATCAATGTTGCCGCGCACGCGGCGGCGGCCCATGGCGTCGGTGTATTCGCGCTGCGGCTTTGTGACCATCGTGAAGCCGTTATAGTCCAGCCAGTCGATCAGCGGGCGAAGGGGCGAGTATTCCTCGTTCTCCGGCAGGGCCGTGTAGTAGAATGCGCGCACCAGCGTGCCGCGCTTGGCAAACTCGCCCAGCAGGCGCTTGTAGTCGATGTCGAAGCCCAGCGCCTTGGTGGTGCCATAGATATTGGCGCCGTCGATAAAGATTGCGATGCGCTCATTGGCATAGAATGTCATGGAATATGCTCGCTTAGATGTATGTAACCGCTCTTATGCGGTGCAGGTCTGCTATAGGACGCAACGCGCCGTTTGAGAAGGGCTGAATCGTGACGCATGCCAAAGTGTTGATTGCGCTTGGCGCCAATCTGCCGTCACGCGCGGGCTCTCCCGCCGTCACTTTGGCTGCGGCGCTTTCCGACATTGTCGCGCGCGCAGGAAACATCCTGCGCTGCTCGGGCCTTTATGAAAGTCCGGCATGGCCCGATCCTTCCGATCCGCCCTTTGTCAATCTGGTTGCATTGATCGAGACTTTGCACGCGCCAGATGCGCTGCTGGCGAACTTCAAAGTGCTCGAGGCATCGTTTGGGCGGCAGCACAGTGCCCGCAACGCGCCGCGGCCGCTCGACATCGATATTCTGGATTACGCGGGACGCGTCGAGCATTCGGCGGCGCTGACATTGCCCCACCCAAGGCTTGCCGAGCGGGCCTTTGTGCTGGTGCCCCTTACCGAGATTCTGCCGGACTGGATTCACCCCGTCAGTGGCCTCAGGGCTGACGAGCTGCTGCGGCGTCTTCCGGAGGCCGAAAGACAGGCGGTTCGGCCCGTTGGAGCCGAAAAATCCTGAAAATCCGGCGTTTCGGGCGCTTGCGCGGGGTTGTGCGGCGCAGCAAGTTCCTGTAATCCTTGCGGTTCACACTCATCCTGAAGGGTGCATGACGCATGGCGCGCGTAACCGTAGAAGATTGCGTGGACAAGATCCCGAACCGTTTTGAGCTGGTGCTTCTCGCCGCACAGCGCGCCCGCGCGCTTGCGGGTGGTGCGCCACTGACGGTGGAACGCGACAACGACAAGAACCCCGTTGTGGCGCTGCGCGAAATCGCTGCCCTCACCATGACGCATGAGAACCTCAAGACCGAGATGATCCGCAGCCTGCAGCGTCACAGCGCGCTGGAGGATGTGCCGGTGGCCGCCGCGTCGGCGATCAGCGAGGCGGAGGATGTGCCGGAAGACATTCAGGTGTCGGAAGAAGATTATCTGCGTTCCGTCACCGAGCAGCCGCCCGAGCGGCAGCCCGAACCCGATGACGAAGCCTATGAGGCGGACGTCTGAGGGGCGCCACACTTTCACGCACCAGCCGGTCATTCCCGGAACGCCTGACGCCGCCAGTGCCTGCGCATTGGCGGATGGAGCCGCGCCATGATGCGGCAATATGAACTTGTCGAACGTGTGCGGCATTACGACCGCAATGCCGATGAGGCACTGCTGAACCGCGCCTATGTCTTCGCCATGCGCGCGCATGGCGCCCAGACACGCGCATCCGGCGATCCCTATTTCTCGCATCCGCTGGAAGTCGCGGCGATCCTGACGGAGCTGCATCTCGACTCGGCAACCATCGCCACCGCCCTCTTGCACGACACGCTGGAAGATACCGAGGCGACCTACGAAGAGATCGAGGGCCAGTTTGGCGCCGAGGTTGCGGCGCTGGTGGATGGCGTCACCAAACTCACCAAGCTTGAGCTGCAATCCGAGCGCACCAAAGACGCCGAGAACTTCCGCAAGTTCCTGCTGGCGATGTCGAATGACATCAGGGTGCTGCTGGTCAAACTCGCCGACCGCCTGCACAACATGCGCACGCTGCACCATATCGGCAAGCCGGAGCGGCGGCTGCGCATCGCGCAAGAGACCATGGACATCTATGCGCCGCTGGCCGGCCGCATGGGCATGCACGAGTTGCGCGAGGAGCTGGAAGACCTGTCATTCGGCGAAATCAATGCCGATGCGCGTGACAGCATCGTGCGGCGCCTTGAGTTCCTGAAGGCTGAAAGTGTCGGGCGCATTGAGCGTATCATCGGCCAGCTGAAAGCCGAGCTGGAGCGCGAGGGCATTGAAGCCTCGGTCACAGGGCGGATGAAGCGGCCTTATTCCATCTGGAAAAAGATGGAAGAGAAAGCGATTTCGTTCGAGCAGTTGTCGGACATCTACGGATTCCGCATCGTCGTGCGCGACGAACAGCACTGCTATCAGGCGCTGGGTGTTCTGCACCGGCGCTGGCAGATCGTGCCGGGCCGGTTCAAGGATTACATCTCGATCCCCAAGCCCAACGGCTATCAATCGATCCACACCACGATCATCGGGCCGGAGCGGGCGCGCGTGGAAGTGCAGATCCGCACGCGCCAGATGGATGATCTGGCCGAGCGCGGCATTGCGGCGCACTGGGCCTATAAGGACAAGCTGGCGCTCCACGGCAAGGTGCAAGACCCTTACGCGTGGCTGCGCTCCATCGTCGAGATGATCGAGCACGGCGATACGCCGGAAGATTTTCTTGAGAACACGAAGCTCGAACTTTTTCAGGATCAGGTTTTCTGCTTTACGCCCAAGGGCGAGATCATTTCGCTGCCGCGCGGTGCGACACCCATCGACTTTGCCTATGCGGTCCATACCGACCTGGGCAACACGGCGGTCGGCGCGCGCGTTAACGGCCGCGATGTTCCGCTGCGCACCGAGTTGCGCAACGGCGATGAAGTGGAGATCAAGCGCTCGAAGAGCCAGACGCCGCAACCCGTCTGGGAAAGCATGGTGATTACGGGCAAAGCGCGTTCCGCCATCCGCCGCTTCATCCGCAATCAGCAGCGCGTCGAACTTGTGAAACTGGGCCATGCCATCGCAGAAAAGGCGTTTGCCGATGCAGGACAGGAGTTCACCGAGAAGGCGATCGAGGGCTTGCTGCGCCGCCTCAAGCTGGCGCGCACCGATGAAGTCTATGCGATGCTGGGGCAGGGTGCGCTGACGCAGGTTGACCTGATCGAGATGGTGTTTCCCGGATTGCTTCCGGCGGACGCGTCTCTTGCCATGCCGAACCAGGCTGATCCGGCGCGCGCGAATGCCGCTATCCCGATCCGCGGATTGACGCCCGGCCTTGCCTATCATCTGGCTGAGTGCTGCCACCCGCTGCCGGGCGACCGCATCGTTGGCATTCTGGAGGCCGGGCGCGGCATTCATGTGCATACGATCGACTGCGCCAATCTGGAAGAGTTTCACACCACCCCAGAGCGCTGGATTGACCTTGGCTGGGAAGCGCATGCGACTGATGGCGGTCCTGCCATTGGCCGGATCAAAGTTGATTTGCGCAACGAACCCGGCACGCTGGCCGCCCTTTGCACCGCGATTGCCCGGGTGGGCGGCAACATCCACAATCTCAAGATTGCCGAGCGCAATCCGGCATTCTTCACCATGGTGGTTGATATCGAGGTGAAGGATGCCAAGCATCTGACCAACATCATGTCAGCGCTGAATGCATCGCCCGTGGTGATGTCGGTTGAGCGTCCGCGCGAATAGGTACCCTCCATGAACGCATCACGGCCAGTTCCCCGCGTGCCCCGGCTGGGCGTCAACATTGATCACGTCGCAACCATCCGCAATGCGCGCGGCGGGCGGCATCCTGACCCGGTGGCCGCGGCCAAGCTGGCGGCGGAAGCAGGTGCAGACGGCATCACGGCGCACCTGCGCGAAGACCGCCGCCATATTGGCGACGAAGACATTGCGCGGCTTTCGACCGAAATCGGCCTGCCGCTCAATCTTGAAATGGCGGCAACAGATGAAATGCTGGCGATTGCGCTGAAGGCGCGGCCCCATGCCGCGTGCATCGTGCCGGAACGGCGCGAGGAAGTGACGACCGAAGGCGGACTTGATGCGGCGCGCCATCACAATCATCTGGCCCCGATGGTGCGTCAGTTGAGCGAGGCGGGCATCCGCGTCTCGCTCTTCATCGAGGCCGACGAGATGCAGCTTGAGGCCGCGCGTGCGCTGGGCGCGCCAGTGGTCGAGCTCCACACAGGCGCCTATTGTCATGCAGCGCTTGATGGCACGGCAGCTGAGCGCGAGCGTCTGCTGGAGCGGTTGCGGCGTGGCGCTGCCTTTGGTCAGAAGCTCGGGCTTGAAGTGCATGCCGGCCATGGTCTGACCTATGACACGGTGCCGCCAATTGCTGCGATACCAGGCATTGCCGAACTCAACATTGGCCACTTCCTGATCGGCGAGGCGATTTTTGACGGTTTGGCGCCAGCCATACGCAAGATGCGCGCGATTATCGAACAGTCCGCATTGGCGGCAAAGGCCGTTTGATGATTATCGGCATTGGCAGCGATCTGATCGACATCAGGCGGATTGAGAAGACGCTCGAGCGTTATGGCGAGCGCTTCATCCAGCGGCTCTATACGGATATCGAGCAGCGCAAGTCAGAAGGCCGCAAGAGTCGCGCGGCCAGCTATGCCAAACGCTTCGCCGCCAAGGAGGCCTGCGCAAAGGCGCTGGGCACCGGGTTCCGGCGCAGCGTGTTCTGGCGCGATCTGGGCGTCGTCAATCTGCCGGGCGGCAAGCCCTCGATGGTGCTGACCAATGGCGCGCTTCGCCGGCTGGTTGAAATTACCCCGCCGGGCCATGAGGCCGTGATTGACCTCACGATTACCGACGATTTTCCGCTGGCGCAGGCCATTGTCATCATTTCGGCACGGCCCGCCGTGCCGCAATCTGGTTAATGCGGGCATGGGGTTTGCTGTAGCGTCCCTCAAGGGGACAGAAGCGTGATGCCGGAAATGAGCGACCAACCGATGGATACATCGCAAAGCGACGCCGCGCCGATGGCGGCCGCGCCCGTTGCCAAGGCCCCGGTTTTGACCCGCCAGGAATCGTTCATCGCGGAAGTTGTGCGCACGATCGTCTATGCGCTCGCCATCGTCTTCTTCGTGCGCACATTTCTCTATCAGCCCTTTGTCATACCGTCGGGGTCGATGCGCGGCACGCTCCTTGAGGGTGACTACATTCTCGTCAACAAATTCGTTTACGGCTATTCGCGCTTCTCATTGCCATTCAGCCCGCACATCTTTGACGGGCGCATTATGGGTGGCGAACCGGCGCGTGGTGATGTGGTTGTGTTCCGGCCTCCGGCGACGCCTTCGACTGACTACGTAAAACGCATTGTCGGTCTGCCGGGCGACCGCATCCAGATGAAGGACGGCGTGCTCTACATCAATGGCGCGGCGGTGGGCATGACCCAGATCGCGGACCTCACACTGGAAGATGGTGCAGGTGGCGCCATCACCTACAACCGCTTCATTGAAACGCTTCCCAACGGCGTTGCGCATGAAGTTCTGTCGAATACGGTGCGCTCCAGCGCCGACAACACACCTGAATACACCGTGCCCGAAGGCGCCTATTTCATGATGGGCGACAATCGTGATGGCTCGCGCGACAGCCGGTTCACGGAGGTCGGCTTCATCCCTTACGAGAATATTGTTGGCCGGGTTGAGAACATCTTCTTCTCGGCGGATGGCAGTGCGGCCTTCTGGGAAATATGGCAGTGGCCGGCGGCGATCCGGTATGACCGCATGTTTACGGCGGTGCGCTGAGCATGAGCGGCGCGCATGAGGCGCTTGAGGCGCGCGCCGGATATTCTTTCCGGGACCGCGAATTGCTGGCTCAAGCGCTGACCCACGCGAGCGCGGATGCCGGCCTTTCCAACGAGCGGCTTGAGTTTCTGGGTGACCGGGTTCTGGGCCTAGTGATCGCAAGCCACCTCCACGAGCGCTTTCCCGCCGCGGAGGAAGGCGAGCTGTCACTGCGCTTCAATGCACTGGTGCGCAAGGAGGCGTGCGGTGAGGTGGGCAAGGCATTGCAGCTTGATGCGGCCTTGCGCGCTTCAGCCGGAGAGGTGCGCGGCGCCATGGCGGCTTCGATCATTGCTGATGCCACCGAAGCCCTGCTGGGCGCGATCTTTCTTGATGGCGGTTACAAGGCTGCGCGGGATTTTGTGCTGCGGCACTGGCAGGCGCAGTTCGAGCGCCCGGTGACGTCAGGGCAGGATGCAAAGACCCGGCTGCAGGAGTGGGCGCAGGCGCTGCTGAAGGGCAAGGGGTTGCCGCAATATCGGGAGCTGTCGCGTTCGGGCTCTGACCATGCGCCGGTCTTCGCCGTCGAGGTGAGCGTACCGGGGGCGGGCAGCGCCGAGGGCCAAGGCTCCTCCAAACGGCAGGCCGAACAGGCGGCAGCGCAAAAGCTGCTTGAGAAACTCGGGCAATCCGGGTCAAACAGTCCTGCATGACGCAGGAAAATTCTCAAACACGCTTTGGCGTGGCCGCCGTGATCGGTGCGCCCAACGCGGGCAAATCCACGCTGGTGAATGCACTCACCGGTGCAAAAATCACCATTGTCTCGCGCAAGGTGCAGACAACGCGCATGCGCGTGCGCGGCGTGATGATGGCAGGCACGGCGCAAGTCGTTCTCGTCGATACGCCGGGCATCTTCTCGCCCAGGCGACGGCTCGACAAGGCGATGGTGCGCGCGGCCTGGGGCAGCCTTGAGGATGCGGATGCAACGCTCCTGGTGGTGGATGCGTCGCTCTCATCCATTGAGGAGGCGGAGGCGCTGGCCAAGGCCATTCCGGCTGATCGCCCCCATGTCGCGCTTGTGCTGAACAAGACCGATCTTGCGCCCAAGGAGCGGCTCCTCACCCATGCGGCTGCGTTGAATGCGGTGCGGTCTTTCGAGAAGACCTTCATGATCTCGGCGGAAAAGGGTGGCGGAGTTGACGCCGTGCGCGACTGGCTGGCGAGCCATGCCAAACCCGGTCCGTGGCACTACCCGGAGGATCAGGCGGGCGATCTGCCCTCGCGGCTGCTTGCTGCCGAGATTACGCGTGAGCATGTCTTTGACCGGCTGCACGACGAACTGCCCTATGAGTCCCATGTGGTGACGACGGCATGGGAGCCGCGCAAGGATGGCTCGATCCGCATTGAGCAGACCATTCTG
>DEIC01000130.1:0-1655 GCA_002352285.1 Alphaproteobacteria bacterium UBA2784 | reverse complement strand
GAGAGTGCCGCCATTGCCGAGTGCCTGACGCGCGGCCATGGCCGCCATTTCGGGCTGGTCCATGGTGGGGCGGGCAAATCGAAAAGCGGACAATTGCAGCCGGGCCAGCTGGCGCTGGTCACCTGGCGGGCGCGCCTTTCGGAAAGTCTTGGCACATTCGAGATCGAGCCCGTGCAGGCCCTTGGCGCGCGGCTGATGGATGATCCGTTGCGCCTTTCAGCACTCATGGCGATTGCCAGCCTCTCCACGGCGGTCCTGCCCGAGCGGGAGCCGCATGGCGCGGTATTCGACGGGCTGAAAATCCTTCTGCCTCTCATTGCTTCAGAAGACATGGCCGCGTGGGGCGCGGTGCTGGCGCGGTGGGAACTGGGCCTGTTGCAGGAGCTTGGCTTCGGACTTGATCTGGCGCGCTGCGCTGTGACGGGCAGCGTGGATGATCTCGCCTATATTTCGCCGCGCACGGGTCGCGCGGTCAGTCGTGATGCCGCAGAAGATTATGCGCCCCGGCTCTTCCGCATGCCGCCATTCTTTCTGGGCAGTCAGGGGCAGGGCTCGCCTGAACCTGCTGACGTGGCGGAGGCTCTGCGCATCACGGCGCATTTCATCGAAACCTCAATCCTGATGCCGCACGGCCAGCGCCTGCCAGAGGCGCGTGCGCGATTTGGCAGCGAGATGGCGCGGCAGCTTCAGCTTTAACTTCAGCTTTTCAGGCGTTCATAGCGCCAGAGCGAGGCGGGCGGCACATTGGCGGTTGCGAACGCCACGCGCTTGCCGGTCAGGCCCAGACGCTCGCGCGGCAGGGGCGAGAACCACGAATAGGTGAATTGCAAGAAGAAGCGGCCCGGCTTCAACACGCTGAACATGCCCTCGGTGATCGCAAGCTGCACGGCATCCGGCAGCAGCAGCATGGGAATGCCGCACACAATGCATCCGACATTGCCGGCAACGCCGGGGGGCAGCAGGTCCTTTACCTTTGAGACGTCGCCCTGAATGACAGTGACCTGCGGATAGGCCTTTTTCAGATGCCTGGCGAGATCGGGATCAAGCTCGAACACGATCAGCTTTTCGGGCGGAACCTTCTTCACCAGTTCGGATGTGATGGTGCCCGTGCCGCCGCCATATTCGATGACATACTCGCCCGGCTCACACTGGATGTTCTGGGCAACGGCGCGCGCCAGCGCCTTGCCTGAGGGAACAATGGAGCC
Source organism: Alphaproteobacteria bacterium UBA2784 (assembly GCA_002352285.1). Classification (GTDB taxonomy): domain Bacteria; phylum Pseudomonadota; class Alphaproteobacteria; order Micropepsales; family Micropepsaceae; genus UBA2784. The sequence goes on along the minus strand of DEIC01000130.1, from coordinate 450 downwards.
GAGCCGGAACGGGTTTGCGACCCAGCGTTTGAAGAAAAGCAGGCGGCCGGGATTGTTCTGGTCCATGGTCAAAAGCCAGCAAAGGGGGGAGCTGATATGGCGAAAGCCTACAAGCGAAATGCCCGCGCTGGCAATTGTCATGATCGCTGATTGCGGGTCACTCGCACCGCCGCTATAGGCTTTCATCTTAACGGTTTTTCCGATTCGAGAGAGTTGCGCGCGCCCGATGGCTACCCGCGTTAAACCGCCGAAAGACGATGAGATCAGGCCGGAGTCGCTGACCCGCGCCCTGTCGGAGCGGTACCTCGCCTATGCGCTCTCGACCATCATGCACCGCGCCCTGCCGGATGTGCGCGACGGTCTGAAGCCCGTTCATCGCCGCCTGCTTTACGCGATGAGTGAATTGGGCCTGCAGCCCGGCTCTGGCTTCAAGAAAAGCGCGCGCGTCGT
>DEIC01000032.1 GCA_002352285.1 Alphaproteobacteria bacterium UBA2784 | reverse complement strand
GTGACGCGCGCCGCGCGGGTGTCGATGCGCATCGGCCCGCACTCGATCTCGGCGCTGGCATGGCCAGAGGCGCGGCGCAGAAGAGCGCGCATGCGGGCCAGCACTTCTTCGGTGTAGAACGGCTTGGTCACATAGTCGTCGGCGCCCGCATCGAAGCCGGCCACCTTGTCTGACCAGCGGTCGCGCGCGGTCAGGATCAGGACCGGCATGGTGCGGCCGGCCTTGCGCCATTTTTCAAGAACCTTGACGCCATCCATTTGCGGCAGGCCCAGATCGAGTACGACCGCGTCATAGGGCTCGGTGTCACCCAGGAAGTGGCCTTCCTCGCCATCGGCGGCGCTGTCCACCACGTATCCGGCGTCCTTCAGCGCACCGACCAGCAGGCGGTTAAGGTCGCCATCGTCTTCGACCACGAGCAGGCGCATTTCAGTCGTCTCCCTGAACGGAAAGGATTTCTCCGGTGCGCGCGTCCACGGTGATGTAGAGCACCGCACCCTCATCAGTCAGCCACTTGATCCGGTAGGGGCGGCCATCGCCATCGCGGCCGCCGCCCTTTACCTCCAGCATGTCACCCGAATAACGCGCCCGCAGATTGGCGAGCACCTGATCGAGCGGCATGACATCGCCTGCCTCGTCGCGGTCTCCGCGCCGCGCGACCACAACCGGCGCCGCATGGCCCGGCTGAACGTCAACGGCGTCTTCGGTTCCGGCCACTTCGGAGCCGGCGCGGGCATGCGCCTGCGGACTCAGTGTGAGCGCGGTGAAGACCAGAGCGAGTGCAAGAACCCATTTCATGGCGACAGTGCTACCTTTCCCAGCCTGAACCGGTCATGAACGCTGGCAACACGTTCAAGTCAATCCAGTCTGTCTTAACCTTCATAATGGCGGCTTCGCGAGGGGGGCGGTTTCGCGAGGGGCCTTACGCCGGTGTAGCGATATCCGGCCACAGGCCTTCCGCACCCAGCATCAGCACATGGCGGCCCAATTCGCCATGCCAATGCGATTCGTGGCCCCATTCGCTGCGCCACGTCCAGAGGCGGCGGGTGAAATGGTGAAGGACGTGCTCGGCGGTGAAGCCGATGGCGCCATGCACCTGATGCGCGATGGACGCAGCCTTGCCCGCGGCCTCGCCTGCCCGCGCTTTGGCAATCGCTGCGGCGATGCGTACGTTGCCGCCGCGATCCGCCTCTTCCCAGGCCGCATCGGCAGCGCGCGTGGCGGCAGCGGACTCGCCAGCGAGTATCGCCAGCTGCTGCTGGATCGCCTGAAAGTTGCCGATGGGTTTGCCAAATTGCACGCGCTCGGTGGCATAGCGCACGGTCAGTTCCAGCACGCGCTCAATCGCGCCCGCCATCTGGCTTGCACGCATCATGGCAGCCAGTGCGGTGAGATCATGCTTTGGCGTTGCGGTTTCAACTGCGGCAGCGCGCAGCGTGTCACGTGGATCGCGCGCGATGGCTTCGCCCTTCCCGGCCAGCTCGGCCTTGCGCGCAAAGATCAGAGTGCCATCGTAAAGCCCCAGCACATTTGTCGATTGACGGCCAAAGGCAGCGCGGCCGAAAACCCAGCTGCTCCCCTCGCGCGCCACGGTCTCGGCAAGTGCAATCGGCGTTGTGCCCAACGTATTGCGCAGTTCGTCGGGCAGCACAGCGTGCACGACGAGTGTCTCTGGCAATGGCAGCGGCAGTGCCTGGCGACCGCAGGCACGGATGATCGCACCCGCCAGCAGGAAGGGATTTTCGAGCCCATCAAAGATCGCGATGAGCCCTTGCGCCTCCAGCTTGGCCCACAGCGCGCCCGCAAAGGCGCCCTCTTCGCTTTCATGCAACAGCTTCTGCGTCACCTCCTCCATGAGGAGGCCGTTCACCGCGTTTTCAAGAATGGCGCGTGTATCGTCCATCCCGCTACCTCAAGCCCAATCCGCGCGCGATGATGCCACGCAGGATTTCGCGCGTGCCACCACGCAGCGAGAATGAGGGAGATGCCATGGTCAGCTCCGCCAGCACGCGCTCATAGTCGCGTGCGCCATGCGCATCGGGTGCAATGCCGAAGAGATCATGGGCGAGTTGCGGGATGTCCTGCTCGAAAAGCGCGCCGAGGTCTTTCACCATGGCGGCCTCAAGGGCCGGATCTTCACCGCGCGACAAGCGCCCCGCCACGGACAGCGACATGCGGCGCAGGGTTGCCAGATGTGCGTAAAGGCGGCCAAAGGCGGCCGTCGCGCGCTCGCCGGGGTTCTTGCCCGCAATGCGCAGCATTTCCGCGATCAGGCGGAAGCAGGAAAGAAATCGCTCCGGCCCCGAGCGTTCAAACGCAAGCTCGGCCGTGACCTGCGACCAGCCCTGCCCCTCCTGCCCTATGATTGCGGTCGCGGGCAGGCGCACATTGTCGAACGTCACTTCATTAAAATGGGAATGGCCAGCCAGATCGCGGATAGGCCGCACGCTGATGCCCGGGGTTTTCATGTCAATGAGAAACTGGGTAAGGCCGCCGTGCTTGGACTCGGTTGAGGTGCGCAAGAGCGCAATCATGCAATGCGCCACATGCGCGCCGGAGGTCCAGAGCTTGCGGCCATTCACGCGCCAGGAGCCATCGGGTTGCTTCTCCGCGCGGCTGCGCACGGCAGCAAGGTCAGAGCCCGAGTCCGGCTCACTCATCCCGATGCAGAAAAAGCGCTCGCCGCGCGCAATCGCGGGCAAATGTTCCATCCGCTGCGCCTCGCTGCCAAAGCGCAACAGCAGCGGGCCAGACTGGCGATCAGCAATCCAGTGCGCCCCAACGGGCGCGCCTGCCGCCAGCATCTCCTCCAGCATCACGTAACGCTCCAGCATTGAGCGTTCGTGGCCGCCATATTTCTTCGGCCAGGTCATGCCCAGCCAGCCCTGCGCGCCGAGCTTGCGGCTGAAGGCCGCGTCCGATCCGCTCCACGACTGTGCGCGGATCACGGCGGGGATGACGGCCATTTCGCGGGCCAGAAACGCGCGCACTTCAGCGCGCAGGCGCTCAGCAGCGTCTGGCAATGTCAGGGGTTCAAAGGAAAACGCGCCCATGCGGGAACCATGTCAAACAGGTTCCGCATTGTTAGGGGCGCACGTGCAGCCCCGCAAGCCGTAACGCGCGTGGGGGACAATCGCGCGTCTTCGGCTTACGGGGCGCAATGCCGCTGCGGCAAATCCGCAGGGCAATGGGGGAAGAGAGAATTGTGGTGAGAGGAGCCACTCTCCTCACGCGGCTAACGGACTCGCTCAGCTTGCCTTGCACCTCCTCCGCAACTTCTTGCGGGGGAGGTCGGATCGCTCTTGCGATCCGGGTGGGGGTCTTTGTCTTCCTCAAGTTCCCCCACCCGCGATGCGAAGGCATCGCTGGCCTCCCCCGCGTGAAGCCACGCGGGCGGAGGCGCGCGGTCGGCGGGTGTTCCACCATAAAGCGGGCCATCGGCGTCGTGCGAGACCAGGTGCGCGCTCGCACGTCCCACATCGCCGGCGCGCCAGGCATAGGGTCTGGTTTCTTTCGACGCGATCTCGACACCGGGTTTGATCTTGCACTCACCGCAACGCAGATCATCACCGAACCACGCCACAACCAGAGCGGCGCTGCGTGCATTCGGCAATTGCGCTTGCAACTGATCCAGCGCGACGTCCATGTTGGCGCGGCGCTGGCCATTCATCATGTTTTCGGGCGTGCTGGCGCCCGGCCCGGTCTTGCGGGTGACGATGGTGGTGCCATAGACGAATTCGCCGGACGACGGAATGATGTCCACCCCGCGCACCAGTGCCTCCAGTGTGTTGCCATCCAATGCAGGTGCAAACACTTCAAAGCTCAGTTGCGGCACGCGGTTGCCAAACGCTTCCAGCGCCAGATCCTCAAACACCACATAGGCGGTGTTGCGGAAGGCGGGCGCCTCACCCTCAATGGCGGCGATCAGCGGATCGGGCTCCTGATCTGGCGTGCCGTGGTGAATGCGCATGGTGGCATTGGTCAGATCGGCCAGCCCGCCATCGGCCCACACGCGGCCAATGCCGCCAATCTCGCCCATACACAGCGCGACGGCGAAACTTGCGGAATAGGAATATTCCGTCACCTCCACGCCCGATGTCGCCTTGCCGCCTTCGGTCGAAGTGCTCTTCTTCTCTTTGAAGTTGGCTGCCCAGATGATCTGCCCTGCCACACGGGCGCGGCCGCGCACGCGCGGTATGGCGGCGCCTTCGGTTGATCCCTGAATGCGGATGTCGCCCAGCCGCGGGCCGCTGGCGCGCTGTGGCCCGGCAATCGCACTGTCGATGAAGCCACCGGCAAGCGAGCCAATGGCGCCGCCAATGGCTGCGCCCGAAAGTGTTGCGCCGAGAATGGAAAGACCGCTGGGCAGCAATGCATTGCCGATGGCCGAGCCGATAGTGGTCAGGACAAGGGTCGCCATCGTTCAGTCCGTCAACCCCGGAAAGCGAAACACGAACGCAAGGCGGCGCAGCCAGGCGCGGTCGATCGACACGCGCGAGACGTGCAGTCCCGAATGCGCGTGGATCATGCTTTCCCTGCCCGCATGAATGGTGGCGTGCTTGGCGGGCCCGTTCGCGCGCATGCGAAACAGCAACACATCGCCCGCCCTCATTTCCTTCACTGGTACTTCATCGAGATGGCGCCGCGCGGCCTCGGCCAATGTCTCGCTGCCATCGCTCTCGGCCCAGTCGGCGACATAGGGCGGCACTGATTCCGGCTCCTCGCCAAAAACATCACGCCACACACCACGCACCAGACCCAGGCAATCGGCGCCAACGCCGCGCAAACTCGCCTGATGGCGATAGGGCGTGCCGATCCAGCTCTCAGCGGCGACCACGATGTCAGCGCGCGAAGGCATCAGCGTTTGCCGCCATCATTGCGGCCACCGCGGCGCGGGGTGACGGCGATCCAGTCATTGCCGGGCATGAAGGGAAAGCCACGAAAGTTATCGCCATTGGCAAAGCGGGTGCGGCAGGCCTGCCAGGTTTTCGGGCATCCCGCTGTGACCGTGAAATCATCGCCTGCTGCGGGCAGTGCCGGCAGATCGCTCCACANNGCAGACGAAGACAAAGCAATGCCGCAACGCGCATCACCCAGTTCGGCATCACACAAATGCTGATAGGTGCGGCCAATGGTCTGCGACAGGCGATGGGCAAGGCCGCGCAACTCGGCGACAAACGCAATGCCCTCGCGCCGCACTTCGCCCAGTTCGCCGCTGCGCAGGATGATGCGCTCGCCCGGCGATTGCCAGTCAGTCAGGAAAAGTTCTACGCGCGCGGCGTCGAAGTCGCCATTGTCCAGCGCCTCCTCGCTCAACGCATCGTGGGCGATGGCGCCGGCCAGATCCGTGTCACTCACGGAAAGGCCAAGCGGGCTTTCGACTGATGCGGCATCAAGTGCTGCATCCGCGCGATAGGTCACACCGCCGATCACCAGATCGCGGTCATGCTCGGTAAAGCCCATCACCACGCCATCGGCGCGGGTGATCTTCACGCAACGCGCAAAGGAAGTGACGCCGCTGTCCAGCGCGGCCTGCATCGCTGCCGGGATTGATTTCATGGCAGGCGCAGCTCAACCAGCGGAATGCTCGGCGCTTCGCCTGCCCGGAAGGACGCCAGATTGATGTCGAGCCGGTCGGCATCAAAGCGCACCGGCACGTCGAACAGGAATCCCGCTGTCACCGCCTGTCCGGCTGCAGGTGGTGCCGAGAGCGTAACCACGCCAGTCGTCACATCCACGCTGAAGGCGGATGCAGTGAGCGGCGTGCCATTCACGGCCACCATCACGCTTCCCGTTACGGGCTTTGCGATGCTGCGCACGAATTCATGCGGCGTGCTGCCATAGGCTTTCTGGAGCTGAAAGGCAGTGCGCACACCATCGCCGGTGCCAAGAAGCTGATCCAGCGCGTTTGCCGCCACACCGGGCGCGCACGATTTGAAGTCGGCGTGATCCTTGAAGCGAAATCCATGTAGCCGTCCGCGCCGCGCTTCAAAGAAGGCAATCAGCGTGTGCAGATCATCCAGCGAGGCTATGCCGGAGCCCGCGTCATACCGCCTGCGGCTTGCTGCCCAGGGTGAATTGCGCTCCTCGTGGCCGCTTGCCAGCGACACGATCTGCGTGCGCCGCTCAGGTCCGCCTTGTGAGCCAAAGGCGATGCTCAACGGAAAGCTCACGTCGTGAAAGGCTGGCATCGTTGCTCGCTCAAAGATTGCGGCGGCTGCGGGCAAGGGCGCGCATCATGGCGGCGGCGATCTGCGCCTCACTGCGCATGAAGCTTGTTGCGTCGTTTGTGTTCACGTTCAGCGTCACGCTCGGGCGCAACGTCGTCGCGCGCGCCTGGCCCTCGATGGGCGCGATGGCGCCGGAAGCGCCCGGCACAAACATTTCAGGCCCGCGCTCACCCACCAGATAGGCGCGGCGGGGCGATACCGGGCCGCCGCCCGCTCGCGCACCGCCGAAGCCGATATTGCCGACGAGATCCTTGGCAAAGTCCATCAATGGATCAGTGACAAAGGTGCGGATGGCCAGCCGCGCGAGGTCAGCGATGATGGCGTCAATCATTTTGCCGAAGGAAAGCTCGCCAGTTGCCGCCGCGCGCACCAGCGCATCCTCCACATTGCCAAGTCCGGCGCGAAAGGCGCGTTCCAGAAAGCGCGCGCTCTCGGCGGCGGGTGCGGCGAGCGCCTCAAGCCGGTCACCGGCGGTGCCCAGTGCGCGCAACAGCGGATCGATGTTGGCGGCAACATTGATGCGGATTGTTTCCGTCATCGCTGCGCCTCCTCCCATCCGGCCATCATGCGCTCAAGTTCGGTGCGTGTGGGCGCCTGTGTGCCGCTTTCGCTTGACACCAGCGCGCGCCACTCGGAAAGGCTCATGCGCCAGAACGCGCCCGGCGCAATGCCAAACGCCTGATTGGCGACGCGCAGCGCCCTCTGCCACTCATCGCGGCGCATCGGCGCCCAGACCTGCGGCCGCAAAGGCGTCAGCAATCGCGGCGACAGCACGCGTGATGTCGATACGCATGGCCGCCACATCGTCATCACTCAGCACATTGCCGCCGCCGCGCAAAAGAGCGCCCAGAATGGCGGTGATGTCGCGGGCACGCAGCGCCTTCATCGCCGAGGCGAAGTGCGCCAGACCCTCGCCGCCCAGCGCCGTCTCGATCTCTGCGAGCGCGCCCAGTGTCAGGCAAATCGTGTGCTTTTTGCCGCCTGCCTCGAGAACGGTCTCGCCGCGCATCGCGTTCACCATCGCTTTACGCCGCTGCAAAACTGACCACACCCGCAGAGTCGAGCGAGATGGTGAATGTCACCTCGCCGTCATGCTCACCGGCATATTCAATCTTGCGGATCTGAAAGGGGCCGGTCAGCGTGCCGAAATCGGGGATCACCAGCTGGAACTCGGGGATGGCCTCGCCAAAATAAGCGGCGCGCAAAAGTTCGTCCGAGGCCGCATCCTTGAAAATGCCTGCACCCGAAAGTGAGACGCTGCGCACGCCCGCGCCTGCCAGCAATTCGCGCCATGCGCCGGTGCTGTCGGCATTGGTAATGTCAACGGCGCCTGCTTCCAGCGTCAGACTGCGGGCGCGAAGCCCGGCGATCGTTGCAAAACTTCCCGGCCCGTTGGCAATGCGCAGCAACAGGGCCTTCCCCTTCTGGGCGGCCATGGCAGTTTCCTTCTGTCAGCAGATCAAAGCGGTTCAGTGACCGCGCGAAAGCGCACAAGCCCGTGCCAGGTTTCGCCATCGCCCAGCCGGAACGTTTCCATGCCGGCATGACGCAGATTGATGAGACGCCGCGCCGACAGCGCCAATGGCTGGTCATGCAGGCAGGCTGCAATCTCATCCATCAAAAGTTTTGCCTCACGCCTGCCCGCGTAACGTGACCAGACATGCAGGGTCAGGGCATGTTCTGCACCTTCTTCGCTGCCGGTGCTCCAGTCGCGCGCCTCGTCATCGCCGATGGTGATATAGGGAAAGACGGGGCGTTCCGGCACATCGTCATGGATGCGCGGCGGCGTTCCCGCATAAAGGCGCACACCGGCATGGGCAGAAAGCGCGCCGGCAATCGCCGCCTGCAGGGCAAAGCTTCCCGTCACTTGAATTGCTCCACGTTGGTGCGCACATCGCCGATGCGGCCGGCATCGCTCTCGCTGGCGCGCTCATGCATTTGACGCAGCAAGCTGATCCGGGCGCTGGCCGCACGCTCGGCCAGCTTCTTCCTGACGGCGTCTATTGCCGCGCGCCGCAGACTTTGTGTGCCTTCTTTCAGGGTCATGCCGCCACGCCGCGCTCAAGAGAAAGCTCCAGCCACTCGCGCCTTCCATCGGGATCGCGCACGCCGCGAATGTTGTAGATGACGCTGCTGTGGATGGCGCGCATGCCTGCCGTCATGTTGGCGCGAAAGCGGATGATTGCCAGGGCGCCAGCGGTCTCTGTCACGCTGCCCGCGATCACGCTTTCATTGCCCCGCAGTTCCTTCAGCTCGGCCCACACGATTGCAACCGGATGCCAGGTTTAAGCATATCCACCGGCCTCATCTGGCGTGCGCGTGCGATCCTGCAATTCAA
>DEIC01000126.1 GCA_002352285.1 Alphaproteobacteria bacterium UBA2784 | reverse complement strand
TCAAAAAAGTCGAGCATGCGGTATGACAATTCCTGCACCGAACGCGCGATCATGTTGCCCAGAAAGAACACCATGGTGAAGGCGCCAACGCTGATCTCACCCGCCAGCACATCCATGATCGCAAACGAGATGAGTGCCAGCTGCAGAACCAGCATGGCCAGCGACATGAACACGCGCATGATGATGAGAAAGCGCCTTAGCCTGCGCGACGCATTCATTTCACGCGCCAGGAAGACCGAGATCAGCTTGCGCTCAAACACGGCCTTGGCAAAGGCGCGCACCAGATCGGCATTCGAGATGGCATCGATCAGGCGGCCGGTGGAGGTTGAAACCTCCTCCGAGAAGACCTTCGACAGCTCCACGCAGCTGCGCGCCAGACGCTGGACGACGGCGAGATAGATTACGGTCCAGATGATGAGCGCTGCCGCATAGACCGGGCTTTCCAGCGCCAGCATGATGGCGCCCGCCACCATCAGCACGATGATGCGGTTCATCTCAAACAGGATGATGTTCAAAAGCGCAATGGCGGCCTGGCCCGCCTGCTTGATTTTCTGGCCCAGCTTGCCCGCAAAATTTTCCTGAAAATAACGCGGCGAATGGCCCATCAGCCAGGCAAAGAGATATTTCTGCGCAAGCCCGCGCATGCGCGGGCTCATGGCGCGGTCAACTGCCTCTGACACGCGGAACACCATCGGCGCGGCCAGCCAGATGGCGCCCAGGGCAACAAGCCAGAAGATCACCGGATCGGTGGCGCCAGCCCCCTCGCTTGCCGCCTTTACCGCGTTGATGAGCGCGCCAAGGGCATAGGGCGCCATCGCCTCGATCAGCGTGGCGAGGGCAACAAGCGCCGCATAGGCGAGCGCATGGCGGCGATAATGACGCCGCACCAGAAAGGCAACAAAGGCAAAGGGGCGACCGGGCGGGCGGATGCCCGCATCGGCCTCGTGCAATTCTTCAGGGGCAGCGGGGTCAAAGTCCTCGCGGCCATTGGACAGCACCGCATTGCGGCCGTTTCCAGCGGTCATGACACAGGTTCCTGTAAAGGATCAGTTTGCGCAATTGGGCCGCGGAAAGTGATCCTTTGCGCGGGGTTTGGCAATGGGGGCGAGGCTTTTGAGATCAGGCATTTCTTCCGCCTCCCCCGAGTGGGGAGGCTGAAGCATCAAGCGCATTGCCGACTCCACACAGGGGACAGCTCGGGTCACGCGAGAGGGTAATGGTGCGGGTTTCAGCCGACAGGCCGTCGATCAGCAGCATGCGGCCCGCCAGACTTTCGCCAAAGCCCGCCAGTTCCTTGACCGCCTCCAGCGCGGCCCAGGTGCCCGCCACGCCTGCAAGCGCGCCCACCACACCCAGTTCGGTGCAGCGGCGGTCGCCATCGGGCGGGGCCTCGGGCAGGAAGCAGCGATAGCAGGGCCGATCCGCCCCGCGCCTGAAGACGCTGATCTGCGCATCAAATTCGCCTATCGCCGCCGAGACCAGCGGCTTTGCTTCAAACCAGCACGCGTCGGCCACCGCAAAGCGGGTGGCAAAATTATCCGAGCCATCGAGCACCAGATCGCAGCCCGCCACCAGCGCACGGGCGTTTTCGCGCGTGATGCGGGATTTGAGCCGCGTCACCTTCACATCGGGGTTGAGGGCGGCAATCGCCCTGGCCGCGCTTTCAACCTTTGGCGCGTCGATGCGATCCGTTGTGTGGATCACCTGGCGCTGCAGATTCGAGAGATCAACCACATCATGATCAATGATGGAGAGATGGCCCACGCCGGCGGCTGCAAGATAGAGCAGCGCCGGGCTGCCAATGCCGCCCGCACCCACCACCAGCACATGTGATTGCAGAAGGCGCATCTGGCCGCGCCCGCCCATTTCGCGCAACAGGATGTGGCGGGCGTAACGCTCCAGCTGTGCATCGGTCAGCGCGGGATTGCTCATTGCGCATTGTCCACATCAAGCAGCGCCAGCGCATCACGCGCCGCATCGGCGGCAGGGCCGCCTGCATTGATGGCGGCGAGAAAATCGGCGCGCGCTTCATCACGGCGGCCTTCGAGCGCATGCACGAGACCACGCTCGGTCAGTGCTTCCGCACCATTGGGGAAGATAAAGAGGGCTGCGTTGCAATCCTCCAGCGCGCCCTGGATGTTCCCCGTCTGGCGGCGGGCGGCGGCGCGCAAGGTGAGCGCTGTATAGGATTGGGGGTTGCGCGCGATGGCCGCCGAAAGATCTGTCTCGGCTGACGCCAGATCGCCCATCATCGCCATGGCGCGGGCGCGATCAATGTAAAGCGCCACATCATCGGGCGCGAGCAGCAAGGCCGCCGTGAAATTTGACGCGGCGCGGCCCGCATCGCCTGCCAGCAGCCAGGCATTGCCCGCCTGACCGAAAAGGTCAGCGCGCAACGCCGTGTCATCGGCGGCGGTTGAATTGGCGATCGCCTCCAGCATGCGGCCCGCATCGCCATAACGGCCCAGCGCCGTCATCGCCACCGCCGCGCAATGGCGCGCGGGGGCGCCACCACCCTCACGCTCCCACAAAGCGGCGCTGTCAAATGCCGATTGCGGATCGGTTTCGACCAGCAACAGACAGGTTTCATAGCGCGCGGCATCGTCCTCGTTTGCAAAAGCGGGGGCGAAGGCAGGCGCGGCGACGAGAGCAAGGAGGGCGGCAAAGGCAATGCGCATGAGCCATGATAGCAAGATCGCCCTGCGCCCTGCAATTTGATGGAAGGGCACAACGCTTATCATTCGCGCCCGTTCATCTTACATTTGCGCCATGAAACTTCTCATCTTCGGCTATGGCTTTACCGGCAAGGCGGTGGCGCGGGCGTGGCAGCGCGCCCTGCCCGGCACTTTCATTGGCGCGACCAGCCGTTCCGCGCTCACCCGCAGTGCATTGTCGGCCGCGGGCCTTGTGGCGCATGACTTTCCCCTGCCCGATCCGGCAGCCGCCCTTTCCGGCGTCACCCATGTGCTGGTGACTGTGCCGCCGGGTGACGCGGGTGATCCGGTTCTGGCCGCACATCAGGACAATTTGCTGACGGCAGCACCGCAACTTTCATGGATCGGCTATGTCTCGACCACCGGCGTCTATGGCAATTGCGATGGCGGCGAGGTGACAGAAGAGAGCGCGCTTGCCCCCACCGCGCCGCGCAGCCAGCGCCGGGTTGAGGCTGAGCAGGCGTGGCGCGATTTTGGTGCGCGGGCGCGGGTGCCGGTGGTGATCTTCCGGGCGGCGGGCATTTATGGGCCGGGTCGCAGTGCGCTCGACAATGTACGCGAGGGCACGGCGCGGCGCATTGTCAAGCAGGGTCACATGTTCAGCCGCATCCATGTTGAAGACCTTGCGCGCGTGATTGTAGC
>DEIC01000016.1 GCA_002352285.1 Alphaproteobacteria bacterium UBA2784 | reverse complement strand
ATACCGGCCGCACTTTCCAGCGCCCCGAGGCGGAACTGCATCTCACGGTCGAGGCGCTCCATCTGCTCGCGCAGCGAACGCACTTCAAAGGCCAGCTGCTCCACTTGTCCCGTCAGGGTGCGCAGCGATTGCTCCATGTCGTTGATGCGCTGGTTGGTCGAGGCGTCATAGCCACCACCCGTGCTGCCAGAGGAGCCGCCGCCATTGCGATAAACCTCTTCCTGCAGATCCTGCATCTGGCGCTGGATGCGCGCGATCTGGTCTTCCAGCTCGTCAATATCGGCAGCCTTGGCCGGCCACGCTGCAACGATGAGCGCCATCAGCGGCAACACAAAAAGCCAGGCGCGCAAAGCCGAAGCACGCGGACGGGCAAGGGTCTTGATTCTGGACATGACGAGCGACACCTGAAACTGAAAAGCCGTGCAATTTCGCGCCAAACTGGCGGGTGAATTGGCCGAATTTGGGGCGCAGATGCAAGCAAGCGCCGCCGATACCATGAATCAAAAGGCGCCCCGCATGAACGGAGCGCCCTGAGATTGTTAAGACTTGGGTTTCTTACGAACCCGCGCCGCCCGCGGCCGTGGTCACGCCACGGCGGTTGGTCGCCCAGCAGCCCTCATCCGAGGTGCCGCATTCCGGGCGGTCCTTGCCATAGGAGATCGTGGAGATGCGATTGCGGTCAACGCCGAAGCTGACAAGGGCTTCCTTCACCGCATTGGCGCGGCGGTCGCCCAGCGCAAGGTTGTACTCGCGCGTGCCGCGCTCGTCGCAATGGCCTTCGATGCGAACGGTCACATCGGGATAGGATGCAAGCAGCTGCGCCTGCGCCTGAAGGACAGCCATGCCCTCCGGCTTCACGTCATAGCGGTCGAGGTCGAACCACACGCGGTCACCAACCTGCTGCAGCTGGCCGACAAAGCCGCCCGCGCCGGTGGAATCACCGCCAGACGAGCCGCCGCCCGTGTCGGTATTTTTCGTCGCACACGCTGCCGCGAGAAGGGCGGCCGCGACGACGCCGATAAACTTGAACTTCATGACTGACATCCCCTGAAAGACATTGGTTGAACGCTGAGGCTGGCGCGTTGCCGTCGTCGCAGACCTACCCGGTGACTGCAACAGATTTGTTGCAGTGCCGAATAACGCATCTGACAACGCGAAATTATAGGTGATCCTTCACTTGATCAAGGGCGACCATGCCGGGTCCGACGCTTCCCCGGGGGTGAGCAAACGCCGCTCATTCCGGCCCGTCAGGTCGATGGAATAGACATAGGTCGGCCCGTTCGGCGCCTGGCGGGTGAACAATATAACGCGCCCGTTCGGCGACCAGGTCGGCCCCTCGTCAAGGAAACTGCGGGTCAGCATGCGCTCGCCCGTGCCATCTGGCCGCATCACCCCGATGCCAAAGCTGCCGCCCGACATCTTGGTGAAGGCGATCAGGTCGCCGCGGGGGCTCCAGACGGGGGTGGCATAGCGCCCCTCGCCAAAGCTGATGCGGCGGGGGTTCGAGCCATCGGCATTCATCACATAAAGCTGCTGGCTGCCGCCCCGGTCAGATTCAAACGTGATCTGGGTGCCGTCCGGCGAGAACGAGGGCGCGGTATCAATCGACGGGTCCGATGTGATGCGGCGCGTCTGGCGCGTGCGCAGATCCATCAGATAGATGTCGGAGTTGCCGTCGCGCGCCATGCTCATCACGACATTGTTGCCATCCGGCGAGAAGCGCGGGGCGAAAGTCATGCCCGTAAAGCCCTCAAGGATCTCTTCGCGCCCCGTCTCCAGATCAAAGATGTAAACGCGCGGGCGCTCGTTGAGGTAGGACATGAACGTGATCGTCTGCGCCGTCGGATTAAAGCGCGGCGTCAGCACCAGATAGCGGCCATTGGTCAGGAACTGCGGGTTGAAGCCGTCCTGATCCATGATGGTAAGGCGCTTGACGCGGTTCGTCTTGGGCCCCTGCTCCGACACGAACACGATTCGCGTGTCGAAATAGCCGCTCTCGCCGGTCAGGCGTTCATAGATCGCATCCGAGATCAGGTGGCCCACGCGCCGCCAGTTTTCCGGCGTCGTAAAGAACTGCAGGCCCACCATCTGCTGCTCGGCATAGACATCCCACAGGCGGAACTCGACGCGCAGACGGCCATCGTCCTGCATCGTCACCTGCCCGTTCACAAGGGCGGCCGCCTGGATGATGCGCCAGTCGCCAAAGCGTGGTGCGGAATTGATGTCGGTCGTCGTCTCGATAAACGAGCGCGGATCAAGCGGCCGGAACAGTCCCGAACGCTCCAGATTGCCGCGGATCACTTCGGCAAGGCCGGTGGCCACGTCATTATTGCCGGTCGCCGCCACAAAATCGGGAATGGCAATCGGCACGGGCTCCATCACGCCTTCGTCGATGCGGATGCGCAATTCGGCGCGCGCTGCAAAAGCGGTGATGCCGCTCACCACGAGCGCCACCAGAAGCGAGATGGCAAAATTCCGCCAGAATGAGCCGGCAAAGGCACGGATGAAATTGCCCGCCTCGCGGGTCAAAGTCTCGCGCGCACGCGTTGTGGTCATTGTCGTCATTTCACACCTCTATCGTCCAGCCATTGCGGCGGGGTCAAAGTCGAGAACGATCTCCTGCCAGCTGTCATAACGGTCAGCAGGAAGCGTATAGGGCGCACACTGGATCACGGCGCGGCGCGCGGATTCGGCAGCGGCGCGATAGGCAGGCCCGCTGCTGCTGACGCGGCCAATATCTTCATATTCCGGCATGCCGGCCAGAGATCCATCGCGGTTAAGCCTGACGCGCAGCGTCACAACCAGTTCCTCGGGATTGCGCGAACCCGCTGGCACATTCCAGCACGGCGCAATCTGCTGCTTGAAGCTGTCGATCTCGGATACGGTGAGGCCCGTCTGCGCACCCACGCCCTGCGTCGTGCGATCGGCAGGCGCCGTGCGTTCCTCCGGCGCGCGGTCACGCGGACGGTCTTCGTCTTCAAGATCGGTCAGGCCCGCGATGATGTCATCCTCGCTGCGGCGGTCAGGCTCCTCGGCAGGCGGCGCGGGCGGACGCGGCTTCTCGCGCGGCGTCACTTCTTCCACGGGCGCTTCTTCCGGCGTCGGCGTCGTCAGGTCTTCTTCCGGCGCAGGCTCAGTATTGGGTGTGGGCGGCGGCGGCACTTCTTCAATCGGCGCAGGCTCGGGTTCCGGCTGCGGCTCGGCGACGGCAACACGCGGCTCGGGTTCCGGCTCGGTGGCAGGCTCCGGCTCGGGCGGGCGGATGTCTTCCAGCTTTTCCATCGGAATGATGTTCGTCTCATCCGACACCGGCAACAACTCGACCGGCAACTCCACCGGCGGCTCTGGAATGTCCATAAAGCGCGGCCAGGTGATGAGCGTGAGCACGATGATGCCCGCATGCAGGATCGCGGAGACAGTCAGTCCCCGGTAAGGTGCGTCGTCGGGCAACGGCCCGACAGTGTCACTCATTACCGCTGCGGTCACTGGGGGGCGCTTGCTCGTTGATGAGGGCGATCTTGGTGAATCCTGCCGCGTTGATGAGGGCCATGACCTCCATCACCGTGCCGTAGCCAGCCGACTTCTCGCCGCGCAGATAGATGCGCTGGTCATAGCCATTGCCGGCAATCGCAATCAGCTTGGGCACAAGATCATCGCGGGAAACCAGCGTGTCCTGGATGAAGATGCGGCCATCGGCAAAGACGGTAATTGCCAGCGGCTCCGTATCCTCGCGCAAGGGGCGCGCTTCAGTGCGCGGCAGATCAACGGGAACGCCTACCGTCAGAAGCGGCGCCGCCACCATGAAGATGATGAGCAGCACCAGCATCACGTCCACCATGGGCGTGACGTTGATTTCCGACATGGGTCGGCCGCGCGCGCCACGCCGGCGCCGCGAACTGCCCTCATTGCGCTGGACTGATGCACCCATCAGCGCGCCCTTTCATCGAGCTGCCGCGAAAGAATGGCCGAGAACTCGTCTGCAAAACCGTCAAGCCGCGAGGTGAGCCGCCCCGCCTCGCTGACATAACGGTTGTAGAAGATAACGGCCGGTATGGCGGCAAGAAGGCCGAGTGCTGTCGCAAACAGGGCCTCGGCAATGCCGGGCGCGACAACCGCAAGATTGGTGTCCTGGCTGACCGCAATCGCGCGGAACGAATTCATGATGCCCCACACCGTGCCGAACAGGCCCACGAAGGGCGCGGTGGAGCCAACCGTTGCCAGGAACCCGAGATTGCGCTCAATGCGCTCGCTCTCGCGCGTGATCGTCACCGACATCACGCGGTCAATGCGCTCCTTCACCGAAGGGAGGAACGCCGTCTGCACGGGGCCGGTCTCCTGTGAGCGGCGCCATTCGCGCATGGC
>DEIC01000090.1 GCA_002352285.1 Alphaproteobacteria bacterium UBA2784 | reverse complement strand
TATGGCAAGGATCGCGAGATCCTGGTCGATGGCGATGAGCGCGTGCTCACCTATGACGCCATCACCAAAGCTGCCTTTGCTTTGGGCCATGCCCTGAAAAAGGGCACGAGCAAGGGCGAGTCAGTCGGCATTTTGCTGCCGACGGGTGCGGGCGCGGTGATCGCGTTCTTTGCGATCCATGCCTATGGCCGCGTGCCGGCGATGCTGAACTTTACGTCGGGCGCGCGCAGCCTTCAGGCCGCATGCCGCGCAGGCCAGATCAAGCGCATCGTCACCGCCCACAAATTTGTCGAGCTGGGCAAGCTTGAGAACCTGATCGAAGAGCTGAAAGGCTCGGTTGAAATCGTCTATCTGGAGGACGTGCGCGAAAATCTGGGCCTGATGTCAAAGCTGCATGCGGTGGCAGGCACGATCGCGCCCTGGCTGGTGCAGGCGCGGCCCAAGCCGGACGATACCTGCGTGATCCTTTTCACCTCGGGCACAGAGGGCGACCCCAAGGGCGTCGTGCTTTCCCATCGCAATATCGTTGCGAATGTGGAGCAGGTGCGCTCCCACATCGAGCTCACCACCGATGACATCATCTTCAATCCGCTGCCAACGTTTCACTGCTTTGGCCTGACGGTGGGCGCGCTGATGCCGCTTTACCTCGGCATCAAGGAGGTTTTGCACCCCACCCCGCTGCAGCCGCGCGAGATTGCCAAGCGTGTGCGCTCCAGCGGTGCGACCATCCTTCTGGCGACGGACACCTTCATCAATCAATACGCGCGGGCGGGCGATCAGGGCGATCTCAACTCGCTGCGCCTTGCCGTGTGCGGGGCCGAGCGCGTGCGCGACGAGACGCGCCAGCTGATGCGCCGCAAATACAACATGGAAATCCTTGAAGGCTATGGCGTGACCGAAGCGGCACCCGTTGTGGCCGCCAACCAGATCGGCGCCAACCGCCCCGGCACCGTGGGCCGGCTGTTGCCCGGCATGGAAAGCAGGCTGGAGCCGGTGGAGGGCGTTCCCAATGCCGGGCGCCTTTATGTGCGCGGGCCGAACGTGATGAAAGGCTATATCAAGCCCGATGCGCCGATGGTGATTACGGCGCCGGTTGATGGCTGGCATGATACGGGCGATGTGGTTTCCATCGATGATGACGGCTTTATCGCCATTCGTGGCCGCCTGAAACGCTTTGCCAAAATCGGCGGCGAGATGGTGTCGCTGGCCGTTGTTGAAAACTGCGCCTCTGCCCTTTGGCCCGACAATCATCATGCCGCCGTCGCAATTGCCGATGAGCGCAAGGGCGAGCAGATCGTGCTGGTGACCGACAGCCCCGCCGCCAACCGCCTTGATCTTGTGGGCTGGGCGCAGAACCACGGCGTGCCGGAGCTGGCGGTGCCGCGCAAGATCGTGCTGGTGGACAGCGTGCCGGTGCTGGGCACCGGCAAAACCGACTATAATCGCGTGCAGAAAATGGCTGAGGAGCGCGCCCAAAGCGCGGCGGCGTGAGGCAATGGCTGTTGCAAAGAAAGCCGCCAAACCGGCGGTCAAGAAAAAATCAGCGGCGACACCAAAGGCAGCCTCTGTGAAGCCTGTGCCTGCGCCCGTGCTCGATGAAGTGAGCGCCTATATCGTCGCTGCAGGCCCCGCGCGCAAACAGGTGCTGGAGCATTTGCGCGAAATCATCAAACGCGCGGCGCCCTCAGCGAACGAATCGATGGTTTACCGCATGCCGACTTACATGAATGGCGACAAGTTCTGCGCCTTTGCAAACCAGAAGACTTATGTCTCGGTCTATCTGGGTGACGCGAAAGTGGCCGACGCGGTGCGCCGCCAGCACCCGCAGGTGAAGGGCGGCAAAACCTGCCTCAATTTCCCGGACGGCAGCGAAATCCCGTTCGCCACCATCGAACGCGCGGTGAAGATGCTGTTTGGGTGAGGGATAAGTTGTACCCTTGGCGAAGCATTGGCGGTACAAGTCCAATGAGATTATTGGCCGTGCCGACTAGATATCCAATCCGGCAACCCGGTTAATCTTAGCATCGCTCCCCCAAGAGCTATTGCACCCAACGCATCAATTGCAAGGGACGAAAGACCACCCGAAAAGAAAGACAGAAAAATCAACGCGATTGAGAGAAGGATCATGAATGGTGCGGTGAATGTCTTTGATGATCTTGTCGGCTCTGCCTTTTCTATCTTCTCGAAGTAAATTGATATCGACACTAGCAACAAGCTGACGCACGCTAATATACTCGGGGCCACCTCGGCAACGTAACGAAAATCTCCATGTATCTGAATTCTCTCCAGCTTGAATGTCACGACAGCTAACTCATAACACAATGTAACCAAACCACCCAGCGCCAGAAGATGCGCAAACCACCAGATTCCATTCACAACGACGTTCTGCGAGTAGAAGAAGAATTTGTTCATGCCGCCCCCCCCCAGAACGATTTGGGCAAACACATGCCCCTATATGGAGACGCTTAAATCTTCTTCACACGTCAATCAATGCTCTCATTTTCCTATCGTACGCCTTTGATTGTAATGAGGAACCCTGCACCCACTTCTAATAGTTTGTTCTGTTGTCCAATTTCGATTGATCTTTCAGCCCCAAGTTCTTAGCACCTTCGAGAACGGCTCACGTATTCACTCACACATGCACCACCCGTCCAAACGCATCCAGCACGCTTTCATGCATCATTTCGGAGAGCGTGGGGTGCGGGAAGATGGTGTGCATCAGATCGGCTTCGGTTGCTTCCAGCGTGCGGGCAATGGTGAAGCCCTGGATGAGTTCGGTGACTTCCGCGCCGATCATGTGCGCGCCGAGCAGTTCGCCGGTCTTCGCGTCAAACACGGTTTTCACCAGACCCTCGGCCTCGCCCAGCGCAATCGCCTTGCCATTGCCGATGAAGGGGAAGCGGCCGACTTTCACCTCGTGCCCCGCTGCCTTCGCGCGCGCTTCCGTCATGCCGACAGAGGCCACCTGCGGCCAGCAATAGGTGCAGCCCGGCACCTTTGAGGTGTCAAGCGGGTGCACATCTTTCTTGCCCGCAATACGTTCGGCGACCATCACGCCCTC
>DEIC01000116.1:241-34744 GCA_002352285.1 Alphaproteobacteria bacterium UBA2784 | reverse complement strand
TGATCGGTGTTCATGCCGATGCCAAAGCGCATGCGCAGCACGCGTTCTTCGCGCGGCGTGAGCGACGCCAGCACGCGCGTGGTGGTCTCACGCAGATTTGACTGGATCGCCGCATCAATCGGCAGGATCGCGTTCTTGTCCTCGATGAANNNNATCGTCTCGATCATGTGCACGGGAATGCGGATCGTGCGCGCCTGATCGGCAATCGAACGCGTGATCGCCTGGCGGATCCACCACGTGGCATAGGTCGAGAATTTGTAACCGCGGCGGTACTCGAATTTGTCCACTGCCTTCATCAAACCGATATTGCCCTCCTGGATCAGGTCCAGGAACTGCAGGCCGCGGTTCGTGTATTTCTTGGCAATTGAAATGACGAGGCGGAGATTCGCCTCCACCATTTCCTTTTTCGCCTGACGCGCCTCGCGCTCGCCCTTCTGCACCGTCTGCACGATGCGGCGGAATTCGGAAATCGGCTGGCGCGATTTCTGTGCAATGTTCTGGATCTCGGCGCGCAGATCGCGGATTTTCTCGCGCTCTTCGGTAACGAAATCCTTCCAGCCAACGCCCGTCAGGCGGCCCACGCGGCGCGCCCATTCGGGATCAAGCTCATTGCCGAAATGCTCTTTCAGGAAGGCAGAGCGCGGCACGCCATGCGCTTCGGCAAGGCGCAAGAGCTTGCCTTCAAGCCCGGTCAGTTCGCGGTTAAGCCCATAGATCGTCTCAACCAGCTTTTCGATGCGCCCGTTGTGCAGCTTGATCGTCTTGATGAGATCAACAATCTCCTGGCGCAGCTTCTTGAAGCGGCGCTCCTGCCCCGAAGAAAGATCATCGCGTTGCAGCTGCGCTTCCACCTGCGCATTCTGCAGGCGGTCGAGCTTTTTGTAGGTGGCCGCAATCTGCTCCAGCTTCTCAAGGATGATGGGCTTGAGCGCTGCTTCCATCGCCGCCAGAGAGACGTTGTTTTCGTCGTCCTCGTAATCATCTTCGGCGGGCGGCAGGGGCTGGCCGTCTTCGCCCAGCACCGGCTCGGCGCCCGGCTGAGCCTGCGACGCCGGTTGCGGCTGCACCACGGGCTGCGGCTTGGGGATCACGATGGCGGGCGGCGGCGGCGGCTCATCGCCGGGAATGCCGGGGTCGCCCGGCTCCGGCCCGCCGCCATAGGTTGCGTCAAGATCAATGATCTCGCGCAGCAGCACTTTGCCTTCCAGCAGCTGATCGCGCCACTGGATGATCGCTTCAAAAGTCAGCGGACTTTCGCACAACCCGCCGATCATCGTCTCGCGGCCAGCCTCGATGCGCTTGGCAATCGCGATTTCGCCTTCGCGCGACAGAAGCTCAACCGAACCCATCTCGCGCAGATACATGCGCACCGGGTCATCCGTGCGGTCAACTTCCTCGACTTCCTTGGCGGGCGTCTCTTCCTTGACCAGCGCACCGCCCTCGGCGGCCTGCTCGTCCTGCTCCTCGCTCTCGATGACGTTGATGCCCATTTCATTGAGCATCGACATCGTATCTTCGATCTGCTCCGACGAGACGCGCTCGGACGGCAGGACCTTGTTCAGCTCGTCATAGGTGACATAGCCGCGCTGCTTGGCGCGCGTGATCATCTTCTTGACGGCGGCATCCGACAGATCAAGCAGCGGCTGATCGGACGGATCGGTGGGCGCTGCGGCGCCGGTTTGGGCCTCGCCCTTCTTTCCGGCCTGCGCCTGTGAGGCTTTGACAGGTTTGCCCTGCGCCGCCGCACTCGTCTTCTGCGCAGCCTTGGCAATCAGCGCCTTGTTGTCGGCCGCAATCTTGGGATCGGTCTTCACCTTGCCCTTTGCTTCGGGGCCCTTTGCTTCGGGCTTGGCCTTGGCAGCAGCGGCGGGGGCCTTGGCGTCCGGCTTGGCCGCTGGTTTGGCAGCCGCCTTGGACGCAGCAGCAGGCGCGGCCTTCACCACCGGCGCCTTGACGGCGGCCTTCGGCTTTTCCTTTTCCTTCGCCTTGGCATCCTTCGCGGCAGGCTTTGCCGCAGGCTTGACCGCTTTGGCGGCTGCCGGCTTTGCCTTGGGCTTGGATTTGGCTGCTTTGGTTTCGGTCTTCTTGGCCATTGTGTCTGCTTGCAGTCAGGCGCCCGGCTGATTGGCGGGCAAAGAAAGGGGGGTATTCAGAAAACGATGCCGTCCTGGGCGTGCTTTGCGCGATCCTCTTCGCTCATCCGCTCCAGTTCACGTTCGGCCAGACGCAGCCGCGCTTCCGTATCTTCATTGGCATTTGCCGCATAGGCCTGACGCGCCGCCCGCAGCTCCTCCTCCAGCACGGTCACCCGGCGGTGGAGCAACAGGGTTTCGCGCCAGCCCTCTTCGGCAAGGCCCGGTTCGGCGTTTTCGGCCAGAAACGGGAAGACGGAGAGCGGCGTCGCGGTCAAAGGCGGCTTGTCCAGGGCAAATCCCAAACGTGCCAAATGGTCTTGAACGGCTGCCGTGTCAAGCGCTTCCCCGCTTGCCGCCCGGCTGGCCGCCATGGCCAAAAGCTCGTGCCGCAGCTGCTCGGCGGGGCCTTCGGCGAAGGAAAGCTGCTCCACCTCTTCATAATGGCGATCAAGAAGCCACGGATGACGCACAAGGATCGCCAGAAGCAGGCTCGCGCGCGCCGGAATTTCCGCAGATTTCCGGCCATTTTCCTGCGCCCGCGCCCGCTGCGCCAGCGACGAGGATTTAAGACTTGCCGGATTGGGCGGCTCTGGCTCGAACCGGCCAAACCTTTCCCGGCCATTGCCGGTGCGGGTGCTGGCGCCCCCCCAACCCTGGCTGCTCCGGCGCTGCGATGACGGGCTTGCCCTGCCCTCGCGCGCGCCTGCGGCAGGTCTGGAAGGGCGGAACAGGCCGAACAGGCGATCCTTCAGCTCCCGCCGGTAATGCTCCCGCACGGTCTCGTCACCGATGCCGCTCACCAGCGAGAGGAGCTTGCCCTCCAGCGCTGCGCGACGCTCTGGCGTCGAGATGTCGGCGCCGGAAACCTGCGTCTCCCACAACATGTCGATGAGGGGCTTGGCGCCATCCAGCGCCTTCTGCATCGCACCGATCCCCTGCTTGCGCACGAGATCATCAGGATCGACACCTTCCGGCATCATCACGAAACGCAGCGACTGGCCCGCGCGCAGCATCGGGATCGCGCGTTCCATGGCGCGCGCAGCGGCCTTCTGGCCTGCCGCATCGCCATCAAGACAGACAAACGGTTCCGGCGCCATTTTCCAGAGAAGGATCAGCTGCTCTTCGGTCAGCGCTGTGCCCAGTGGCGCAACCGCATGCGCAATGCCCGCTTGCGCCAGCGCAATCACGTCGAGATAGCCTTCAACCACGATGACAGCCTGACGCTCGAACGCTGCCTTGCGCGCCTTGTCGATATTGAAAAGCGTCTGGCCCTTGTGGAAGACGGCGCTGTCTGGCGAGTTGAGATATTTCGGCTTGCCATCCGGCAACAGCGTGCGGGCGCCAAAACCGACAACCTTGCCGCGCTGGTCGCGGATCGCAAAAGTGATGCGGTTGCGGAAAAGATCGCCCGGCTCACCCTCCTCCGGCCGCGTCAGCAATCCGGCTTCGGCCATCTGGGCCTGCGAGATGCCTTTGGCTGCAAGATGGGCCTTCAATGCAATCCGGCTGTCGGGCGCATAGCCGATGCGGAAGGCCGATACGGTTTCGGCATTAAGCCCGCGCGAGCGCAGATAGGCGCGTGCTGGCCCCGCATCCTTTTCCTTCAGGCGCGCTTCAAAGAACGCGCATGCCTCTTCCAGCACATCAAGCGATGTCTTGCGCTCTTCCTCGCGCGCGCGATCTTCCGGCGTCTCGTCGGGCACGCGCAGGCCCGCCCGCTCAGCCAGCCGCACCACGGATTCGCGGAAGGAAAGACCCTCCGTATTCATCAAAAAGCGGAACGCATCGCCATGCGCCGCACAGCCGAAGCAGTGATAGAAGCCGCGCTCCTCGCTGACCGAGAAGCTGGGCGTCTTTTCATTGTGGAAGGGGCAGAGACCCCAGTGCTGGCGGCCGCGGCGCGAAAGCTTTACACGCGCGCCGACGACTTCAACGATGCGGGTGCGCGCGCGCACCTCTTCGATGAAGCTGTCGGGCAACGCCATCAGGAGCCTCCGGGCATCGCCTGCCCGGAAAAGGCCGGGACAGGCAGAAACGTCAGGCGGTCAGCAATTCCTTGACCATCGCGCTGGCCTTGCCGAAATCCATCTTTCCGGCAAAACGCGACTTCAGCTCGTTCATCGTGCGGCCCATGTCACGCAGGCCCTTGGCGCCGAGTTCAGAGATCAGTTCCGAAATCGCCGAGCGCGCCTCATCAGCATTCATCTGCTTGGGCAGGTACGACGAAATGATCGCGCGTTCTTCGCGCTCCTGCTCGGCCAGATCGATGCGGCCCGCCGTCTCATAGGTCTCGATGGCTTCATCGCGCTGTTTGATCATCTTCTGGAGGAGCGCCAGAATGTCGTCATCGCCCACGCCCTCGCGGTTGGACTCGGTGCGGGCGGCAATGTCACGGTCCTTCAGCGCAGCAAGGATCAGGCGCAGCGTCGAAACCTTGCGGGCCTCGCGCGCCTTGAGTGCGTCTTTGAGCGCATCCGAAAACAGGGTGCGAAGGGCAGAAGAGCTGGACATGGGATAACTGCAATCAGTGGGGCAGACCGGCCGGGCCGGGTACCTGCGAAAGGCGGGGACTTTAATCCAAGCATGTCCATTTCGCAATGCAACACGCAATCTCGTAACGCGTTGTAATTGCTTGGAAAAGCTTTCTAGCGAGATGCTTGACGCGCCCCCCGTCCTCTGATTTACAGCTTCGACTTCGCCTCACAAACCGAGTCGCCTGTCTTCGCCAGCCCCCGTTTTCCGGGCGCGAAGCCATGGGCGCGCGCGGCTGGAGAACACGCATGACGGCACCCGCAACGAGACCAGCCAGAAGGGCGCCGACAGGACTCATCGTTCTTGCCGACGGGCAGGTCTTTGAGGGCGAGGGCTTTGGCGCCACCGGCGTGAAAGTGGGCGAGATCTGCTTCAACACGGCGCTGGCCGGCTATCAGGAAATCCTGACCGACCCGTCTTACGCGGGTCAGATTATCGCTTTCACCTTTCCCCATATCGGCAATGTCGGCACCAACGCCGAGGATGACGAGAGCGCCAATCCTGTCGTGCGCGGCATGATCCTGCGCGCGCCCGTCACGGCGCCGTCCAACTACCGCAACGCCACGCCCCTGCCCGCCTGGGCGGCATCGCGCAACATCATCGGCATTTCCGGCATTGATACGCGCAGGCTCGCACGCTTCATCCGCGAGAACGGCATGCCCAACGGCGTGATCGCCCACGATCCTCACGGCAAGTTTGATGTGCCCGCCCTTCTCAAGATGGCGCGCGACTGGCCCGGCCTTGTCGGCATGGACCTCGCCAAGGATGTGACCTGCACGCAGAGCTACGCACTCGCCGAGGGCCTGTGGGCGCATGGCAAGGGCTTTGCCAAAGTGGAAAAGCCGAAGTTCAAAGTCGTCGCCATCGACTATGGCATCAAGCGCAACATCCTGCGCTCGCTCGGCGCGATTGGCGCGGAAGTCATTGTCGTGCCCGCCTCTGCCAGTGCCGAAGATGTGCTGCGCCACAAGCCCGACGGCATTTTCCTGTCGAACGGCCCCGGCGATCCGGCCGCAACCGGAACCTATGCGGTGCCCGTCATCAAGGCGCTCATCAATTCGTCCATTCCGGTGTTCGGCATCTGCCTTGGCCATCAGATGCTGGCGCTGGCCGCGGGCGCACGCACGAAGAAGATGCATCAGGGCCATCACGGCGCCAATCATCCCGTGAAAGACCTGACGACCGAAAAGGTCGAGATCACCTCGATGAACCACGGCTTCACGGTGGATGCGGCCACACTGCCCGCCAACGTGAAGGAAACGCATGTGTCGTTGTTCGATAGCACAAATTGCGGCCTTGCGTTTACCGACCGCCCCGTCTTCAGCGTGCAATACCACCCGGAGGCTTCCCCCGGCCCGCAGGACAGCCATTATCTCTTCAAGCGTTTTGCCGATGCGATGGAGAAGCGGAACTAGCCATGCCCCGCCGCACAGACATTGAAGCCATTCTCATCATCGGCGCTGGCGCCATCGTCATCGGGCAGGCGTGCGAGTTCGACTATTCCGGCGTGCAGGCCTGCAAGGCGCTGAAGGCCGAGGGCTATCGCATCATCCTCGTCAACTCGAACCCCGCCACGATCATGACCGATCCCGGCGTGGCCGACGCGACCTACATCGAACCGATCACGCCCGAGTTCGTTGAAAAGATCATCGCGCGCGAACGCCCGCTGGTGAAAGGTGGCTTTGCCATCCTGCCGACGATGGGCGGACAGACGGCGCTCAATACCGCCATGTCGCTCGTCAAGCAGGGCGTGCTGGAACGCTATGGCGTGGAGCTGATCGGCGCCAAGGCCGAGGCGATTGAAAAGGCCGAAGACCGTCTCCTCTTCCGTGATGCGATGGACCGCATTGGCCTCGAGTCGCCGCGCTCGCGCATCGCAACGTCGATGGCCGAGGCGCGCGCCGCGCTGGAGTTCGTGAAACTCCCCGCCATCATCCGCCCCAGCTTCACGCTGGGCGGTCTGGGCGGCGGCATCGCCTACAATGTGGAGGAGTTCGAGGCCATCATCGAGCGCGGCCTTGATGCCTCGCCGGTGGGTGAAGTGCTGGTCGAGGAATCTGTTCTCGGCTGGAAAGAGTACGAGATGGAAGTCGTGCGCGACCGCGCCGACAACTGCATCATCATCTGCTCCATCGAAAACATCGACCCGATGGGCGTGCACACGGGCGACTCCATCACGGTTGCCCCTGCCCTCACGCTGACCGACCGCGAATACCAGATCATGCGCAACGCCTCGATTGCGTGTTTGCGCGAGATCGGCGTGGAGACCGGCGGCTCGAACGTACAATTCGCGGTCAACCCGCGCGATGGCCGCCTCGTCGTGATCGAGATGAACCCGCGCGTCTCGCGCTCGTCGGCCCTTGCCTCCAAGGCGACCGGCTTTCCGATTGCCAAGGTCGCCGCGCGGCTGGCCGTCGGCTATACGCTGGACGAGCTGATGAACGACATTACGGGCGCAACGCCTGCGTCGTTCGAGCCGACGATTGATTACGTTGTCACCAAAATTCCGCGCTTTGCCTTTGAAAAATTCTCCGGCGCCGATGATGGCCTGACAACCTCGATGAAATCCGTTGGCGAGGCGATGGCGATTGGCCGCACCTTCCATGAATCGCTGCAAAAGGCGCTGCGCTCACTCGAAACCGGACTGTCTGGTCTTGATGAGATCGAGATTGCGGGCCTTGGCCGTGGCGATGATGCCAATGCCATCCGCGCCGCTTTGGCGAAACCCACGCCTGATCGCATTCGTGTCGTTGCGCAGGCGCTGCGCCATGGCATGAGCACGGATGACATTCACGCGGCCTGCGCCTTTGATCCGTGGTTCATCGAACGCATGCGCGAGATCATTGATGCAGAAAATGGCGTGCGCGCCCATGGCCTGCCCGATGACGCAGAAGAATTGCGTGCGCTCAAAGCCATGGGCTTTGCCGACAAGCGCCTTGCAAAACTTTCCGGTATGACCGAGGCGCAGGTGGCCGCACGCCGCACAGCGCTGAACATCCATCCAGTCTTCAAGCGCATCGACACATGCGCCGCCGAGTTCGCCGCCAAAACGCCCTATATGTATTCGACCTATGAGATGCCTGCGGGCGGTCATGTTGAGTGCGAGGCGGAGCCCAGCGCGCGCCGCAAGGTGATGATCCTGGGCGGCGGCCCCAACCGCATCGGTCAGGGCATCGAGTTTGACTATTGCTGCGTCCACGCCGCCTTCGCCATGCGCGAGGCGGGCGCAGAGAGCATCATGGTCAACTGCAACCCGGAAACCGTCTCTACCGACTACGACACATCTGATCGCCTCTACTTCGAGCCGCTGACTGCCGAAGACGTGATCGAGATCTGTCGTGTGGAACAGTCGAGGGGCACGCTCGCAGGCGTCATTGTGCAGTTTGGCGGCCAGACACCGCTGAAGCTTGCCCACGCTCTTCAGGCCGCCAACATTCCGATCCTTGGCACCTCGCCCGATGCGATTGACGCCGCCGAAGACCGCAAGCGTTTTCAGGAAGTGTTGAATGCAACCGGTCTGCGTCAGCCGAAGAACGGCACCGCAATGACGGAGGCGGGCATCTATCAGATCGCCGCAGAGATCGGCTATCCGGTCGTCATCCGCCCGTCTTATGTGCTGGGTGGCCGCGGCATGAAGATCGTGCGCGACGAGCCGGAGATGCGCGACGCGCTGGCTTCCACCGACATTTTCCTCATCACTGGCGACAATCCGGTTCTGATCGACCATTACCTCAACCATGCCGTTGAGGTGGATGTCGATGCGATTGCCGATGCCAACGACGTGTTCATCGCAGGCGTGATGGAGCACATCGAGGAGGCGGGCATCCACTCCGGCGACAGCGCCTGCTCACTGCCCACCCACTCGCTCGCACCCGCGATTGTCGCCGAGATCGAACGCCAGACGGTGGCGCTTGCCCGCGCGTTGAATGTCGTCGGTCTGATGAATGTGCAGTTCGCCGTGCAGGGCAATGACATCTATGTGCTGGAGGTCAATCCGCGCGCGAGCCGAACCGTGCCGTTTGTCGCCAAGACCGTCGGCTATCCCTTTGCCGCCATCGCCGCGCGCGTGATGGCGGGTGAAGCACTCGCCTCGTTCAATCTGAAGCGCAAAGTCCTGAAGCATATCGCGGTCAAGGAAGCGGTCTTCCCCTTCGCGCGCTTCCCCGGCGTGGACACCGTGCTCGGCCCCGAAATGAAATCGACCGGCGAAGTCATGGGCCTCGACACCAGTTTCGACCGCGCCTTCGCCAAGAGCCAGATCGGCGGCGGCACCAAGGTGCCGCAATCGGGGACCGTGTTTGTCTCGGTCAAGAATGACGACAAGGATGCCGTGATTGCGCCCGTGCGCCAGCTGCTCGACATGGGCTTCAAGGTGATTGCCACCCGCGGCACCCAGAAGTTCCTGAAGGATCAGGGCCTCGACGTTGCAGTCGTCAACAAGGTGCTGGAGGGCCGCCCCCACATTGTGGATGAAATGAAAAACGGCAACGTCCATCTGGTCTTCAACACGACCGAAGGCGTGCAGGCCCTGAAGGACTCAATGTCGATCCGCCGCTCGGCCCTGATGCTGAAAATCCCCTATTACACGACCGTGGCGGGCGCCATTGCTGCGACCCAGGGCATCGCCTCGGTGCGGTCGGGCAGTCTTGAAGTCGCGCCCCTCCAATCCTACAGTTAGGGGCAAGGGGCCATCGCCCCATGCGTTAACTTTCCGGTGCCAGCCTTGAGGCCGCAGACGCTTGCGTCGCGGCGCGGGCTGGCATTTCCCGCTTTTCCCCTCGCCTGAAAGAGCTTGCAGAGATGAGCGACAAGGTGCCGATGACTGCCCCTGGCCTTGCCCGGATGGAAGAGGAGCTGCGCCGCCTCAAGCACGAGGAGCGCCCCGCCATCATCAAGGCCATTGCCGAGGCGCGCGCCCACGGCGATCTGAGCGAGAACGCGGAATATCACGCGGCGAAAGAGCGTCAGGGCTTTATCGAAGGCCGCATCCTCGAGCTTGATGACATCCTGGCGCGCGCGCAGGTGATCGACCCCGCGAAGCTCACTGGCAAGATCGTGCGCTTCGGCGCAACCGTCACGCTGGTGGACGAAGACACGGACGCGAAATCGACCTACATGATCGTCGGCGACTATGAAGCGGATGTGAAACAGAAGCGCATCTCGATCTCATCGCCGCTGGCGCGCGCGCTGATCGGCAAAACGGTTGGCGACAGCGTGGAGGTGGCCGCACCGGGCGGCGCACGCTCCTACGAGATCATCAAGGTCGCGTTCGTCTGACGCTCACGCTTCGCGGCGGCTGCGACCGAACACCAGCTCATAAAGCAGCTGGAAGACGAAGATCAGCGCCGTCAGGATGAAAAGCCGCGAGACGAGGAAGAGGATCGCCATCGTGATCTTCTCTTCGGTCAGCACTTCCTTGGCCAGAATTTGCGTCTGGGCATCCTCGCCGACATGGGCCAGCAGGAAGTCGCGGATCGTGCCCGACACCTCCAGCGTCGTGTTGAGCTGCTCCGGCCAGTAGATGAAGGAGAGAATGAGCAGCGCGAACGCCATCAAGATCGAGATGACACTGCGCCACGCGGAAACAACTGCGCGCCAGAACATGGGACAACTCCCTCCCCAAGGCGCGACATCCGCGCCAGATTGGCAACCTCACTCGCCTCAGACTTGCCTGTCAAGAATGGCAGGGTTGTGACGGTTGACGTGGGTGGGCATTCATCAACTAAGCCGTTGAAGCCCCATCATCCCGCGCGTTGCCAGAATGACGGGCGCGAGCATGCCGATCCCGGTGGCAATCCACATTGTCACAGTCACGCCCACCGCTTCGGCCAGAAAGCCGACGCAGACAGCAGCGACCGGCAGCATCAATCCCTGCATCGCGGCAAATGCGCCGTTGACCCGCGCCAGCGCCTGGCGCGGCGCCACCGCCTGACGCAGGCTCATCACCAGCACGAGATGCGCCATTAAAAACGCGTCACCGATCAGCTGGTGCGCAATCAGGAGCGGCACCGTCAGCCCCTCGGCCGACAGAGGGATCAGAAGGGCCGCCGCCTCGCCCACCAAAGCGGTCAGGATGATCGCCGGCCCGAAACCAAAGAGCCGTGGCAGCGAGTTCGCAATCATCGCACCGAAAAGCGCACCAACACCGCCAAAGCCGATAATGATGCCCGCCATGCCCGGCGACAGCGAAAGCGTTTCCAGCACGTAGTACATGTAGAGCGAGATGAGTGCGCCGACATAGGCCGCACGCGGAATCTCGGCCAGCAGCAGAGGCCGCAGCAAGGGGTGCCTCAGCGCAATGCCCACACCGGCCCACATGCCGGAGATCGGAACATCATCATGTGCGGGTGATTCAGTCGCGCCGCCCGGCGCCTCCCGCACGCGGATGCGCCCGAGCATCAACGCCGACCAGAGATAGGTGCAAGCGTCAATCACCATCGTTACCGGCGCGGTCAGCCACTCGATCAGAATGCCCGCCGCCGCAGGGCCGGTGATCTCTGCTGCCGAATCTGTAGCGCCAAGCTTTGAGTTCGCCTCGATTAGATGATCGCGCCCCACAAGCACCGGCACATAGGCGCTGTTGGCAAGCTGGAACAGGGAAGTCGCCGCGCCCACCAGAAACGACACCGCATAGAGAAGCGGCATCGACAAGAGGCTCATCAAAGCCGCCACCGGCACCAGCAGCACGAGAAACGCGCGCGCAAGATCTGCCGCCACCATTACCCGCCGCTTGCGCGCGCGGTCGATCATCGCGCCTGCCGCAATGCCGATGATGGCGCCGGGGATAAGGCCCAGCACCGACATCGCGGTCACTTCGCTGGGGCTTGCCGCAAGCGTGAGGATCGCAATAGCCGGAAGCGCCGTGCGCGTGATGCGGCTGCCAAAGGCGCTGCCCACCTGCGCGAGCCAGAGCCGCACAAAATCCTGATGCCGGAACAACGCGGGCGAGAAAACGCCGCCGTCATGCGAGGAAGGCGTGTCGCTCAATCTCAGCCCGGCTGCTTCAGCGGCTCGACGGGAACGCCCGGCTCGTCCTTGGACGTGCGCACGATGAGCGAGGTCTTCACGCTCGACACGTTCTTCGCGCGCGTCAGCTCTTCCGTCAGGAAGGTCTGGAACGACGACAGATCATGCGCCACGCATTTCAGGATGAAGTCGATCTCGCCATTGAGCATGTAGCACTCGCGCACGATCGGCCAGCCGCGCACCTGATCTTCAAACGCGCGCAGATCAGCGTCCGCCTGCGTTGACAGCCCGACCATGACGAACACCGTCACCTCATAGCCCAGAAGGCGTGCATCCAGATCAGCGTGATAGCCCTTGATGAAGCCCGCCTCCTCCAGCGCACGCACGCGGCGCAGACAGGGCGGCGGCGAAATTTTCACCCGGCGCGCCAGTTCCACATTGGTGATGCGCCCGTCGTCGCGCAGTTCAGAGAGGATGCGCCGGTCAATGGCATCAAGTTTGATACGCTGCATGGTTTTCCCCTATGAAGGGTCTTGAGACGGCCGGAACAGGCTTGTGCCCGGGAAAGAACTGGTCCCATCTTAGTGAGAAAGTCTGCAAAGTCAGCAACAATGTTTCGCCAGATCGCAGCATAATGACGCCTCCGTCACACAGCACGCAATCAAATGGATCAGCGTCCGGTGGCGAGTCTTTGCCTGATCCTGATGCTGCGCCTGCCATCTGGGTCGTCAGCGAGGGCCATGCCGGCATGGAAAATCAGGGGATCGGCCTGGCCGAGGCGCTGGGTCTGCCCTTTGTCGTGAAGCGCGTGCGCTTCCGCTTCCCCTGGTCGCTCTTCGCGCCGCGCATTCCGGAAAATGTTCCGGCAAAGCTGGCGGCAGGCTCGTCGGCAATCACGCCGCCATGGCCGCGCATCCTGATTGGCACCGGGCGGCAGAGCATTCCCGTCAGCATTGCGGTAAAGAAACTTTCGGGCGGCAGAACATTCACGGTGCAGACGCAAGCGCCGCGTTTCCGCCTTGATGCCTTCGATCTTGTGGTGCCGCCGCTGCATGACAATGTTGAGGGGCCAAACGTCTTTCCTGTCATCGGCGCGCCGCATCGCATCAGCGACGCCGCTTTGGCAAGGGCACGTAACGAATTCGCCGCCCGGTTTGCGGGCCTGCCTCTGCCGCGCGTCGCCGTTCTGATTGGCGGCAACTCGAAGGCCCATCGGCTGAGCGATGTGCGCGCCGCCACCATCGCACAGCAATTATCCGCGCTGGCGCATGGCGGCGCGTCACTGATGGTCACGCTGTCACGCCGCACGCCGGAATCTGCGGCGCGCATCATCCGCACAGCATTGCAGGACACTTCCGCCTTTGTCTGGGATGGCACAGGCGCAAATCCCTATATCGGCCTCCTTGCCCACGCCGACGCCATTCTGGTGACAGAGGACTCGGTCGCCATGATGACCGAGGCCGCCGCCACCGGCGCGCCCGTGCACCTGATCACGCTGGATGGCGGCAAGCCCAAATTCGATTCGTTCAAGGCAGAGCTGATCCGCCGGGGAATCGCCCGCCCCTTTACTGGCGCACTCGAGCACTGGAATTACGCGCCGTTGCGGGAAACCGCGCGGATCGCCGCCAAAATCCGCGAAGAGGCAAGGCTTTGACCTGTCACAGTGTGGTGATTGCAGCCCGCGCCCAAACTTCCTATCTAGACTGAAATCCTCTGACCTTCGGTTCAATCATGTCCACGCGTCACGTCTCTGTTCTCATCCTCGGTTCTGGCCCGGCCGGC
Organism: Alphaproteobacteria bacterium UBA2784; assembly: GCA_002352285.1. GTDB lineage: Bacteria > Pseudomonadota > Alphaproteobacteria > Micropepsales > Micropepsaceae > UBA2784. Next base: position 21,329 of record DEIC01000116.1, on the reverse strand, counting down.
TATACCGCCGCCATCTATGCTGCGCGCGCGATGCTGAAGCCGCTGGTTGTTGCGGGTCTCCAGCCTGGCGGCCAGCTCACCATCACGACGGAAGTTGAAAACTATCCGGGTTTCGCTGCGCCCATTCAGGGCCCGTGGCTGATGGAGCAGATGAAGGGCCAGTGCGAGCATCTGGGCGTCGACTTTGCCGATGATGTGATCGTGAAAGCGGAGTTGTCGGCGCGCCCCTTCCGCCTGACCGGCGACAGCGGCACGGTCTATACGTGCGATGCGCTGGTGATCGCGACCGGCGCACAGGCGCGCTGGCTGGGCATCGAAGCCGAACAGAAATTCCAGGGCCATGGCGTTTCGGCCTGCGCCACCTGCGATGGCTTTTTCTTCCGTGGCAAGCAGGTTGCTGTTGTCGGCGGCGGCAACACGGCGGTGGAGGAGGCATTGTTCCTTACCAATTTCGCCAGCAAGGTTACGCTCATTCACCGTCGCGATGAATTGCGCGCCGACAAGATGAACCAGCAGCGTTTGCTGGCCCACCCCAAGATCAGTGTCGTGTGGGACAGTGTGGTTGACGATCTTGAGGGCACAAAGGATCCCGTGTCGGTAACGGGCGTTGTGGTGCGCAATCTGAAATCCGGCGAACGCCGCACCATCCCGGCGGACGGTCTCTTTGTCGCCATCGGCCATGTGCCATCAACGCAGCTCTTTACCGGCCAGCTCAACATGGACGCTGAGGGCTACATCCTGACGCGGCCGGACTCGACGGCGACCTCCATTCCCGGCGTGTTTGCGGCGGGCGATGTGCGCGACAAGGTCTATCGCCAGGCCGTCACCGCCGCCGGCATGGGCTGCATGGCAGCACTGGAAGCGGAAAAATTCATCGCGCATGCCCATCACGCGCATGCCGTGCAGGCCGCCGAGTAATCAGCCGATTCCGATCAGGCGCGGCACTTCTGCCATGCCGGTGACAATCTCCGCGCCTGCGCTTGCCAGCGCAGTGCGGTCCGTTGCGGGATCGCCGCAATAGCCGATCACACGCATGCCCGCGGCCCGCGCGCCCATAACGCCATAGACACTGTCTTCAATCACAAGCGCCTGTTCCGGTGGCACGCCCATCATTCGCGCCGCATGCAGGAAAAGGTCGGGCGCCGGCTTGCCGCGCGCCACCTGCGATGAATTGAAGATTGCGCCGTCGAAATGGAGCCGAAGTCCCGTAACGCCCAGCGTGACATCCATCTTGGCAAATGAGCCGGACGAGGCGACACATTTCTTGATGCCCGCCGCATCAACTGCCGCAATCAATTGGCGCACACCCGGCACAGGCTTCAGCCGCGCGCGGAATGCCGCGAAGTCGCGCGCTTCAACCTCGTCGGCCCAGCCTGCAGGCAGCTCAAGCCCATGCTCCTCGGTCAGCTTCCGGCAGACACTGGCAAAGGAAAGGCCGACAAAGCGCCGCCGCGCCTCGGCCCCGCTCATGGGCAAGCCCAGCGCCGTCAGCGCCTCTGCCAGCGTGTCATTGGCAATCGCCTCGCTGTCCACCAGCACGCCGTCACAATCAAAGATTACAAGTGCCGGCGGCGTCATTCAGCGGAACAGTTCCTCGCCAACGATGTTGGCATAGAGCGAAGCAACTTCGGCACCATAGCCGTTATAGATGAGAGTGGGAACACGCTCATCCGTGCCCAGCACCTCTTCCGTCGCCTGGCTCCAGCGCGGATGCGGCACCTCCGGGTTCACGTTGGCCCAGAAGCCATACTCGGAACCTTGAATCTCGGTCCAGAACGAAACCGGCCGCTCGCGCGTGAAAGTAAAGCGCACAATCGACTTGATCGACTTGAAGCCATACTTCCACGGCAACGCCAGACGCAGCGGCGCACCGAACTGGCGCTTCAGCGGCTTGCCATAAACGCCGGTAACGAGGAAGGCGAGGTCGTGCGTCGCCTCGGCAATCGTCAGCCCCTCGACATAGGGCCACGGATACCAGCTCTGCCGCTGACCCGGCGCGATCTCGGGATTGTGAAACGTCTCCATGCGGACGTAGCCCGCACTGCCGAGCGGCCGCGCAAATTCAACGAGCGCACGCATGGGAAAGCCCGACCACGGCACCGCCATCGACCACGCCTCGACGCAACGGTGGCGATAAAGCCGCTCTTCCCGCGGCATCTGGGCAATAAGATCATCGAATGAAATCGTGCGCACCCGCTCGACTTCGCCGTCGATCACGATGTCCCACGGGCGGATGGGAAGCGCCTGCGCCGCCTCATAGATGCGCTTGTGCGATCCGAATTCGTAGAAATTGTTGTAGGTCGAGGCGACCTCTTCATCGGTCAAAGACCGGTCAAGCTGATAGCGGTCATTGCGCGCAAACGGATAAAGGCCCGAAGAGGGATCATCGCCCGCCTGCGCCCGCGCACTGGTGACCATCTCATCGCACCCCGCCACGAGGGATGCAGCCGCAATGGCGCCTGCCCCCTTGATAAGCGCGCGGCGGTTGAGAAACAGGGATTCTGGCGTCGCCCGACGCTCAGGCATTTCCCAGCTCTTGGGGCGGCGGATGAGCATGGGGATTCTCCGGAAAGGTGGGGCAGTTGCACCTTTTACGTCGGCCATGGGCCGTTGGTTTCATGGCAAACCATGAAATTCCCGCAAGAATACGCGAGCAGCCGTGACCTGCCAGACCAGCCGATTACGCCACCTTTGCCGCCGCCAGCGCCTGCTCCGCCGGACGGCCTGTCAGTTCCTGCAGATGGTCGAACACGGCGGTATAGGTGCCCACGCCCAAAGTTGCCGAGCGCAGATCAACGATCAGCCCGTGAAGTTCGCTTTCGGGAATATGGGCATCAACCACATCCCACCCGCTCCACCCGTCGCGCGCATCAAACCCCAGAATATGCCCGCGCCGAGACGACACCATGCCGTTGACCGCGCTGGTTGCATCTGACGGCACGTGAATTTTCACGGCCATCACAGGCTCCAGCAGCACCGGCGCGCAAAGCGGCAATCCTTCGTGCATCGCCTGACGCCCGGTGATCATGAAGGCTTCGTTCGATGAATCGACGTCATGATACTTGCCGTCCGTCAGCGTGACGCCGACATCAACCACCTGAAAGCCGAGCGGCCCTGCATGCATCGCCTCGCGCACGCCCTTTTCAATCGCCGGAATGAAGCTCTTGGGCACCGCGCCGCCGGTCACACGCTCGTCAAACACGATGCCGCTGCCGCGCGGCAGTGGTTTGATCTCGACCGTGATGTCGCCGAACTGGCCGTGACCGCCCGACTGCTTTTTGTGGCGGGCATGCTGCGTCACCGGCTTCTTGATCGTTTCACGATAGGGAATGCGCGGCGGCCGCGATGTGAGCTTGATGCCGAACCTGTTGGCAAGCCGCTCCAGCGCGACCTTCAGATGGATGTCGCCCTGCCCCGACAGAACCAGCTCATGCGTTTCGGGATGATGCACATAGGCAAGCGAGAGATCCTCCTCACAGATTTTGTGCAGCGCCTGCGACAGCTTCACGTCATCCTTGCGGTCAGAGACAGAAAGCGCCAGCGCATGCACCGGCGTCAGTGACGGCGGCGCATCAGCCGCCTGACCGGCCTTGGTGAGCGATACGATCGCGCCCGTCTGCATCGGTTCCAGGCGCCCGAAGGCGACGAGATCACCTGCATGCGCCTCATTGATCTTGGTGGTCTTGGCGCCCAGCATGGAAAAGAGCCCGCCAATGCGCGCTTCCGCCCCGCCAGCTGCATGCAGAGTTGCGCCATCCTTGATGGTGCCGGAAAGCACGCGCGCAACCGACAGCTTGCCCCCCGTTGTATGCATCGTCTTGACGATGCGCGCCGCACCTTCGGGCAGCGCCTTTGCCGCCCGCGCCGCAAGTCGCGTCACTTCGGGCACTTCGTGGCGTAAGGCCTTCAGGAGGCGCCGCACCCCATTGTCGCGCTCCGCCGAGCCAATCAGCACGGGCACGATCAGACCTTCCGCCAGTTCACGCGCCAGGTCTGCGAACACTTCATCGCGCGGTGGCTCGATGTCAGAGAGCAGCTCCTCCATCAGATGGTCGTCATAGTCGGCCAGCCGCTCCAGCATCTCATAGCGTGCCTCACGGAAGCGCTCGTCGATTTCTTTGGGCCGCTCGATCAGTTCAGACGGCGCATGTTCCCGGTAAACAAAAGCCCGGTCGAGCGCGAGGTCGATGAATCCCGTGACGATCTCGTTCTTCCAGATCGGCACCTGGCGCAACACCAGCTTGCGGTCGCTCACTGGCGCCAGTGCGCCCAGAAGCTCGCGAATGCTGCCATGCGCCTTGTCGATCTTGTTGACGAAGATGAAGTGCGGAATGGCGTGATCGGAAAGATGTTTGAGAAGCGGCCGCAGCATGCGCGCCTTTGCGCCATCGGGTTCCGTGACAACCACGGCGGCATCTGCACCTTCCAGCGCGTGCAGGGCTTCCTGTGCAAATTCAACCGAGCCGGGGCAATCAAGGAACGTGAAACTCTCGCCCAGATACTGGGTGGTGGCCACGTTGAGCTCTGTACTCATTTTATGGGCGCGGGCTTCCGGGCTTGAATCACCAATACTGTTGCCCGCTGAAACGGAACCTTTGCGCGTCGTCGCGCCTGTAACGGCCAGAATACTTTCCAGCAGCGTCGTCTTGCCGCTGGCATATGGTCCCACGAGGGCCACAGTGCGTGGCCCCCTTGCTCCTTTCCCGTTGCCGGTCATGGCACGTCTCCGTGGTTGGGCAGCCTTGTTCGGCCCCAATCGTCACGCCTGTTTGGCCCGGAAGGCAAGAGGCGCAATGCCGCAAACTTCGGTGCAGCGCAGCAATTTGAAAACACCGGTTGCCAATGCTCATGCATCGAGCTCTCATGGCGTTTTCAGGGGATATATTGGGAACATGGGTATCATCGAGAATATTTATCGCCGCATTCCCGATGCGCTCCTGACTGCCGCCGCGCGGACGGGCATTGCCGCAATTCTTGCACTCATCGCGTGGCAGTTCGGTGCGCTGGCGTCGAGCTGGGGAAGCCCGGGCGCGGACACGCCGTTCCTGCCCCTCAGTGATTCATTTCGGCGCAGTGCACGGGCGGGCGGCGACGAAACAATGCTCTTGGTCAGCAACGCAGTCAGGGCGATCTGGCTACTCTCCTGGACGGCCATTGCCGTCTGGCTTTACCGCATGGCCGAAAACGCACGTGAACTATCAAATGCCAAGATTGAAACCACGCCGCGCATGCTGCTCGTCTCTTTTCTCGCACCAGTTCTGAATTTTGTTTGGCCGTATGTGGCATTGCGGGATGTTCTGAGAGCAAGTTCCAGGCAGGGCGAAGATCTGCCGCGAATCCTTATCCCGCTCTGCGTTTCCTTTTCTGCGTTCATTGCTGTCATCGACAGCGCGCTCATTTTGATGTTGTTGAACGGCATCCGCCCGACTCCAGCGTCAGACGCGCTGTTCCAGTATGCTTCAAGTGCGCTTCTGTTTCCCGTAGGATTGCTCTTTTTCGGATTGACCCTCGATCTGCCCGCACGCCAGCAGCGCAAGCGGAATGGGCTGACCTCGATCAAAGCGCCGGTGGATCGCCCATGAGACGCGAATACTTCAGCGAGTATCATTACCCACAGGGTCTCACGCTGAGAGTACGAACGCTGTACACAGGCATGATGATCACCTGCGGCATGTCCATCTGGTTTGCCGTCAGAGACATCGCGATCCTCGAAGGCATTTCCAGCAGGGGTTTTTCCTCGGTTGACGCCCTCAAGGCAGCCATCGAAACAGGTCGGGAGCGGGCGACCAGTGCCTATTCCGCTGCGCGGGCAATCTGGCTTGGCGCCTTCGTCGGATCGCTGATGTGGATTTGGCGGATGGCGCGCAATGCCCGTGCGCTCTCCATCGCAAGACCGAAGGTAACGCCGGAATGGGCCGTGTTCTCGCACTTCATACCCATCATCAATCTCGTCGCCCCCTATCTGGCCATGCGCGAGATTGTTCGTTGCTACACCCCGAAGGAAGATGCATCAGACAGTCCGCTCCTGCCCTATTGGGCACTGCTGGTCTTTCACTTTCTCGGCGCAATGCTGATTTCCATTCGCGGCTCGACAGCCGTGACCCCGGCCGACTTCATCCTGCTCGACAAGGCGATCATCTTTTTCGAAGTGGTCAACATCGCTGCCGCGATATTCTTCATCGCCTTCACGCGTTATCTGGTGCGCAAAGAGGCGCTGGAGCTCGACGATGTGCTCGACACCGACGAAGAAGCTGCCAAGTGGCTTTGGCCTACATGAAAGAAAAAGGGCCCGGCATCGCCAGGCCCTTTCCCGATAAAGGCACGTGCGTTCGGCTTACTGGCCGCCAGACGCGGGCGGCGTGTCGGACGCAGGCGGCGTGTCGGACGCAGGCGGCGTCTCGGGCGCGGGCTCCGGCTGGGGCATGCACTGCATGGCGATCTCGCCGAACTTCGGCTCAATGCCGGCCGACCACTGGGTAAAGCTCGCGACATCCATGCCGACGATCGCGGCGGCGGCGGCGTCATCCGCGGGCTGCGGATCAGCGACCATGAGCATATAGACGCGCGTCAGGTCATCACCCGAGAGCGCATTGTCAACGCCGGTCAGCATGCACTCGCACATCGCCGTTGCTTCCGGCGCACCGCCCGTCTCAGCGGTGCACTTCGAAAGCGCGGTTGCGCGCATTTCCTCAAGCGTGGCCGCGTTTGCAGCCGGCGCAAAAATCAGCGCAGCAAATGCGCTGGCCGCAAGAAACTTCACTTTCATGGTTACGACATCCGTCAAAAGCACCCGGGGCAGAATGCGCCCGGACGGCCACGAGGCAGGTGGCGAAACTAGCCAATTCGGCAGGACCGCGAAAGGGAATTGCACATCCCTTCCGCGTTCATCTGTGTTCATTCAGCTTCGTTTACCTTGTGCCCCCCGGCTGGCGCAGCGTCAGCGCAGCGAGGCGGTAAAGCGCTGGATACGCTTGCAGCTTTCCTCCAGCTGCTCCGTGCTGGCGGCATAGGAGATGCGGAAGAAGGGCGAGAGGCCGAACGCCTCACCCTGCACCACGGCCACGCCCTCGGCCTCCAGAAGCTCGCTGACAAAATCGGTGTCAGAGCGAATCGTCTTGCCAGAAGGCGCCTTGCGCCCGATCGCGCCCGCGCATGACGGATAGACATAGAACGCGCCTTCCGGCTTGGGGCATTTGATGTGCTTGGCCTGATTGAGCATCGAGACCACCAGGTCACGCCGCTCCTGGAATGCTTTGGCGCGCGGCGCCAGAAAATCCTGCGGCCCGTTCAGCGCTTCAACACTTGCCCATTGCGCGATGGACGATGCATGCGTCGCTGCCTGGCTTTGCAGCTTGGCAATGGCCTGGATCAGCGGCTCCGGCCCCGCGCAATAGCCGATGCGCCAGCCCGTCATCGCATAGGCCTTCGAGACACCATTCATGGTGAGTGTGCGCTCATAAAGCCGCGGCTCGACCTGCGCCGGTGTCACGAACTTGAACCCGTCGAAGATCAGATGCTCATACATGTCGTCGGCCAGCACCCAGACATGCGGATTTTTCACCAGCACATCGGTCAGCGCCTTCATGTCGGCCTGGCTGTAGCAGGCGCCGGTCGGGTTCGAGGGCGCATTCAGGATGATCCATTTCGTGCGCCGCGTAATCGCGCGCGACAGCGCCTTGGGCGTCAGACGGAAGCCGTTCTCTGGCCCCGTCTTCACGATCACGGGCTTGGCGCCAGCCAGCAGCACAATATCGGGATAGCTGACCCAATAGGGCGCGGGGATGATGACTTCATCGCCCGGATTGAGGGTTGCCATCATCGCGTAATAGATGATCGCCTTGCCGCCTGGCGCCACAAAGGTCTGTGACGGTTTGTAGTCGAGGCCGTTCTCGCGCTTGAACTTGGCAGCAATCGCCTTGCGCAGTTCGGGAATGCCTTCGACGGGGCCATACTTGGTTTCGCCACGGCGGATGGCGGCGATTGCCGCCTCCTTGATGTTGTCGGGCGTATCGAAATCCGGCTCGCCTGCGCCAAGGCCAATGACGTCGCGCCCTGCGGCCTTCAGATCGCGCGCCTTCTGCGACACCGCAATCGTCGGCGACGGCTGGATGCGGTTGATGGCCTTTGACAGGAAATGCTTCGGCAGTTCAGACATGGCGCACTCGCGATGCGGGAAAAGGACCGGGCGGGAGTTAACAGGATTCACGGACACGCAAAAGTGCAACACCGTGCCTTTCTGGCCCCCTGCCCGCACTTTGCCGCATTGTCGCGGCAACGCTGTCACATTCCGCGCGCGACATGGCGCCCGCATGACAGATCAGCGGGGGAAGCCATGGCCACAGGTAAGCGGAAACTCAGCCAGTCAAAAGGGACACTCCCCCTGCTCCGCCCCGTTCTGGCCCTGACCGTAGCGGTTCTGGCAGCCTTTGCCGCGCCTGCCCTCGCTGAACCAACCCGCATCGCGCCCGAAGACCTTTTCCGCGATCATCAAGTAAGCGCCGAGGAGGCAGAGCTTCGCCCGATCCCGCGCCCGCCCGAGATCGAGGTCGCCGCCCTCCCCAATTTGCGCCCGATCTCGGTAGTCGAAGTCTGGGAGGCTGCCGCAGCCCTCGCCCACCCGGTCAGAGCCGGAGTTGAGCAGGTGAATGCAGAGGCTGCCCGCCGCGCGATTGAGAACCCGCCCGTGTCGCCCATCAGCCTGGCGCTGGTTCTGGTGCTCGGCGCACTGCTTCTTGCGACCCTGCGTCAGATCATGCACATGGCGGGCACGGCGAACACTACCACTTATGAAAGATGAAGAACGCGGCGCCCACCAGGCAGGCAAACCCGGCCAGATGGTTCCAGCGTAACGTCTCGCCAAGATAAAAGACGGCAAACCCCGCAAACACGATCAGGGTGATGATCTCCTGAATCGTCTTGAGTTCGGCGGCACTATAGGTCGCATGGCCGATGCGGTTGGCAGGCACCGCAAAGCAATACTCAATGAAGGCAATGCCCCAGCTTGCCAGGATGACGATCCACAGCGGATGCTCCTTGAACTTGAGATGGCCATACCACGCGAACGTCATGAAGACGTTGGAGACGGCAAGCAACAGGATCGGCGTCAGGCTTTGCGGCATCGCGAAGGCTCCAGAAGATAAAGTCAGCGCGCCATGGCGCCGGTCACGCCCACGGCGCGTGACACGGGATCAAACAGCACGCCCGGATTGAGAATGGCAGCAGGATCGCTCACCGCCTTGGCCGCCTGCATCATGGAGATGAAGAGGGGCGGTACTTCGCGCCCATAGCCGGGCCGGTGATCCCGCCCAACGGCATGATGATGGGTGATGGTGCCGCCCTCGTTGACGACAATCTCGTTGGCCGCCTCTTTGATGGCGCGCCATTGCACCATCAGAACGGCAAAGCGCCCCGGCACCTGAAAACTGAAATAGGGCGCAGGGCCGTCGGGATAGACGTGCGTGAACCGGCACGTGATGCGCCCCTCGTGCCCGGTTGCCGCGCGCATCGCCGCTTTCATGCGCGCAGTGACATTGGCGTGGAAACCGGCAAAGCGGTCCCACGTGATCGCCGTTTCAAACGTATCGACGATGATGCCGAGCGGCACGATCACTTCCCGCCAGAAGGGCGCGCGCAGGAAAGCATCGCGCCACGCCCCCGCCGCACCCTCGCGATGGCCACCCTGCCTGGGCGGATCCCATTGGCCGCCATGATCGCGCACCAGCTCCAGCGCGCGTGCGAGCTTGTGATCCTGCGGATGGTCCGCTGATTCAAAACCGAGCACGAGCACTGAGGCACTGCCGTCGCCCGCGCCCGTGCCGCGCGCCTCCTGCGCATCGATCAAGCGACAGTTGGAAGGATGCAAACCGGATTGCGACAATGCCCGCACCGCCTCAGCTCCGCTCAGAAAGTCAGCAAAGCGGATCGCCGCCGACGCCCGGAACTTCGGCGCATCCTGCAACCGCATGTCGGCCGAAGTGATGACGCCCAGCGTCCCCTCCGACCCGATCATCAGGCGCTCTGGCTGCGGCCCCGCGCCCGAACCAGGCAGCCGCCGCGTGGCGAATTGCCCCGCAGGGGTCACTACCTCCATCGCCTGAACGAAGTCATCAATGTGGGTGTAGAGCGTCGCGAAGTGGCCGCCCGAGCGCGTCGCAATCCATCCCCCCAGCGTCGAGAATTCAAAGCTCTGCGGAAAATGGCGCAGCGTCAGATGATGCGGCTTGAGTTGTGCTTCCAGTGCAGGGCCAAACGCGCCCGCCTCGATCCGCGCCGAGCGGCTGGCGCGATCAATCTCGATCACACGGCCCATGCGCCCAAGATCAAGTGACGCAACACCGCGATAGGAGCCACCCACCGCCGTTTCCACTCCGCCCACAACGCTCGAGCCGCCGCCGAAGGGAATGACAGCCACATTCTCACGCGACGCCCAGTCGAGCACGTCGGCAACATCGCGCGCGCTTTCAGGATAGAACACGACATCGGGCGGCTCCGGCACATGGCGCTGGAACATGCGCACGGAATCGGGAAACGACTTGCCATAGGCATGCACCAGCCGCTCATGCGCATCATCATGCGCGATGCGCGCAAGCGATTGGGGTGCCTTGATCCGCGGCGCGCGCAGATCGAATTCACCTGCCTCGGGTGGCACAGCAGCAGCTTCAAGCGCAGTGCCGTAAGTCTTCGACAGGCTTTCGCGCACCATCGCCGCTTCGGCTTCCGGCACGCGCTGATCGTCAAACCCCCATCCCCAGAACTTGCGTTTGCGTCCGCTCATTTGGCGCCTGCTTTCTTCGGCGTCGCGCGATCCTTGACCGGCACGACAAGTTTGAGGCCCGACCACACATCATCGACCGCACAGACTTTCACATCGACCAGCTTCAAGGGAAAGGCGAGATCGCGGATCGTCTGCTCTGTGATGTCGGTAGGCACCTTCGAGGCCTTCTTGGGCCACGACACCCAGATCATGCCGTCATCGGCAACCACTTTGCGGGCACACGCCAGCTGGGCCGCTAGCATTTTCGCGCTGTCAGCAAAAATGTGAACCACATCCGCTTGGCCGTTCGGCCAGCCCTTTGCACCTTCCACATAAGCCAGACTGGCGAAGTCCGGCAGCGCCAATCCTGTCTGCAGCGCCTTGGGCACGTGCGCAAACAACGCCCGCTGTCCCGGCTTGTAGCCCAGCTTCTTCAACAGCGGCGTTCCCGAATAGCCAGCCATGGAGCCCCCTTGTGCGAAGGGGCCCACGCGGGCCCCTTGCTTCCTAACGATGCGCCAGCGCCTATTCCTTGTGAACCCCCGGCCCGATCAGGAAATAGACATTCGTGATGAGTTCCGCTTCCGGCGTGTTGCCCGGATCGCTGACATATTCCTCAATCGCATGCGGCCCCTCGGCCAGATTGTTGGCTTTCATGTAAGCGGCGATCGTTTCATACGCCGTCGCCATGGAATGGTATGAGCCCTGATGCACGACTTTCACCGCTTGCCCGGCCGGTGACATGCCGATGGCAACACCGCCGTCACCGCTGCGCGGGGTCGCATCGGTAAGGCCGATGACCGGGATGGCGGCGCGGAACACCCAATCGCCCGCCGGATCATAGGAAAGCGTGATCGCCAGCGGCGCACCACCAAAGCCAAGTTCATTGGCCTGCATGAAAGCAACGCACTTGCCGTAAAGCTCGCCGATCAGCGCACTCGTCTTGGCGCCTTGCGGGTCTTCCGGATCGTTCACCTTGGCGCTGCCTTCGGCGTAGCAGACGGGCACCTCAATCAGCGTCACCACCTGCGGCGGATCACCCGGCAGAATATCAATCGGTGTCAGTGTCGGTGGATAATGCGGTTCCGGCGGCGGCGCGTTGGCAATCGCCATCCCCGGCAGCGCGCAGAGCATCAGTGCAAGTGCAATCCTCTTCATGGCGTTCCCCTATTCCAGCCCCTGATAAACATGCGTCTCAAGCAAGTCCTGCGCCGTGTCCGACGGGCTGGTGAGATATTCTTCCCACATCAGCCGTGTTGCCGTCAGACCCTCGGCGGCGATGAACGAGGCGATGCGGTCGCGCGTCGCCGGAATGTTGGCATAGGGCCCGCGATGCACGGCCATCACCGCGCGCCCGGCCGGTGAAGGCCCGAACGCAACGCCATCGACCGGCGCGGGCGACGGCGGCATCACCGCAATCGGCACGGCCACGACAAAATCCCACTGCGCCGGATCCTGACCAGACGTGATGATCATCGTGTTCCCGTCTTTCATCAGGCCGAGGCCTCGCATCACATTCTCGACACGCTGATAGGTGCCGCGCACTTCTTCCTGAACGCGCTCGGGCGTCATGTCGGGAGTGAACTTGACGGAACCACGCGCATAGGCGACTGGCCGCGGCTCCAGCGTAACGATGCGCGGCGCATCCGCCGGATTCGTCGCGGGCGCCGTCTCGGGAAGGTTGGGCGGCGGCACCAGCTGCTGCACGATGACCGATGCAGGACTGGGCACCGCGCCGGGGATATTGCGATCGCCCGCATCGGCCTGCATGCGGCCTTCAAGCTTGGCCTTGAGATTGAGCAGCCCGGTCTCGAAATCAGGCCCGACCATGCCATCCATGAAAAGGCCGAACCAGCGCGCCAGCGGATTGAAACCCGTATCGCTGTAAAGTGACCATGTGAGGCGCGTGCCGCCTTCCGCACGCTCAAGCTCGAAGCGCCCTGTCGCAAGCCCGCCCATGCCGAAATCCAGCGCCGTGACAACGCGCGTGTTGGAAACGGACTCGGTAATGGTCTGCGAGCCGGAGCCTTCGCTGTCGCTCACCCATTCGGCCTTCATGCCTGTGCCGCTGGCAGGGCCGGAATAAGTGACCTGCATCGCCGGATCACGCAGCGCCCATGCGCTCCATGTATTCTGGGCCTTGAGGTCGTTCACCTGCGCGAACACAAGGTCAGGCTCCACATTGATCGTGATGGCGCGCGTGACCGTTACTTCGCGCGGCAGGAAGAAAGCCGACACGGCCAGCACCAGAAGAAGAAGGCCAGCGCCCGCAAGAATACGCTTCAACATGGCAATCCTCACAATTTCAGTGGCCGCTCATTGGCGGCATCAAACATCTTTACGTCGATGGGCGCGGTCTGCCGCACGGTGCCAAGCGCGGCCAGAAACGCGGCCATATGGGGCGTCGAAAAATGGAAGCGAAGCGCCGCCTCATCCTTCCACTTTTCCGAGACGCGCAGCGTATGCGGCTCTGAAATGTCCCACGCATAGCAATAGCCCAGACAGCCTTCCTCGGCATTCGACGCAGCCACCATGGCGCGCCCTGCGGCTTCAACCTTGGCGACGTCGTCGGGATGAATGCGCGCAGTGGCAAGCACGATAATCATGGCAGCTCCGGACTTGGCGGGCGGGTGCCGGGATTGAGCACCAAATTGCCGTAAAAGTCATCGCCCGCCATGATCCGATGGGTGCCGGGAGGCGTAAGAAGATCACAATTCTTCGGGAAGAACCGGCCATGCTGACCCTGCCCCGCGCACTTGCGCTTGCTGCCATTGCCCTTCTTGCCGCCTGCAAGCCGCCGCCGGTCAACCGCACCAGCACGGCGCCCCTGCCGACGGTCGCGCAGGTGGAGGTCGAGCGTTATCTCGGCCGCTGGCATGAAATTGCGCGCCTGCCGAATTCCTTTGAGGAGAACTGCTTCAACGTGACGGCCGATTACAGCCGTAACGAGGATGGCTCGATCCGCGTGCTCAACACCTGCCGCGACAAGGAAGGCAATGTGACTGAGACAGCTGACGGCGAAGCGCGCATCGTCGATGCGGCAACCAACGCGAAACTCGAAGTCAGCTTCTTCGGGCCCTTCTGGGGCGATTACTGGATCATCGGCCTCGCCGATGACTATTCGTGGGCGCTCGTGGGTGAACCCTCGGGCCGCTATCTCTGGGTTCTCGCCCGCACGCCCGAGATCAGCCCGGAACTGACCGCCGATCTTTTGGGCCGCCTCACTTCACTGGGCTACGACACGTCGAAGCTGGAATTTCCGTGAGTTAGCGGCGCGCGACTCGTCCGCCTCCTCCGCCTTGGCGGGGGTGAGCGGAGCGCAAGAGATCGCGCTTGCGATCTGGGTGGGGGCATTTTTCTTCGGCCGAATTCCCCCACCCGATCCGCAAACGCGGATCGTGCCTCCCCCGCAACAAGTTGCGGGCGGAGGCGATAGACAAGTACGAGCCCCCCTTGCTTTCCCCCGAACATTTCACGAACATGGAGCCAATGGCTCGGCCACCCAAATCCGCTCCCAAATCCTCACCTGCCGGCCTTGCCGATGCGGGCGCGTCTGCCTTTGCGCATGCCCCGCTTGCCGTGAACTTGCCGATGAACATGCCAACCGCCGCCGAGTTGGCAGCGTTTGTCCCCCACCGTCCGCTTCGGCCAGAGAAACTGGCGGGCGGAAAACTGTTCCGCCTCGTCTCGCCGTTTGAGCCCAAGGGCGATCAGCCAAAGGCAATCAAGGATCTCGTTGCGGGCATCAATGAAGGCGACAAGGATCAGGTGCTTCTCGGCGTCACCGGCTCCGGCAAGACCTTCACCATGGCGAAAGTGATCGAGACGGTGCAGCGCCCCGCTCTGATCCTTGCGCCGAACAAGACGCTGGCCGCCCAGCTCTATGCAGAGATGAAAGCGTTCTTCCCCGAAAACGCGGTCGAGTATTTCGTCTCCTATTACGACTACTATCTGCCGGAAGCCTATATCCCGCGCACCGACACCTATATCGAGAAGGAATCCTCGATCAACGAGCAGATCGACCGCATGCGCCATGCGGCCACGCGCGCGATTCTGGAGCGCGATGACGTCATCATTGTCGCCTCGGTGTCGTGCATCTACGGCATCGGCTCGGTTGAGACCTATACGGCGATGACGTTTACCCTGAAAAAGGGCCAGCGTATCGACCGCCAGCAGCTGATGCGCGACCTGACCGAGCTGCAATACCGCCGCAATGACCAGAATTTTGTGCGCGGCACGTTTCGCGCGCGCGGCGACATCATCGACATTTTCCCGGCCCACTATGAAGACCGCGCCTGGCGCATTGAACTCTTCGGCGACGAGATTGACGCGATCAACGAGTTCGATCCGCTGACCGGCCAGAAATCCGGCGAGCTGAAAGACGTCCACGTCTTCGCCAACTCGCATTATGTAACGCCCCGCCCGACCCTGATGCAGGCGGTCAAAGGCATCCAGCAGGAACTGCGCGAGCGGCTGGAGGAATTCCGCGCCACCGGCAAACTTCTGGAGGCGCAGCGTCTGGAGCAGCGCACCCTGTTTGACCTCGAAATGATGGGGGCCACCGGCTCATGCGCGGGCATCGAGAATTATTCTCGCTGGCTGACGGGCCGCAAACCGGGCGAGCCGCCGCCGACTCTGTTCGAATATCTGCCCGACAACGCCATCATCTTCACCGACGAAAGCCACGTCACCATTCCCCAGATCGGGGGCATGGCGCGCGGCGACTGGCGGCGCAAATCCGTGCTGGCGGAATATGGCTTCCGCCTGCCCTCCTGCACCGACAACCGCCCGTTGCGGTTCGAGGAATGGGATGCGATGCGGCCGCAATCGGTCCACGTCTCTGCGACGCCAGGGCCGTGGGAGCTGGACCGCACCGGCGGCGTGTTTGTTGAGCAGGTGATCCGTCCGACCGGCCTGATTGATCCGCCCGTCGAAATCCGTCCCGTCGAGCATCAGGTCGATGATCTGGTCGCCGAATGCCGCGCCATTGCCGCCAGGGGCTATCGCGCCCTTGTCACCACCCTGACCAAGCGCATGGCGGAAGACCTGACCGAGTACATGCACGAGCAGGGCATCCGTGTGCGCTACATGCATTCGGACGTAGAAACGCTGGAGCGCATCGAAATCATCCGCGACTTGCGCCTGGGCGTATTCGACGTGCTGATCGGCATCAATCTGCTGCGTGAGGGCCTCGACATTCCCGAATGTGCGCTTGTCGCCATTCTCGACGCCGACAAGGAAGGTTTCCTGCGCTCGGAAACCTCATTGGTGCAGACGATTGGCCGTGCGGCACGCAACGTCGATGGCAAGGTGATCCTCTATGCCGACACCATCACGGGCTCGATGGAGCGTGCGATGGCCGAGACATCGCGCCGCCGCGAGAAGCAGCGCGCCTATAACGAAGCGAACGGCATCACGCCCGAAAGCGTCAAGAAATCCATCGCCGATGTGATGGCGAGCGTTTACGAGCAGGATCACGTCACCGTCGGTGCAGGCGCGCTGGCAGAGAAAGGCCCCGGCTGGAAGGGAGAGCCGCTTGCTGGTCACAATCTGAAAGTGCACATGGCGGCGCTTGAAAAGAAAATGCGTGACGCCGCCGCCAACCTTGAGTTCGAGGAAGCCGCCCGCTTGCGCGACGAACTGCGCCGTCTTGAGACAGCCGAACTCGCGATTGCGGATGATCCCTTTGCCCGCCAGATCGACGTGGAAGAGCGTCACGCCGAAGCCGCTGGCAAGCGCCCGGCCCGCCGCTTTCCGTCAAAGACGGGGCGTCCGGGGCGCGGTTTTGGCGGAAAGCCGCGCCGTTAACGGCCATTCACATCACGGTCAGATGTGTCTATTCCCCTTGCAGCGCGCCCCGTGTTCCGGTAGGAACCGCGCCACGCAAAAGCGTTCCGTTAGGCCGCGCACTTCAATTTCGTATCCTGCAAGCATACCCTGCGCGCCGGACGACAATGGAATACCAGTCCTGACAACGCTGCTAAAGCGCCCCATGGCATGTCGCCATGGGGAAATTGAAAGTGACTGGAAATACACAAATGGCAATCGGCACCGTCAAGTTCTTCAACACCACCAAGGGCTTTGGTTTCATCACCCCCTCGGACGGCGGCAAGGACGTCTTCGTTCACATTTCGGCAGTTGAGCGCGCTGGCATGTCCACGCTCAACGAAGGCCAGAAGGTCTCGTTCGAAGTGCAGAGCGATGTGAAGGGCCCGAAGGCGATCAACCTTCGCGCTGCCTGAACAAGGCATTCCGGAAACGGAAAGGAATGGCGGGGCTTGCCCCGCCATTTTCTTTTGGGGGTCCGTTTGTGTTTTCACGGGGGGCTGCTAGCCTTTGGCCCTGCCGCGCGATGCCGAAGGAGCTGACATGCGTATCTTGCCGCTGATCGCCGCCGCCGTGACTGTTATGGGGGCATCGCCTGCCGCTGCGGATGTCGTGCTCCCGCCGTCAGCCCAGTTCGCGCCCGGGCAGGTCTGGGAATACAACACCCGTTCCGAAGACAGCGGCTCCACGCTCATTGTCTGCCATGTGGAAACGCAGAATGGCGAAACCATCGTGCATGTCTTCGTCCGCGGCGTGACGCTCTCGCTCGGCGGCGAGTCGCGCGAGACCGACATCGCCCACCTGCCGATGAGCGAGGCAGCCCTTGCCGCAAGCGTGACTGCGCAAAGCGGAACGGTCGATCAGCTGCCGCCCTTTCAGGCGGGCTACAACACCTGGCGCTCCGAAAATGGCGGCGTTTTCACCGAGCCGGTGGCACAGGTGATCGCAGCGATGGATGGCGCGATCATGCCGCCGCCCGATTTTCTCAATCCCGATCCGGGCGCAACACAATAGGCTGCGCAATCACCAGCGGTCATTGGCGGCCGGCATCAGGCTGGCCGGGATGGCATGCGGGTCATAGGCATAGCGCCGCGCGCCCGTGATACGCCGCCAGATCAGCGTAGCCGCAAATGCGCCTGCCGCAAGATCAGCCAGCGCCACGATGAATGAACCTGAGAACGACAGCATCATCCACGCGCTGACCAAAGTGATCGCCGCCACCAGCGCCATCGTGCCGAGTGCCTGAATCAACATTTTCATGTCGAATTCCTGGCCCGTGAAATGCGCGTGCGGAGCGTGCCGCGCAACTTCCTGATGGAACGCGCTGGCAAAGCGGCGGAAGCCCTCGTCCTGGATTTTGAACCCGGCGCGGATGATGGCGGAATCGCCGTCAGACTCTGCCCCGGTAAAGCCGGTATTGGTAATCCGCGGGAACGCCTTTTTCTCGCCCGCGGCATAGACACAGAGCGTATGAAGCTTGAGCCCCCCGGGCGCATCCATCACCGTCATCTCAACCTGACCCACTTCTTCCAGTGGCAGGCGCAGTGATTGGCCCTCGGCCGTATCGACCTCCAGATAAGGCGGCAGAAGCCTGACGGTCGTATCTCCCCGGTCATTCTGCGCGCGATAGGTATAGGCGGTCATGAGGGACAAATCGTGCGTTAGACGGCAGCGCTCGGCCGCATTATATGAAGGCCCGGCCCTCCCCGCAAACGCCCGTCCCGTGCAGGCTCAAGGTGTCACGATGAAGCTCCATCAATTCCACATGAGCGGCAATTGCTACAAGGTGCGGCTGGCCGCCCACCATCTGGGCCGCAAGCTCACGCTGGTCGATGTGGACATGATGGGCGGCGAAACCCGCCGCGCCGCATTTCTCGCAAAAAACCCGAATGGCCGCGTGCCCACGCTTGAACTCGACAATGGGAACACCCTGCCCGAGTCGAACGCGATCCTCTTCTATCTCGCCGAAGGAACGCCGCTGATGCCCGAGGCGCATCTGGACCGCGCCCGCGTGATGCAATGGATGTTCTTTGAGCAATACAGCCACGAGCCCTATATCGCCGTGGCGCGGTTCTGGCTTGCCTATGCGCCCAAAGACCAGCTGGAGACCAGACGCCACCTCATTCCCGAATGGCACGCCAAGGGCAACGCCGCGCTTGGTGTCATGGAGACGCATCTGGCCAGCCATGACTGGTTTGGCGGCCCGCGCTTTTCCATCGGCGACATCGCACTTTATGCCTACACGCATTGTGCAGGCGATGGCGGTTTCGACCTGACCAGGTTCCCGCGCGTGTCAGACTGGCTGAAGCGCGTCGCCGCCCTGCCTCGCCACCTTTCCATGGAGACGCGGATCGGCTGATGAGCGCATCAATTCCCAGAACAGCCCTCGTCACGGGTGCTGCCCGGCGCATCGGCAAGGCGATTGCGCTCGAACTGGCCGGGCGCGGTTATGCCATTGCCCTGCACTACGGCACATCGCGCACTGAAGCCGAAGACGCAGCCGCGCAGGTGCGCCAGCTGGGCGTTCCCTGCCAGATTTTCGCAGCAGATCTCGCCCGCGAGGAGGAGACATCGGCCCTCATCCCCACCGTGATGCGCGCGATGGGGCCGCTGGACGTGCTCGTCAACAATGCCTCGATCTTTGAAGATGACACGCTGGCGACCATGACGCGCGCAAGCTGGGACCGGCACATCGAGACCAATCTGCGCGCCCCGCTGGTGCTGGCGCAGGCGTTCGCTGCCCACCTTTCAAAGAATGCGCGCGGCGCCATCATCAACATCATCGACCAGCGTGTGCTGAAGCCGACGCCGCAATTCCTCTCTTATCTCGTCTCGAAGCAGGCGCTGTTCAACCTCACGCGCACATTGGCGCAGGCGCTTGCCCCCGCCATCCGCGTGAATGCAGTGGCTCCCGGCCCGACCATACGGAACGCCCGCCAGACCGAAGACGATTTTGCCCGCCAATGCGCCAGCCTGCCTCTGGGCCGGGGCGGCACGGCGCAGGAAGTTGCGGCTGCGGTATCCTGGCTCATTGAAGCGCAAAGCGTAACCGGGCAGATGATCGCCGTTGATGGCGGCCAGCACCTCAATTGGCAGACACCCGACGTCACCGGCATCAGGGAGTAGAAATGCCCGAGCGCCCCAATATCCACGCCCTGCGCATCGCCGATGCGGCGCGCGGCATCCGCCATGTCTTTGTGCGCGACCTTGAACTCGATGCCGAGATCGGTGTTCACAAGCACGAGAAGGGCCGCCGCCAACCCATCCGCATCAATGTCGATCTGTCGGTAGCAGATGACGGCAAGCCTTTGTCTGACCGTCTCGCCAATGTCGTGGATTACGAGCGCGTCGTTGACGGCATCCGCAAGATCATCGCCACCGGACATGTGAAACTGGTCGAAAGCCTCGCCGACCGCATCGCCGCCCTGTGCCTGGAAGACCGCCGGGTCGATAAAGTCCGTGTACGGATTGAGAAGCTGAAGGCATTCGCCGATGCCCGCTCTGTGGGCGTGGAAATCGAGCGTGAGGCGCCCCGCCGCCGCACCTGAATTCAAGCGCCAATTCTTCCGTATCCAGATGATCCGTGGGCGGCCTGTTAATCATCCGCCTGCGGATGTTTTCAACAGAAGCAGAATCGCTGCCGCGCGCTGCCTGTCACGCCAGCGGCACCCGAATGTCACATACGGGAATGCTGAAACCTGTGGAATTTCAGTCAGTTAGGGCAAGTGACGCGAAGCTGACACTATCCCTTCACATGAACTCGCGCTAAAGGTGGCGCATTAACCTTTGGGGAATCGACAGGTTTATCCACATGGGTCAGGACGCCAGCGGCAGCGCGCAAACGGGGGCTGAAGCCAGCCCCCTAAAGGGTGCTGCGCGCATCAGGGAGCTGGTCGCGCGACTGCCCAATGCGCCCGGCGTTTACCGCATGATCGCAGGCGACGGCGGCGTGCTTTACGTCGGCAAGGCGCGCGATCTGAAAAAGCGCGTCAACGCCTATACCGTGCCGGGCAAGCATCCCTACCGCATCGCGCGCATGATTTCCGAAACGTCTGACATGGTGTTCGTTACCACGGCGTCGGAAACTGAAGCACTCCTGCTTGAAGCCAATCTCATCAAGCGCCTGAAGCCGCGCTACAACGTGCTTCTGCGCGATGACAAAAGTTTCCCGCAGATCCTGCTGACCGGCGATCACGACTTTCCCCAGGTGCTCAAGCACCGCGGCGCCCGCAGCCGCAAGGGCGATTATTTTGGCCCCTTCGCCTCGGCCGGCGCCGTGGGGCGCACACTCAACACCTTGCAGCGGGCGTTTCTTTTGCGCGCCTGCAGCGACAGCGTCTTTGCCGCACGCACGCGCCCCTGCCTGCTCTATCAGATCAAGCGCTGTTCCGCGCCCTGCGTTGGCCGCATCACGAAGGAGGACTATGGCGCGCTGGTGCGTGATGCGCACGCATTCCTCACCGGCTCCAGCGACGCGGTCAAGCAATCGCTGTCATCAGCGATGGAAGA
>DEIC01000116.1:0-130 GCA_002352285.1 Alphaproteobacteria bacterium UBA2784 | reverse complement strand
CCTGATCCTCTTGAGCGAGAATGTGCCGGGGCGCGCGCTTTTGGCCGAGGCCCTTTCCACCCGCCAGAACCTGCGCGTGGAAGTCTCGACACCTCAGCGCGGCGAAAAGCGCGCCATCGTTGAAAGCGCC
>DEIC01000048.1:60838-66362 GCA_002352285.1 Alphaproteobacteria bacterium UBA2784 | reverse complement strand
CCATGGCAGGGGCAGAACCAGCCCTTGTAGTCGCCGAGGTTCTTGACCGGGATGCAGCCCAGATGCGTGCACGACGCCAGAACGATCAGCCACTGCTTTTGCGGCTGGCCTTCAAACGCCTGTACGCGCTGCGCGTCGGCGGGCAGATCTTCCTGATCCTTGAGGTCTGAAATTGGTGTCGCCTCGGCATCGGCGATTTCAGCCGGCGTGCGGTGGCGCACGAACACAGGCTTGCCGCGCCACATGATGGTGATGGTCTGCCCCTCTTCGATCGGGGCCAGATCAACCTCGGTCGTGGCCAGCGCGCGTGCAGCAGCACTGGGGTTCATCTGGTCGATGAAGGGCCACGCCAAAGCGGCGACGCCGACCGCGCCAGCAACAGATGTGGCGACATAGATGAAGTCGCGGCGCGTGACATCATCATGGGCAGGAGATTTGTGTTCGGACACGGGGTGTTGACCCTTGGCTGAAGGCGCATGGGGCAGACGCGTTCCGCCCATGCACGGCAATGGCTCAAAAGGGGCCCGAACGGCAAGCAAAATCGGGGCCCCCGCAAGCCCTGAATCGGGGGCTAAAATAGATTTGGGCGACGGTGCGGTCTTGCGGCACGATGCCGCAGAAATTGCGGCGGCCCAACAGCTTAGGTGGCGGTGGGGCCTGCCAGTGGCGCATCCTCGCCAATGATGACGCGGGAAGCGGTCACAAAGCGATAGGGCGGCACACGCAGATTTTCCGGTGCGGGCCCTTTCCGGACCCGGCCTGAGGCGTCATAGAGCGAGCCATGGCAGGAGCAGGACCAACCCTTGTAGGCCCCCTGATTCGCCTTGGGGATGCAGCCCAGATGGGTGCAGGCCGCCAGCACGANNGCGATGGCGGAGAGATCAAGCTCGGTCAGTTCGAGAGCCCGCGTGGCTGCGCTGGGATTGAACTGGTCAACGAAGGGCCATGAAAGCGCTGCAGCGCCGCCGACAGCCACAATCGCTGTGGCGACATGGATGAAGTCGCGCCGCGTTACGCCATCATCTGAATAGGCATCCGCAAGGGCCATGGACCTGACCTCCGGAAAATGGGCATGGGCGAAAGCCCGCAACCAGCAATTTAGTCCTCGCGGCACCCGGATTCTTGCGGCACGATGCCGCGCAATCCATGCAAACGCTGCATTTTGCTGCGGCATCCCGGCACAGATTCCAACCCATGCGCCTTGCCCTCGTTGAGCCCGACATCGCGCCCAATCTTGGCGCGATCATCCGCTTGGGTGCCTGCATGGGGCTGCCCATCGACGTCATAGAGCCCTGCGGCTTTCCGTTCTCGCTTCATGCGGTGCGCCGTTCGGCGATGGACTATGCGGACCACGCCGACATCACCCGCCATGTCAGCTGGCAGAGTTACGAAACCCATGCGCGCACCATGGGCTGGCGGCTCGTCATGGTGACGCCCGAAGCGCCAGTGGCCTACACGGCCTTCGCCTTCAGCCCGGACGACGTTCTGGTGCTGGGCTCTGAAAGCGTGGGCCTGCCCGCCCCCTTGCGAACAGGCGCCGGCCCGGCAATTTCAATTCCGATGAAGCATGGTTTGCGCTCGCTCAATGTGGCCATGGCTGCCGCCATGGTAGGTGGTGAGGCGCTGCGCCAGATGGAGCTGGCGGGAAGATGACCCGTCCATCCGGGCGTCCTCTGGTAAGATGCACGGCTTGGGATTTAACCATCCGAAAGGTCAGGGACCGCACAGATGAACATGCAGCCGGATCGCAGAGTACTGTTACGCAGCCTGTTGGCGGGAAGCGTCTGCCTGGCCCTTCCTCTCAGCGGTGCAGCAGCGAACGAAAACCTCATCGCACTCAAGGTTCACCGGGATGCGGGATGCGGCTGCTGTCATGTTTGGGCTGAACAGCTGCGCGCAACGGGCCGCTTTGCAGTTGCGCTTATTGACCAGCCCGACATGCAATGGATCAAACAACGCTTGGGTGTCCCTGCTGCACTCGCCTCGTGCCATACGGCCGAGGGCGGCGGGCTGGTGTTCGAAGGCCATGTTCCCGCGCAGGACATGTTGCGTCTCCTCGCCGAAAAGCCTGCGGGCGTCGTCGGCCTGGCCGTGCCGGGCATGCCAACCGGCTCGCCCGGGATGGAGCACCCGGATGGCATCAAGGAGGCATTTGACGTGATCGCGCTGCACTCGGATGGCAGCGTCAGCATCTTTGCGAGCTACCCCGCCAGCGGCGGTTGAGAGGGAGAGGAAAGGAACAGAACATGCGAATTCAGCTTTTGGCGGCCTTGTTTTCGACCACGCTGCTTGCGGGCTGCATGGGTCATGGCGGCATGGGGCACGGTGGCTCGGGCCATGAAGCCGGCGGTCACGAAAAGTGCTGCTGCTGCGACATGAGCGGTCACGGCGCTGCGGGCGAAAGCCACCGCTGCAAAATGTGCAGCGATGGCGTCACGGATGCACCTGCCGAAGATGCGGGCGGGCATGACAGCCACTCTGCCGCTCCCGCCCCGGAAGGCGGCAGCGCCCAGGGCCATTGAGGCCGCAAGCGCAAGACCGCACGCGATTGCATTGGCACTCCCCCATGCTAAGGGATGGGCATGCGCCCTGTTGCGCCCTGCTTTCCCCTTGAGAGACTGCTGCTCTGATGACCACTGCGCCTGTACCAGACAGTCCGTCAAACAATGTTGCTGAACACAAGGCCCGCGCCAGCGCCTGGTTCACCGAACTGCGCGACCGCATCTGCGCCGCCTTTGAGGGCCTGGAAGACGCGCTGACCGGAACCCACGCTGACCGCCCTGCCGGCCGCTTTGAGCGCAAGGTCTGGAAACGTCCTGCCGATGACAGCGGCGCCGAGACGGGCGGCGGCACCATGTCGATCATGCGTGGGCGCGTGTTTGAAAAGGTCGGCGTCAACATCTCCACCGTCCACGGCAAATTCTCGAAGGAGTTTGCAGCGCAAATTCCCGGCGCTGCTGAAGACCCGCGCTTCTGGGCCAGCGGCATTTCGCTCGTGGCCCACATGCAGAGCCCGCTGGTGCCTGCCGTCCACATGAACACGCGCCATATTGTGACAACCAAGGCGTGGTTTGGTGGCGGCACGGATCTGACGCCCATGTTTCCCGACGAAGGCGACAAGGCGCGCTTTCACGCAGCCCTCAAACACGCCTGCGACCGGCACGATGAAACCTATTACCCGCGCTTTTCCAAATGGTGCGACGAGTATTTCTTCCTGCCCCACCGCAATGAGCCGCGCGGTGTAGGCGGCATTTTCTATGACTGGCTCGACACCGGCGATTGGGAGCGCGATTTTGCCTTCACNNCGCCATCAGCTGGTGCGCCGCGGGCGCTACGCCGAATTCAACCTGCTTTATGATCGCGGAACACAATTCGGCCTGAAGACCGGTGGTAATGTTGAAGCAATCCTGATGTCCCTTCCGCCCGAGGCACAATGGCCATGAAATTCTCTCTCATCATCGCATCGGCCCTGCTCCTGGCTGCGTGCTCAACCCTTGCGCCCGAGCGCGCGACGGCCAACGCGGCGGCGCCCTTCTTCGGCGAATGGATCGGGGCTGCCGATTCCAGCTCCACCGATCCCGATGCGGTCAATGAGGGCATGCGCGACATTGGCATCGAGATCAAAGCCCATGACGGCGATGGCTTCACGATCCACTGGTCGATGGCGGGCCGCACGGCGCGCGATCCGCGCGGGCGTGAAGCGCGGTTGCGCGACACGACAGTCAGCTTCAAGCCGCAGGCGGGCAACATCTATCACATGGATCCCGACGCCGATGTGGCGGCAGGCGAGACCCACTACATTGCCCGCCTTGAGGGCCAGTCGCTCACCATTACCGCCTTTGCCACGCTGGAGGACGGCAAAACCGAACTCCAGACCTGGCGCCGCACCCTGACGGCCGATGGCATGACGCTGGAGTTCACCCGCGTGGTGGACGGCGAACTGGTGCGCAAGGCAACGGGCACACTGGTCAGGATCAGGTAGGAAACCCGCACTCCCCGCTTGCGGGGAGAGCAGAAAATTGCGATGGCAATTTTCGTGAGGGGCCGTTGCACGATCAAGACGGCTGCCCCCTCACCCAACCCTCTCCCCCGAAAAGGCGGGGGCGAGGGTTTCTCCATTCCGGCTCTGCTGACGCGAACCTGCTGCGGGCATATTGATGGACTTCTCAATCTCCGAACTCTCGGCTCTGGGTCAGGTGATCCTGATTGACCTCGTGCTCGCGGGCGATAATGCGATTGCGATCGGCCTTGCCGCCGCGGGCGTCGATCCCAAAGTGCGCAACAAGGTGATCGCGGCGGGCATCGCCATTGCCGTGGTCATGCGCATCGGCTTTGCCGCCATCACGTCAGAATTGCTGGGCGTGCCCGGCATCGCCTTTTTTGGCGGCGTGATCCTCGCCTGGGTGGCGTGGCGCTTCTTTGCCGACCTCGCCCATCTCAACAAGGCGGCGGACGCGCCGCCGCATGAGGCCACCGAGGCCAACCCAACGGCCCCCGAAGTGCACAAGCCGCTGGGCGCAGCCATTCTGCAGATCACGCTGGCCGATCTTTCAATGTCGCTCGATAATGTGCTGGCCGTGGCTGGCGCAGCTGTTGGCCATACATGGGTGCTCGTTGCCGGCCTCTTGCTCTCCATCGCCCTGATGGGCGTCGCCGCCGCGCTGCTGGCGCGCCTGCTCCACCGTTATGCTTGGATTGGCTGGGTTGGGCTTGCCGTGATTGTCTATGTCGCCATCAAGCTGATGGTCGATGGCTGGGACAGCATGATTGCCATCTTCATCTGATGCTCAGCCGCCAGCTGCAATCAGCATGGCGGTTGCATCATCTGAAGGTTTGAAGCGCGGAAATTTCTCGCCCCTGGGGTCCGCACGCTCGATCGCGCGCAGTTCGCGGTAAAGCGCGCCAAGCCCCTGCGCCCGCGCGGCCGCCACAAGACCGGCATCGTCATAGGCGCCATAGTCAGCCGACAGCGCATGAAACCCGTCGGTCATCAGCAGCACATCAGCCGGACCGTCAAGCTCAACCCGGCCCGGATGGACGTGATCGGCCACAGCCGGATCGGCCGCCATCAGCCAGTAGGCATCAAGCGTGTTCACAAGGTTGCGCAGGCGGCGAAGCTCCGGCAGCGCGTCCATCGGCCCCTTGTTGGCTGCATCGAACGCCTTGGCGCGCGCAGCTTCCGCCTCGCGATGGCGCGGCGGCGGGCCGATGTCGGAAAGCCGCCCGTCGTGATGCAGCACCAGCATCCGGCAGTCACCAAAGGCGGCATAGGCGATGTGATCCGCGGCAGGCCGCACCAGCATCATCGACGCATAGGGCATTTCGTATCCGCCATTGGGCATGCGCNNGCCGCGCCATGCGAGAGCCACGCCGCATCCGAACCAAAGTGTGACGGCATCAACGGCCCATCGCCCACGCCGGTCGCGCCATCCAGCACAAAGGCAAGGGAGCGGCTTTGGCCCAGCGCATCGTCATTGGCAAAACCGTCTTTGCCCGCGCGGCTGAGCCGGTCACGCACATGAAA
>DEIC01000048.1:29670-60728 GCA_002352285.1 Alphaproteobacteria bacterium UBA2784 | reverse complement strand
CGCCCCACCTCTGGCCCCGGCGGCACGCCCGCATTCATCGCATCATGACCGGTTAGCGGCATGACGGGCTTCTGCCAGCTGTCCGCCATGGCAATCAGCGCACGCCATTGCGGCGCATTGCGCTCGCGCGGATCCTCCGCCCACCGCANNCGCATCGAGAGATATGGAACGATGCGCGGATTGGCGATCTGCATGTCGAGCAGGCGCCCGCGCTCGGCATTCGAGAATTTGAGCCGCGCGGCAAGTTCATCAATCTGGCGCGCGCCGCCGCCCAGAAACGCGCCAAGGCGGAGCAGCGGATCGCAGGTGAAAAGCTGGTCCCGCTCGATTTCAACAAGCCGCGTGCCACGCGCAAATTCCAGAGGACCGGGCAGCACATGAGCAATNNGACAGCGCGTCAATTTTTTCCTTCGCGCGAACGCAGGCGGCAAGACCTGTTTCATCGAGTTCGCCCTTGCCGTACCACGCATGAAAGCGGAAGAAGCGCAGGATGCGCAGATGGTCTTCGGCAAGCCGTGTTCCCGCATCGCCGATAAAGCGCACACGGCCAGCCCTGGCGTCGTCCACGCCGCCGAAATAGTCGGTCACATTGCCGTCGATGTCTGCATAGAGCGCATTCATCGTGAAGTCGCGGCGGCTGGCGTCGTCTTTCCAGTCGGCTGTGAAGGCAACCGTGGCGCGCCGCCCGTCGGTTGTTACATCCTTGCGGAGCGTCGTGATCTCGAACGTCTTGTGATTGGCAACAGCCGTAATGGTGCCGTGATCAATGCCGGTGGGATGCGCCGCCATGCCGCCAGCCTGAAGGCGGCGCACCACCTCCTCTGGCAGCAGCGGTGTTGCGATGTCGATATCAGTGACCGGAATGCCCATCACGCAATTGCGCACCGCGCCGCCCACAAAACGTGCGTCACCGCCATTCTGCATGAGCGCGGTCATCACGCGCTGCGACTCAGGAGCGGTAAGGAAGGGGGCGCCCTTGATCGACCCGCTCATGGCGTCTGCCTTTCGCAATGGCCGTCGATCAGCTGGCCGTCCTCGTAATGCGCCGGAACATATTGGCCGCAATCAGCCTCATCAACGCTGGTCAGCCGGAAGAAGATGAAGCTCGCCGCAACAAGCCCGACACCCACAACCGTCAGCATGATCCATGGCCACTCGGGCGGATGCGCAGCCCCGCGCCGCCGCGCCCAGCTGACATAGAGCCAGAACACCAGGAACGGCAGAAAGAAAAAGAGGATATTGATCGAAGTGCGCATGGGCCTCAGGCGAACAGGCGGCGATAGAGATTGACGATCATACCCGCAGTCGCACCCCAGATGTAATGGCCTTGATAGGGCATGGCGAAATACTCGCGCCGCGCGCCGCGCCACTCCGCACTGTGGCGCTGGTGATTGTCCGGGTTCATCAGAAACCCGAACGGAACCTCGAAGACCGCGGCCACTTCCGACGGATTGACGTTGAGCGCAAATCCCGGCTGCACGATGCCGACCACCGGCACGATGGCAAAGCCGGTGCCGGTCTCATACCGCTCCAGCGTGCCTTCCACCGAAATGTGTTGGGGGGCAATGCCGGTTTCCTCATGCGTCTCACGCAGGGCGGCTGCCGCATGATCGGCATCCTCTGCATCCACCCGCCCGCCGGGGAAAGCAACCTGACCCGGATGATGCGGCAGGTCTTCGGCGCGCTTGGTGAAAAGCACGGTCAGCCCCTGTGGCCGCGCAACAATCGGAACCAGTACGGCCGCATCGCGCAGAATGCGGCCCGGCTGCCGGTCATCAGCACCGGGATTGAGATGATGATCGCCCGCAATCACACCGGCCGTGTCAGCGGCGGCGGCGCTGCCCAGCCGCTTGCGGATCAGCGCGCGCAACAGCACGGCATCAAGATCATGCGGCGCCATCGACATCTCCCAGCGCAAAGAATTGTCCGCCGCTTGTAACGCCATGCACGCGCCTGCCATCATGGATGCGCGTCTCGCCCATGGCCGCCAGCTCGTAGAACACCGGCCGCGCGATCAGCGCCTCAAGCCGCCCGCGTACATGGATGAAGGGCAAGGGATCGCGCCTCACCCCCTCCTCTTCGACGCGGATGGGGTGGTCGGCGCCCGCCACAACCCTGTCGCCCACATTGGTCGTGAAGACAAGATCGGCGCCCGCCTGCTCGACCATCGTGGCGATGAAGGGTGCACACGCCACATGGACCAGAATTTTCTCGGCAGGGGTCACAAGATAATATTTGCCGTCGTCATCCCGCCGCAGAATGGTCGAAAAGAGCCGCACCAATTGAGGCCTGCGGATGGCCGAGCCGCCATAGTGCCACGCGCCATCCCGCATGATCTTGATGCCGATGTCGCCGCAATAGGGCGGATTCCACCGTTCCACGGGCGGCAGGCGGCCGGATGCAAGCTGGTCCCGGATCGCATCCAGACCGTCAAAAAACGGCGTTGAGGCAATATCTGACATGGATGAGAGATTGATCGCGGCAGCGTGACCTTCAAGGGGCAATCCAAGCCCTAGCATCGCCTGCGATTTTAGGGGCAACATGCGCCCGCCGGGAGGGTGAATCGTAAAGCCCGCCCCTAAACAGGAAACAACCGTGACGACCGCGACCGCATCAGAACTCGATCATGCCCTTGACGACGCCCGCCAGGGTCTTGCCGCCGTACGCGAGGCCATGCGCCGCCGCATCTATGGCCAGGACAATGTGATCGACGAAACGCTGATGACGCTCCTGTCAGGTGGCCATGCGCTGCTGGTGGGCGTGCCGGGTGTCGCAAAAACACGTCTGGTCGACTCGCTGGGAACGGTTCTGGGCCTTGCCACCAAGCGCGTGCAGTTCACGCCCGACCTGATGCCTGCCGACATTCTGGGTTCCGAAGTTCTCGAAGAAACCCAGGACGGCAAACGCGCCTTCCGCTTCATCAAAGGCCCCGTATTCAGCCAGCTCCTGATGGCCGATGAAATCAACCGCGCTTCGCCGCGCACGCAGTCGGCGCTTCTGCAGGCGATGCAGGAGGCGGAAGTAACCGTCGCGGGCCAGAACTATCCTTTGCCACGCCCCTTCCATGTGCTGGCAACCCAGAACCCGATTGAGCAGGAGGGCACCTATCCCCTGCCCGAAGCCCAGCTTGACCGCTTCATTCTTCAGATCGACGTGCCCTATCCCAGCCTCGATGCCGAGCGGCGCATGGTGGTGGACACAACTGGCGTCAGTGATGCCGCCGCCGTGCAGTCATTCTCGCCTGAAAGACTGATGAGCGCACAAAAACTCGTTCGGCGTCTGCCGGTGGGCGACAAGGTGGTCGATGCGATTCTGCGCCTTGTGCGCGCCGCGCGCCCCGGTGACGCAGGCAATGGCGGCACAACCGACCCCGCGCAGAAACTGATTGCCTGGGGCCCCGGCCCGCGCGCCAGCCAGGCCTTCATGCTCACGATCCGCGCGCGTGCGCTGCTGCAGGGCCGCGTTGCGCCATCGGTGGAGGATGTGGCCGCGATGGCCGGGCCGATCCTGCGCCACCGTATGGCGCTCTCCTTTGCGGCGCGCGCAGAGGGCGCAACGATTGACACCGTGATTGCTGATCTGACCCAGCGCCTGCTCTGATGAGCGCGAGCACCCTCTCACCGGCTGAACGCCTGCGCCACGAGGGCGAAAGCCTGGGTGCGCGCCTGCCGCCTTTGCTGGTCGAGGCTGAGCGTGTGGCGGCAACTATTGTCGCCGGAACCCATGGCCGCCGCCGTGCAGGCATCGGCGAGACCTTCTGGCAGTTCCGCCGTTATCGCAGCGAAGACCCGGTGACGGTCGTTGACTGGCGCCAGTCCGCGCGTTCGCAGCACCTCTTTGTCCGCGAGCGCGAATGGGAAGCAGCCCAGAGCGTCTGGCTCTGGCGCGATGGCAGCGCAAACATGGACTATGCCTCGCTGCCTGGCCTTGCCACCAAGCGCCGCCGCGCCAGCCTGATCGCGATAGCGCTGGCCTCGCTGCTCACGCGCGCGGGCGAGAAAATTGCGCTGATGGGCGAGGCGCGCACGCCCACATCGGGCCGCGCGGCCTTTCGCCGGATCGCCGCAAGCCTTGCCGAAGAGGCGGGGGCGCCGCCCGCCGCAGACTCACAACCCATCGCCCGCCATGCCCGCGCCGTGATGTTTTCCGATTTCTTTGCGCCGCCCGGCGAGACCGCAAGCCTGATGGCGCGGCTTTCATCCGCCCAAGTGCATGGCGTGCTGGTGCAGGTGATTGATCCGGCAGAGGAGGATTTCCCGTTCGAGGGCCGCATCCGTTTTGAAGCCGTCAACACGCGCGACGAAATCCTTTTGGGCCGTGCCGAAAGCTCCCGCGACGCCTATCGGCAGAACTTCCTGGCGCACCGCGAGACACTGGCCGCAGAAGCCCGCCGCCTGGGCTGGACGCTGTTGCGCCACCGCACCGACCACCGGCCCGAGACAGCCCTGCTATCGCTGTATGAAACCGTAAGCGCCGGGCTTCACCGCGGCGATGGCGCGCGCTTTGCGGGCCTCCACGTTCAGCCGGTCTGACCTCATGGGCAATCTGACATTCGCCACACCGCTGATGCTGGGAGCGCTCCTTGCGCTTCCCGCCATCTGGTGGCTGATGCGGATCACGCCGCCCGCCCCCCAGCGCATCAAGTTTCCGCCTTTGCGTTTCCTGCTCGGGCTGGAGAACGAGGAATCGACACCCGTCCATACGCCCATCTGGCTTCTGATATTGCGCGTGGTTCTGGCAGCGCTGCTGATCGTCGGGCTTTCGGGCCCATCGCTGGCGCCGCCGCCTGCCGATCTCTCTGCGATCAAAACGCGCATCATCGTCATCGACAACAGCTGGGCCGCAGCCTCGCGCTGGGATGCACGTATGGCGATGACGGGCGAATTGCTGCGCGAGGCGGCAAGCGCCAATCTTTCAGTGCTGCTGGTGCCCACCGCTTCGGCAGATTGGCCGCTGGCCGTTGAGGATGCCAATGCCGCCACGGCGCGCTTGCGTCTTCTGACGCCACAGCCCTTTGCCGCGTCACGCAATGTCACCGCCGCATCACTTGCCGCACTGACGCTGGAGGGGCCTGCCGCATCCATTTGGCTGGCCGATGGTCTTGGCGACACTACGACGGATGAAGGCGGCGCAAATGCACTCGCCGATGCGCTCGCAGCCTTCGGCCCGCTTGAGATCGTGCGCGACAATGCGGGCGACGGTGCCCTTGCCCTGATGCCCGCCGAACCCTCGGCGCAAGGGCTGACCGCGCTTGTACGCCGTATCGAAGATGGCGCCGCGCTGTCGGGATCTGTGTCAGCCTATGGCGACAATGGCCGCTTCCTCGGCGATGGCGAGTTCCGCATCGAGGCTGGCGCGCTGACAGCACCCGCCGAAATCATTCTGCCGCGTGAATTGCGCAACGCCGTCACGCGCATCGACATCAATGGCCATGCATCGGCGGGCGCCGTGATGTTGCTGGATGACAGCGCCCGGCGCTGGCCCGTCGGGCTGGTGGCGGAGGGCGGCGAGAACGCCCAGCCGCTTCTTTCTGACCTCTACTACGTGGAGCGTGCGCTCTCGGGCCGCGCCGAAGTGGTGAAGGGTTCGATTGCAGACCTGCTTGCCAAGGACATTGCGATGCTCGTGCTCGCCGATGTCGGCCGCGTCGTGGGTGATGATCTTGACCGCCTGTCGAAGTGGGTTGATGACGGCGGCATGCTGGTGCGCTTTGCCGGTCCGCGTCTGGCGGCACAGGGCGATGACCTTTTGCCCGTGCGCCTGCGCGCAGGCGACCGCACGCTGGGCGGCAGCCTTTCATGGGGTGAGCCACAGGGCCTTGGCCCCCTTCCCCCCGAAAGCCCGTTTGAGGGCCTCGCCATTCCCGAGGACGTGCGCATAAGGCGTCAGGTTCTGGCCGAGCCAGGCATTGATCTGGCCAAGAACACCTGGGCGCGCCTGACCGACGGCACGCCGCTGGTGACGGCTGCGCCGCGGGGAAAGGGCTGGCTCGTGCTCTTCCATGTGACTGCCAACGCAGACTGGTCTGACTTGCCGCTGTCGGGTCTTTATGTGTCGATGCTCGACCGCCTGCTTGATCTCGCCCGCCGCCCGCAGGGCGCACCCCAGCCGCGCTCGGATGAATTGCTGGCGCCCGTCAATCTGCTCGATGGATTTGGCCGCCTTGTTCCGCCGACACCCACCGCTGCGCCCATCCGCATGGATGAGGAAATCATCATCGGCCCCAGCCATCCGCCCGGCATCTATGCGGGCACGGCGGCGTCGCGCGCGCTGAACCTCTTTGCTCGTGACGAACTGTTGCCGCCACTGCCGCGCAATCTGGCAGGCGCGACCGAGCGCAGCCTGCAGGCTGATACCGCGACCGATCTGGCGCCGGCGCTCTTTGTTCTTGCCGCCCTTCTTTTTGCAGCCGATGCGTTTGCCTCGCTCTTCCTGCGCGGATTGATGCCGCGCCTGCCCCGCCGCAGTACAGCCGCTCTGATCGTTTTGGCCGCTGGCACTATGGTTCTGATTCCGCGCGACGTGCGCGCACAGGAATCACCGCCAGAGACCGTCAGCGAAAACTGGCAGGCGGCCTTGGGCACGCATCTGGCCTATGTGCTGACGGGCGACGCCGACATCGACGCGATGAGCAAAGCGGGCCTTGAAGGCCTCTCGCGCGTGCTCACCATGCGCACTGCCGTCAATGCTGATACGCCGATGGGCGTGAACATCGAGACCGACGAGCTGACATTCTTTCCCGTCCTCTATTGGCCGGTTGCGCCCGGCATGACGCCGCCCTCGCCCGCCGCCCTGGCGCGGGTCGATGCCTTTATGAAGAATGGCGGCCTTATCCTGTTCGACACGCGCGAACCGGCGGGAAGTGCTGCCAATGAGGCCATCCTGCGCACCATGCTTGAGACGCTCGACATTCCGCCGCTCGAGCGCCTGCCTGCCGAACACGTGCTCAATCGCACCTTCTACATCCTCAAGGATCAGCCCGGCCGCTTCACCGGCGGCGAAGTCTGGATCGAGGCGCCGCGCGATCCCAACGATGTCTCGGCCACGGGCGGCGACAACGTTTCGGGCATCGTGATTGGCGCGAATGACTGGGCCTCTGCCTGGGCGATTGACGAGTTTGGCCGCCCGCTCGCGCCGCTGTCGCCCGGCGGTGAGCGCCAGCGCGAAATTGCCTGGCGCTTTGGCGTCAATCTCGTGATGTATGCACTGACCGGCAACTACAAGACTGATCAGGTCCATGTGCCTGCCTTCCTCGAACGGTTGGGGCAGTAAATGGGCCTTGATTTCATCTTTGAACCGCTGGTTCCTGACGCCGCCTTCGCGCTGATCGCACTGACGCTCGCCATTCCCTGCGGCTTGGCGCTGTGGCGGCGGGCGCGCGGCGCGATCACGCGCAGCTGCGCGGCACTGGTCGCGCTGCTGCTGATCGCCAACCCGTTGATGATCGAGTCCGAAGGCAAGCGCCTGCCTGACGTTGTGGCGATTGTTGTTGATACGTCCGCCAGTCAGGACATTGGCGAGCGCGCCGCCCGCACGCGCGAGGCGCGCGCAGCTCTCGAAACCGCGCTTCAGCGTCTGGGTCAGGTTGATGTGCGTGTGGTTGAAAGCGGCACCGCGAGTTCTGGCGGCACACAGCTTTTCTCAGCGCTTACGCAGGCGACCGCCGATGTGCCGCCCGAGCGCATGGCGGGCACGTTCTTCATCACCGATGGCCAGGTACATGACGTGCCCGGCGCCATGCCGGTGCCGGGGCCTCTGCATGTCCTTCTTTCGGGTGAGCGCGGCGAACGCGACCGCAAGCTCACCATCGAGGAAGCGCCGCGCTTTGCCATCGCCGACGAGCCGGTTTCCTTGCGTCTGCGCGTCGATGATCTGGGGAGTGAAGATGGTGGCGTTGCCTCTGCCCGCATCACCCTGACTGTCGATGGCGAGCCATTGGCTTCCGCCACGATTCCCGTGGGCCAGAGCCAGCCTTTGAGCTTCACCCTGCCGCATCCCGGCGAGAACGTCGTCGAAATTGAAGTCGAAGCGGGGCCAGACGAACTCACACTCTACAACAACCGCGCCGTCATCGCCGTCAATGTGATCCGTGACCGGCTGCGTGTGCTGCTCGTCTCGGGCGAGCCGCATCCCGGCGAGCGCACATGGCGCGATCTCTTGAAGGCCGACCCCTCGGTTGATCTGGTGCACTTCACGATTTTGCGCCCGCCCGAGAAACAGGACGCGACGCCAATCGAGGAATTGTCACTGATCGCCTTTCCCACGCGCGAGCTTTTCGTGGACAAGCTCGACCAGTTCGATCTCGTGATCTTCGACCGCTATCAGCAGCGCGGCATTCTGCCCTTCGAGTATTACACCAACCTTGCGAACTACGTGCGCGATGGCGGCGCCATTCTGGTTGCGGCGGGCACCGACTATGCCTCGCCGATGTCGCTCTATCTGACCGACCTTGGATTCCTTCTGCCCGCGCGCCCGACCGGCGAAGTCGTCGAACAGGGTTTCAAGCCGGAAGTCACCAGTGACGGCGCGCGTCACCCCGTCACGCAGGCTTTGCCCGGCGCCAATCAGAATGGCCGCGAGGCGCAATGGGGCCGCTGGTTCCGCGAAGTCGTGACCGAAGCAACGTCGGGCCGCACCCTGATGGCAGGCGCCGGCCATCCGCTTCTGGTGCTTGATCGCGCGGGCGAAGGCCGCGTTGCCATGCTGCTCTCCGATCACGCCTGGCTCTGGACGCGCGGCTTTGAAGGTGGTGGTCCCCAGGCCGAATTACTGCGCCGCCTTGCTCACTGGCTGATGAAGGAACCTGATCTGGAGGAAGAGCGCCTGACGGCATCCGCCGCTGCAGGCGTACTCACCATCCGCCGCCACTCGATGGAACCGGCAGCGCCGCAGGTAACGGTGACATCACCCTCCGGCGTCGAGACCGTGCTGCCCACAGAAGAGCGCGCGCCCGGCATTTATGAAGCAACCATGGCTGCAACCGAATTGGGCCTTTACCGCATCACCGATGGCACGCTGACGGCTGTCGCCGCCTCTGGCCCGCTCAATCTTGAAGAGTATGACGACGTGCGCACAAGCGGTGAGCCTCTGGCCGCCTTGCGTGAGGCGTCCAATGGCGGCGAATTCTGGTTGCCGGAGGATGGTGTGCCGTCGCTGCGCCGGGTGGAGCGCGGCCGCCGCGCTGCGGGCAATGGCTGGGCAGCCATCAACGAGACGAACAACATCGTTACGACATCCATGCGCCAGACGCCGCTGATGAACCCCTGGGCGTCACTGGCGCTTGCATTGGGTCTCTGGTTCTTCGCCTGGCGGCGTGAGGGGCGTTAGGCGACCACCACCGGCGCCGATGAGGCCGCGACCTTGATGTCGGGCACAGGCCGC
Source organism: Alphaproteobacteria bacterium UBA2784 (assembly GCA_002352285.1). Classification (GTDB taxonomy): domain Bacteria; phylum Pseudomonadota; class Alphaproteobacteria; order Micropepsales; family Micropepsaceae; genus UBA2784. The sequence continues at coordinate 51,347 of DEIC01000048.1, read as the reverse complement.
GAGATCACGCCTTTGGCCTCGGCGAGCGCGCCTTCCACCAATTCCAGATAAAGCAGCCGCGCAAGGTTCACCGGCCCCGGCATGGTCATCTGCCCCTTGGGGACCGGCTTGAAGCCGACCTTGGCGTAATAGGGTTCATCGCCCACCAGCACGATCAGGCGGTGCCCCATCGCCTTCGCCTCCGCAATCGCCTTCTCCATCAGCATGATGCCGATGCCGCGCCCGCGCTGGTCGTGCTGAACCACCACGGGCCCCAGAAGCAGCGCTTTCATTGGCCCGATCATTACCGGCCAGAAGCGCAGCGAGCCACGCAGGTCTTTGTCCTCATAGGCGACATAGGAAAGCTCGGGCACCGGATTGACGCCCTCGCGCAGACGATACGCCGTCTTGGCAAATCGGCCCGGCCCGAAGCACACGTCGATCAGTGCATCAATATGCGGCACGTCTTCGGGGCGTTCGCGGGCGATCTCGACCATGACGGTCTCCTTGAATGAGCCGGCCCCTTTTAAGGGGCAAGCCGCCGCAACGGAAGCACCTCTTCACGGCTTGGAATCGGGCGCGCCATGGCGCTAGTCTTGCCCTCAACCCCGCCTTTCAGAAATTTGCGACAGGAGATAGAGACATGGGTGTGCTTGACGGAAAAGTGGTTCTGGTGACTGGCGGCGCCAACGGCATTGGCAAGGAATGTGCGCTTCTGGCGGCGCGCGAAGGTGCAGCCGTTCTGGTGAACGATCTCGGCGGCTCGGTTGCAGGCGGCGACGAGGGATCAGCCGGCCCTGCCGAGCAGGTGGCGCGTGAAATCCGCGCCATGGGCGGCAAGGCGGCCTCCAACTCGGAAAGCGTCACCAACCGCACGGCCGTCAAGCGCATGATCGAGCAGGCGAAGGATGAGTTGGGCGGCCTTCACGCCGTCATCAATCCGGCCGGCATTCTGCGCGACACCATGTTCCACAAGATGACAGACGCCGACTGGGATCTCGTCATCGATGTGCATCTCAACGGCGCCTACAATGTCTGCCGCTATTCGGTGGAGCATTTCCGCGAACAGGGCGAAGGCTCTTATGTGCTCTTCACCTCGACCAGCGGCATCATCGGCAATATCGGCCAGGCGAATTATGCCGCCGCCAAGATGGGCGTCGCGGGTCTCTCGCGCATCGTCGCCATGGAGGGCCTCACCAAGAATGTGCGCTCGAACGTGATCGCGCCGTTTGCGTGGAGCCGCATGATCGCAACCATTCCGGTGAAGGATGAAGCCTCTGCCAAGCGCGTGGAGCGCATGAAGAATTACATGCGCGCCGATCAGGTGGCGCAATTGGCCGTCAGCCTCGCCTCTCCCGCCTGCAAGGATGTCTCGGGCCAGGTGTTCGTCGCGCGCGGCAACGAGATTTTTCTGATGAGCCAGTCGCGCCCGCTGCGCGGCCTCGGCAAGATTGAGGGCTGGACGCCCGAAACCATCGGCAACCACGCCATGCCGGCGATGAAGCCGAACTTCTATGACCTCGGCGCCACCGTCTCGGTGTTCGGCTGGGATCCGGTTTGAGGCAAAGGTGGGCGTGAGAGATTTTCTCTCACGCCCTTCCTCGCCACTGCCCACGCTCACACCAGATCGAGTTGGACCTTTCGCCCGAGGACGGCTGCGGCCTTTTGCAGAGTCTCGATTGTCACATTGCCGTCATCGGGATCGAGCACGCGATCAATCTGCGTGCGGCTCGTTTTCATCAGAACGGCAAGCCTGCTCTTCGAGAGTTTTTTCTCTTTCATGGCCCTGGCAAGCTGCCAGGCAATCACCTCCCTGATGGCACGCGCTTGCACTTCTTCAAGCACACCTTCTTCTTTCAGGAATGTGTCCAAGCGCGATCCTTTGGCCATGTGCTGTCTTCCCGCCATCTTTGCGATCCCCATGTCCCCCCCCCTCACCACACCAGCGCGCGCGATGCCTTGCCGGTAAACTCGGCGATCCGGCGGCGCACGGGTGCGGATGTGCCGGCGGGCAGTGCGTCCGGCGCATAAAAGCCCCAGGCTGCGATCTCGGCATTCGGTTTGGGGTTCATCTCAAACCGGCGTACCACAAACAGTGTAACATGCAGTGAGCGCCCATCGGCCAGATGCGAATAGGTGCCGAAAAGCTCCGGCGCGCCCTCAAAAGTGACGCCCACTTCTTCGCGCAATTCCCGCCGCAGCCCGGCCTCCAGCGTCTCGCGCCGCTTCACGCCGCCGCCGGGCAGATACCAGCCTTCGATATAGGTATGGCGCACCAGAAGCACATGGCCTGCAGCGTTCACCACAATGCCATGCACACCAATCGCAAAATTGGCGCGGATGGCGCGCGCTTTGCGCACCATCTGGTGGAAGAGGGTCAAGCCTTTGGCGGCAAACTTGTTCATGATGATCCATGCGCGTTTGAAACGAATTTGAATCAAATGGGCAGACGCAGCGAAAACGCCCCCTAACACCTCACCCCTAGTCTGACACGAAGGAGATGACCGCATTTTGACGGGAGAAGCACATGGGGCAGAACGCGCTCACCGCCGCCGGACAGGGCCATGTGGCCCAGGGACCGACAGCCTGGACAAGGTTCCTCGACTGGTTCTTCGCACGCAAGACAGAAGTTGTCTGGCGCGCCGAGCCATCCGGCGAGCCGCCACCCAGCCTGCAACGTGTTGCGCGCGCCTCCAGCCGCATTGCCGCCCTTGATCTCGAGGTGCAGGAAGCGGTGGCCGACGGTCTTTCGGCCATCGAGAACGCACTGCTCGCCTCTGACACTGTGCGCGCCATTCTGAAAGAGGCGCTGGATCTGGCCGAGGATGCCGCAACCATTCCCGATCTTTCCCAGCGCGCCTTGCTGGCAGAGCGCTATGGCGCCCTGCGAGAAGGCGTAAACCGTGCTGCCGAGCTTGCCGGTTTTGGCAGCGTCAATCTTGCCAACGGCTCGCGCACCATTCTGGAGATTGCCCTCGACCGCGCCGGAAAGGCGCGCCATGCCGTGCGTGCGGTTGATCTGACAAATGGCCCGAAGGGTTTCGATCTGCCGGAGGTCACGGAAGAATTCACCACATCAGCTGAGATTGCCGCTGTGCGGCGCGCACTCGAGAACGCGCTGACCCGCGTGGACCGCGCTGCGGCCGTCTTTCTCGATGACAGCGCGGTACTGGTGGGCGCCCTTCCCGAGGCCGATCCTGGCGCCGAGGCGGCATAGGCCTTGCGCCGGATGCCGTGGCGGCTAGTTTGTCGCCCGGCATCTGACGGAAACCGGGCTGGGGGAAAGAGCGATGAGACTGGATCAGGCGGGCTTTGCCGCCCTGCTCGCGCGGCTGGGCAATTGTGCATCGGAAGGCGATGCTGATGGCTTTGCCGCCTGCTTCACGCCGGATGCCGTCTATGACGACTATATCTATGGTCCGCATCAGGGCCGCACCGCGATCATCGACATGCTCCAGAACCTCTTCTGGCGCGATGCGGGCGACTATGACTGGCGCTTCTTTGATCCGGTCACCAATGGCGAATGGGGCTATGCCCGCTCGCTGTCCACCTTTGTTTCAAAGATTCCGGCCTATCAAGGTAAGCGTGTGTTGATTGACGGCATCTCGCGTTTTCGTCTCAGCCATGGCCTGATTGCGTATTATGGCGAGAGCGTGAATGCGGGCGTTGCCATGGTACAGCTGGGGGTCGAGCCAGCCCGCATGGAAAAGCGCTTCCGCCGCTGGGCCGACGAGCTGAATGGCCGCGCCGAGTCGCGTGACTACGTTTCAGCCGCCCGCGCCCGCTTTGCGCGTTAAGAATTCATCAAGGTTGCGGTCAGGCATCCTTAAAGGTTCGCAACAGATACTGCCGCGTACATTGAGACGCGGGAGTTTCAGCCAGCCATGCTGCAAATTGGCGGTATCGTTGTCGTGTTTGCCATGGTGTTCGGCGGCTTCGTGGCCGCGGGCGGCCATTTCGAAGTCATTCTTCACTCCCTGCCCTTCGAGTTGATGATGATCGGCGGCGCCGCAGCGGGCGCGTTCCTGATCTCGGGCTCGGGCCATTCGATCAAGCGCACGCTGGGCGACTTCGGCAAGATCATGAAGGGTCCGAAGTGGAAGCCGCAGGATTACCGCGATCTGCTCTGCCTTCTCTTCCTGCTCACCAAGACGATGAAGACCAAGGGTCTGATCGCGCTTGAGCAGCACATCGAAAATCCCGGCGAAAGCGGCATCTTCAAGCGCTATCCCGCCATCCTGCACGACCACTTCGCCATCGACTTCATCTGCGACACGCTGCGCATGATGACCATGAGCCTTGAAGACCCGCACCAGGTTGAAAGCGCTATGGAAAAGCTCCTCGAGAAGCACCATCACGAGGCGTCAGACCCTGCCCACGCCATGCAGACCATGGCCGACGGCCTGCCCGCGCTGGGCATCGTTGCCGCCGTGCTCGGCATCATCAAGACAATGGGCGCCATCACCGAACCGCCCGAAGTGCTGGGCGGCATGATCGGCGGCGCACTTGTCGGTACGTTCCTTGGCGTGTTTCTCGCCTATGGCTTCATCGGCCCGTTCGCCGCGCGCCTCAAGGCCATCTATGACGAAGAAGCGCAGTTCTATCACGTCATCCGCGACGTGATGGTTGCCCATCTGCATGGCAACTCGGCGCAAGTGTCGGTGGAAATCGGCCGCGGCAGCGTGCCGAGCCACTACCAGCCCAGCTTTGTGCAGCTCGAAGAAGCCATCAAGGCAACGCCCGCCGAGGCGTAATCTCAGCCATCAAGCCCCGCCCGCGCCAGCGCATAGGTCGCGACCGCGCCTGCAAGCACGCCCAGAGCCGTTGCCAGCATCGGGCTCGCATCAAGGCCAAGCACCACAATCGCGCAGACGGCTATGCCGCCCAATCGGGCAAACGAAAAGGGCATGACACGCATCCCTTGGGAACACCATGCGCAGAATACACAAGCGCGCGCCCGGAATTGAGCGCATGGTGAAGATGCGGTTAATGCCGCCTCAATCAGCCCTCAATCAGCGTCGAACTTGATGCCCTGGGCCAGCGGCAGCGCGTTCGAATAGTTCACCGTTGCCGTCTGGCGGCGCATATAAGCCCGCCAGCTGTCCGACCCGGACTCACGTCCGCCACCGGTTTCCTTTTCGCCGCCGAACGCCCCGCCAATCTCGGCGCCCGACGGGCCGATATTCACATTGGCGATGCCACAATCACTGCCCGAAGCGGCGAGGAAGCGTTCGGCTTCCTGCAGATCGCGCGTGAAGATGCAGCTCGACAAACCCTGCGGCACGGCGTTCTGCAGCGCCACGGCGTCGTCGTAATTGTCATAGGCGAGAACATAGAGGATCGGCGCAAAGGTCTCGTGGCACACAATGGCGCTTTGCGTCTTCATTTCCACGATGGCGGGCTGCACGTAATAGGCGTCGGCCCCTGCTGCCTCGTTGACGCGCTGACCGCCCGTCACGATTCCGCCCTCGGCCTTGGCTTGCTGCAACGCGCGCTGCATCGCATCGAACGAGGCCTTGTCGATCAGCGGCCCCACCAACGTGCCCTGCTCCAGCGGATTGCCGATGCGCACGCGGCCAAACAGCGCCTTCAACCGCGGCACCAGCTGGTCATAGACCGAGCGATGCACGATCAGGCGGCGCAGCGTGGTGCAACGCTGACCCGCCGTGCCAACCGCCGCAAAGAGGATCGCGCGTTCTGCAAGGCTGAGATCAGCCGATTGCGCGACAATCATCGCGTTATTGCCGCCAAGTTCAAGCAGCGTGCGGCCAAAGCGTTCCGCGACCACCGGGCCAATGGCGCGGCCCATGCGCGTGGAACCCGTGGCGCTGACCAACGGAATGCGCGCATCACGGCACAGCGCCTCACCCGTCGCGCGCTCACCCAGCACCAGTTCGGCAAGCCCCTCTGGCGCATCGCCAAAGCGCTTGACCGCACGCGCAAAGAGATTGAGCACGGCAATGGCGGTCAGCGGCGTCTTTTCAGATGGCTTCCAGATCGTGCTGTCGCCGCATACCAGCGCCAGCGCCGCATTCCACGCCCATACGGCAACGGGAAAATTGAAAGCGGTGATGATCGCAACCGGTCCCAGCGGATGCCAGGTTTCCGTCATGCGATGGCCGGGGCGTTCCGAGGCTATCGTCAATCCATACAACTGGCGCGAAAGACCAACCGCGAAGTCGCAGATGTCGATCATCTCCTGAACTTCGCCGAGCCCCTCCTGCAAAATCTTGCCCGCCTCCAGCGTCACAAGGCCGCCCAGCGCCTCTTTGTTGGCGCGCAACTCCTCGCCGAACAGGCGCACCAGCTCACCCCGGCGCGGCGCCGGCACATTGCGCCAGGCGCGGAACGCCTTCTCTGCGCGCGCGATCTTCGCTTCGATCTGGGCAGCCGTGTCATAGGTCACACGCCCGATCTCCCGCCCGTCAATCGGCGAGCGCACGCCATGATCGCCAGACGTGACCGAAAGGCCCAACGCCGAAAAAATCTTTTCCTTCGAGAGCGTGCTCATGTGGATTGCGCCTTCTTGCGGATGGCTGAAAGGGTTGTGGTGGGCGTGATCGCCTCGGGATCAATCGTCAGTTCAATCAGGGCGGGGACGTTCGAGGCCAGCGCCGCTTCAAATGCAGGCGCAAAATCTTCCGTGCGTTCTACCCGGACGCCGGAAATGCCATAAGCGCGCGCCAGTGCCGCGAAATCAGGATTGACGAGATCGGTTGCAATTTTGCGCGCCGGGAAATGCGTTTCCTGATGCATGCGGATCGTGCCGTACATGCCGTTGTTGAAGACGAGAAAGATCACCGGCACGTTGTATTGCCGTGCAGTCGCCAGCTCCTGCCCGTTCATCAGAAAGCAGCCATCGCCCGCCAGCGCCACCACCGGCCTTTCGGGATGCACAAGTTTGGCGGCAATCGCGGCTGGCACGCCATATCCCATCGCCCCGCTGGTTGGCGCGATCTGTGAAGGGAACTGGCGATGCAGGAAAAAGCGGTGCGCCCAACCCGCATAATTGCCCGCGCCATTGGTGATGATCGCATCCTTGCCGATGCGCTCATTCAGCCATGCAAAAATCTTTGACGGGTTCACGCTGCCCGGCGGCGTTACCGGCTGGATGAAGGTCTCATAGGCCGCGCGCGCATCCTTGCGCCATGCACGCCAGGCAATGTCTTTGGGCGGCTGCAAACGCATAAGCGCGCGCGAGAATGACGTAACGCCCGCATTGATGGCAAGATCCGCCTGATAGACGCGGTTCAGTTCCTCCGCACCCGGATGAACATGCACCAGCTTTGGCCCCATGCGCGGCACCGCAAGGCGGGCATAGCCGCCTGTTGTCATCTCGCCCAGACGCGGGCCCGCAACAATCAGAAGATCACATTCCTGTATCCGCTTGACGAGCGCAGGGTCCGCGCCAATGCCCATGTCACCAACATAATTGGGATGCGCGTTGTCGAGTCTGTCTTTGGCACGGAACGAAGTGATGACCGGCAGGTCAAAATGCTCGGCAATCGCACGAAAATTGTCAGACGCTTCGCGCGTCCAGCCGCCACCGCCCAGCATCAGCATCGGGCGCTGCGCCGCCGCCAGCATAGAGGCCAGTTGATCCATCGCTTCCGGCGCGGGTGCACCCTCGCTGCGCGCGGAAGGTGCAAGATCAGCGGCTTCCGCCGCCTCCACCAGCATGTCCTCGGGCAGCGCCAGCACCACCGGGCCGGGCCTGCCCGACATGGCGGTGGCAAAGGCGCGGTTCACAAACTCCGGCACGCGCGCCGCATCATCAATCTGCGCCACCCATTTCGCCATCTGGCCGAACATGCGGCGGTAGTCGATTTCCTGAAACGCTTCGCGCTCGATGTCGCCCTTCGCCACCTGCCCGATGAAAAGGATCATCGGCGTGGAATCCTGAAACGCCGTATGCACGCCGATGGAGGCGTTGGTTGCCCCCGGCCCGCGCGTTACCATGCAGATGCCAGGCCGCCCCGTCAGCTTGCCATAGGCCTCTGCCATGTTGGCGGCCCCGCCCTCCTGCCGGCAGGTGATGAGGCGGATCGCATCTTCATGGTCGTGCAGCGCATCAAGCACCGCCAGATAGCTTTCACCCGGCACGCAGAACGCCATATCGGCGCCATTGCGCCGCAGCGCCTCCACCAGATGCTGTGCACCCGTGCGCTTCGCCATAAGATGTACTCCGCCTTCGCGTCAGTGACCGCGTGCGTAATAGCGCCCAAAGCGGTTGTTGAGGAAGTCCGAAAGTTTCGCCTGCTCCTGCCGCACGAACCCGCGCGACGGCAGCTTGCCCTCGGCCATCAGGTCAACCATGGTGCAGATGCCCGCCGCCGTGGTGATCTGGATCGCGCTCATCAGCTTGCCATTCACGGTCTGGCTATAGACCTTCTTGGCATAGCTTTCCTGCGTGAGGCGGCCTTCCATCTCGCCCGAGACGGTGACGAAGATCAGCACCACGTCCTGATAGGTGATCGGAATGGCGGTCTCCAGCACGTCCTTCAGGATGTCGCGGCGGCTGGCCAGACGCAGATCGCGCACCAGCATCTTCACGATGTCGCGGTGGCCGGGATAGCGCACGGTCTTGTAGTTGAGGTTCTCAACCTTGCCCGCCAGCGTCTCGCACAGCGTGCCAAGGCCGCCCGACGTATTGAACGCCTCATAGGCAATGCCGTCGAGCGAGAAGGCTTCCAGCTCCTCAAGCGCGGGCACTTCCATCATGTGCCCGTCGCGGATCGCCTCGCACGGATTGCAGTACTCGTTGATGAGGCCGTCGGTGGACCAGGTGAGATTGTATTTCAGCGCATTGGTCGGGAACACCGGCAGCGCGCCGACGCGCATGTTCACATCACGCAGCGACGTGAATTTCTGCGCCATGTCATGCGCCACAATCGAGATATAGCCGGGCGCAAGACCACACTGCGGCACGAACGCGGTGTTTGCGCCGTCGGCCAGCTGCTTGACGACGCGGGTCGATTCCACGTCTTCCGTCAGATCGAAATAATGGGCGCCCGCATTCTTTGCAGCAGTCGCAATCACCGGCGTCAGCACATAGGGGACTGCGCTGGCCACCATGTCGTGGCCCTTCATGGCGTTGGTCAGCGCCGCGCCGTCCGACAGATCAAGCTGCATCAGGCTGACATTCTTGCGCGGCATGCGCTCCAGGCTCTGCCCGTCGCGGTCAACCACCGTGATGGCATAATCGCCGGTCGAGCCAAGAAGTTCGGCAATGGCGACGCCGATTTTGCCGCCGCCGGTGAGCATGATCTTTTTCATGGGGGTCTCTTTGCGCTGAAGGGGCCGGAAGTTGCGCGGCACCTTAGGGAGCCTTACCGCCGATTTGTAGTCGTCAAACCGCCGGAACTAGGGTAAATTACCGTCATTATAACGGTAGTGAGCGACACTATGACTGAGCTGACCGAACAGGACATTCGCCTCCTGGCCCTTCTCGACGCGAATGCGCGAGAGCCCGTGGCGTCTCTTGCCCGCAAGCTCAAGCTCGCGCGCTCCACCGTGCAGGAGCGCATCGAGCGGCTGGAGCGGCGCGGCGTGATCGCAGGCTATGCCGTGCGGCGTGGCCGCAACGTGACAGAAAACCTGATCCGCGCCCATGTGATGATCTCGGGTGATCCGCGCCAGGGCGAACGTATAGTCGCAGAACTGAAGAAGCTGCCCGAAGTGCGCGCGCTTTCCGCCGTCAGCGGCGCCTATGACATGATCGCGATGATCGAAGCCGAGACGACCGGTCGCATCGACGCCGTGCTCGACCGCATCGGCAAAACGCCGGGCGTCGCCCGCACCATGTCGTCGATCATTCTCTCTGTGAAGTTTGAGAGGTAGCTACCCAAAAAGTCGCTCTCCCCTCGGGGAGAGCAGAAGTTTGCGAAGCAAACTTCGTGAGGGGGGCCTTGCCTAAAGTTCCCCCTCACTCGCTCGCAAGGGCTCGCGTCCTCTCCCCAAGGGGAGAGGGGAAAGATCGCATAAGCATCTCGCGTGGCTCGACAAGCCCTCCCCATGAGGCAGTTTGTGTCTGGCACAAGCCGGACTTTACTCTACCCCTCTGCCGTTGCCATCAGCCGCAGCTTGAAGCCAGCGCCACGAATGGCCGCAAGGATTTCATCCGCATGGGCCTGATCGCGCGCTTCGGCAGAGATGCGCAGTTCCGCAACCTTCGCCGGCACATGGGTCAGCATGCGGTTGTGATTGACCTCGATGATGTTGCCGCCCGCCTCGCCCACCAGCGTGGCGATGCGCGCCAGAATGCCGGGGCGGTCTTCGATCTCGACCGCGAAATTGAGAATGCGCCCCTCACGCGACAGCTCGCGCAGGATCACGTTCGACAACAGGCGCGGATCAATATTGCCGCCGCACAGCACCAGCCCCACTTTCTTGCCCCGGAAAAGCTCTGGCTTCACGAGCAACGCTGCAAGACCTGCTGCCCCCGCCCCCTCGACCACCGTCTTTTCGACATTGAGCAGAAGTGCAATCGCCCGCTCGATCGTCTGTTCGGGCACCAGTACGATCTCGTCCACCAGCTTCTGCACAATGGGGATGCAGCGTTCGCCGACATTGCGCACAGCAATGCCCTCGGCAATCGTCTGACCGCCAATGGCTTCAGAATTGCCGTGCAGGATGTTGTGCATGGCTGGAAAGAGCGTGGCCTCTGCGCCATAAATCTGGATCGAGGGCTTGATGCCTTTCGCCGCCACTGCGCAGCCCGCAATCAGGCCGCCGCCGCCCACCGGAATGACCAGCGCATCAAGCTCGGGAAACTTCTCCAGCATCTCCAGCGCAATCGTGCCCTGACCTGCGATGATCCTGTCATCGTCATAAGGGTGCACAAAAACGAGGCCCTCAGCCGATGCGATCTCGCGTGCGCGGTTGCTGGCCTCGGCCAGCGTCGCGCCGTCAATCACAACCCGCGCGCCATGATCTTTCGTGTATTTGATCTTCACGAAGGGTGTGCCCTGGGGCATCACGATGGTGGCGGGAATGCCCAGCCTCCTGGCATGATAGGCAACACCCTGCGCATGATTGCCCGCCGACATGGCGATCACGCCGCGCTTGCGTTCCTCTGGCGAAAGGCTGGTCAGCTTGTTGAGCGCACCACGCTCCTTGAACGACGCCGTGAACTGAAGGTTTTCGAACTTGAGATAGACCTCAGCACCCGTCAGCTGCGACAGCGTGCGCGAGCGTTGACACGGCGTATTCTCGACCTGCCCCGCGATCACCTTGGCGGCTTGCCGCACGTCTTCCAGAGTAACCGTCATGGTCAGACATTCTCCGATTGGCGCGCAACAAGAAGCGCCGCCGCCGCCTCGATAATCGCATCCGCATCAATGCGGTGCACGGCATAGACATCCGGCACATCGCCGGACTGGCCGAAATGATCCACGCCCAGCGGCGCCACCTTTTGCCCGCGCACCGCGCCAAGCCATGAGAGGGCCGATGGTGAACCATCCAGCACCGTCACAAGCCGCGCATCCTGGGGGATGGCGTTGAGCAGGTTCTCGACATGAGATTGCGACGGGCGGCCGCTGGCACGCGCCAGAGTTGCCTCGCGCCAGCCCAGATGCAGCCGGTCAGGCGATGTGATGTTCAGAAGGCCAATGCCCGGAATGTCCTCCGCCAGCACTTCAAAGGCTTCCAGCGCCTCCGGCATCACCGCGCCGCTCGCAGCAATCACCAGTTCCGCATCCGCCGACGGCGCACGCAGCCAGTAACCACCCGCAATGATCGCGTCCGCCAGCGCGTCATCAATCATCCGCTGCGGCTGGGCGATCGAGCGCGTCGAAAGGCGCAGATAGACTGAGCCGCCGTCATCCGCCTGCATGTGGGAAAAACCCCAGCGCATGATTTCGGCGAGTTCATCCGCATACGCCGGATCAAACGACGACAACCTGTCCTGCCCCATGCCGATCAGCGGCGTGTTCATCGACTGATGCGCGCCACCCTCGGGCGCGAGCGTAATGCCGGAGGGCGTCGCCACCAGCATGAAGCGCGCATCCTGATAGCAGGCGTAATTGAGCGCATCGAGACCGCGTGCAATGAACGGGTCGTAAAGCGTGCCGATGGGCAACAGCCGCTTGCCGAAAACCGAATGCGACAGGCCAAAGGCCGCCAGCACCAGAAACAGATTGTTCTCGGCGATGCCCAGTTCGACATGCTGGCCCTTGGGGCCCATCAGCCATTTCTGTGCCGAGGTCAGCTTCTCGCGCGCAAACACATCGTCATGTTCGGTGCGCGAGAAAAGGCCACGCCGGTTAACAAACGGCCCCAGATTGGTAGAGACCGTGACATCCGGCGAAGAGGTGACAATGCGGTCAGCCAGCGTGCCGCCAACGCGCGCAATCTCGTTGAGCACTTTGCCGAATGCGCCCTGCGTTGATTCCTTTTCCGTAAACGGGCGCGGGAATGTTGCGCGGTCTGGCACCGCAATCGGTGCATCCGTAAAGCGCCTGTTGACCTTGGCGCCAAACGGGCGGCTGTCGATGAAGCTGCGCAGCGCGCCGGCATCATGCGCGCTCAAGCCCGCAAATGGCTCCCACTCCTGACCTTCAGCAATGCCGTTCTGCTTGCGGAACGCGTCCATCTGGGCAGGCGTCATCAGCCCTGCGTGATTGTCCTTGTGTCCCTGAAAGGGAAGACCATGCCCCTTGATCGTATAGGCGATGAATAGGCGGCGGCGGTCGTCTTTCGATGCTTCAGCAAAGGCCGCGATCAGCGTCTCAAGGCAATGGCCGCCCAGACCCGTCATCAGATCAGCAAGGGCTGCATCATCCAGCGCCGCAATCAGCGCAAGCGTCTTCGCATTGTCGATATCGGCTTTAAGGCGTTTGCGCCACGCCGCCCCGCCCTGATAGGTCAGGGCCGCGTAGTCAGCATTCGGGCAGGCATCAATCCACGCCTTGAGAACGTCACCGCCCGGCCGCGCAAACATCTCACGCTGCGCCTTGCCGTATTTGAGAAGCACGACATCCCAGCCCGCCGCCGCGAACATCTGGTCAAAGGCGCCGAACATGCGCTCGGTGGCAATCGCATCGAGACTCTGGCGGTTGTAATCGACGATCCACCACAGATTGCGCATGTCGTGCTTGTAGCTTTCAAGCAGCGCCTCATAGATGTTGCCTTCATCAAGCTCGGCATCACCCAGAACCGCGATCATGCGGCCCATCGCGTTATCCGCGATCATGTCCTTGCCGCGCAGCCAGTCCTGCGTCAGCGAGGCAAAGGCCGTGACCGCAACACCCATGCCGACCGAGCCGGTCGAAAAATCAACGTCGTCTTTGTCCTTCGTGCGCGACGGATAGGATTGCGCGCCGCCCAGCGCGCGGAATTTTTCCAGCTGCTCGCGCGTCTGTCGCCCGTAGAGATACTGGATGGCATGAAACACCGGGCTGCCATGCGGCTTGACCGCCACGCGATCGATGGGCCGCAATGTGTGGAAGTAAAGCGCCGTCATGATCGCATTCATCGACGCGCACGACGCCTGATGGCCACCCACCTTCAGCCCGTCGCGGTTTGGGCGGATATGGTTGGCGTGATGAATGGTCCAGCACGACAGCCACTGCACGCGCTTGTCGAGAAAGCGCAGCTGCTTCAGCGTCGCGGGATCGGGGGAGTTCGTCATAAGATGCGCCTCAAGAACGACGCGCTGAGTTCGACGGCTTGCGCCGCGTCTGGGCGGCAACGCCTGCTTCGAGCGCGCCCGCGACAGCCTCGTTGAATGAAACTCCCCGCTCGGCAGCCATCATCGCATACGCCCGGTGAATCTTCGGGCTCGTGCGCACATTGAATTGCCCCTTGAATGGCCGGTCAGGTGATCGCCCGCTCTTGCGGCAATCCTCCAGATAGTCATCAACCGCTTCCTTGAAAGCACGCACCAGCCCGGCAGCCGTGCTGCTCTCGAATGTCACGAGATCCCGGATGAAAGCGATCTTGCCGGCAAATACGCCGTCCTCAACGCTGAGCTCAGCCGTGCCGGTGTATCCCTTGTGCTCAAGCTGTTTCATATCAGACCTTCACCTCTAAGAGTGTCCCTGACAGCACGCATCGCCCAGGCTTTGACAACACGCGAGGGGTGCGGCTCGTGCAAGTAGATGGTGGGCAACCCGTGGCCTGAGAATTTCCGCCGCGACCCTGCGCCAGTCTGCTCGCTGTAGCCAAAATGCCGGAGAAGGCGCCGAAGTTCATCCCACGTAAAATCACTTGGGGCGGACAGGAAACGCTCGATCAGCTTTTCCATGCGCGACATGCCGCCCTCCTGATGTAACTAAATATAGTTACATTTGAGGGTGACGTAAAGGAAATAAGGGGAATTGGTAGCAGCGGAGGGATTTGAACCCCCGACCAAGGGATTATGATTCCCCTGCTCTACCACTGAGCTACGCTGCCACTGGCCACACGGTCATATCGGAACGCGAAGGCTCGGCTGCAAGGCGTGGTTCCCGCAGCGCGGGGCGGTGTAAGACCCTGCCATGGGCGTGTCAAGCCGCGCGGCAGGGGCCGATTATGAAGTCGTTGCCAGCACTTGGCCGCCATCAGCCGGGGCGCGCGCCACCTGAAGCTCGCGCCGCTTGATCCACCCGCCGCCCAGCACCCGCGCCCCCGGCTCTGCCGACGCATAAAAGACGCATGCCTGGCCCGGCGCCACGCCCTCTTCGCCACCCGCAATGGCGGCCTCCAGACCATCGCTGGTGAGGCGAAGCGTGGCCGGCACCGGCGGCCGCATGGAGCGCACCCTGGCATAAATCTCGACCGGCATGTCCGACAGCGGCGCATCGCCCAGCCAGTTCACTTCGGATAGCATGAAGGCGCCGACGCGCAGCGCCTCGCGCGGCCCCACAATCACCCGCCGCGCCTTGGCATCAAGGGCGACCACAAACAGCGGCTCGCCCACCGCGATTGACAGGCCCTTGCGCTGGCCGACCGTGAAGTTGATGACGCCCTCATGGCGGCCCAGCACCCGGCCATCCAGATGCACGATCTCGCCGGGCGCATTGGTCTCCGGGCGCAGCCGCGACACCAGCTCGGCATAGCGGCCCTGCGGCACAAAGCAGATGTCCTGGCTGTCCGGCTTGGCAGCCGTCACTAGACCCATGGCCTGCGCCATGCGCCGAACCTCATCCTTGGGCCAGCCGCCCAGAGGAAAACGCAGGAAGGAAAGCTGCGCCTGTGTCGTGGCAAAAAGGAAATAGCTCTGGTCACGTGACAGATCGTGGGCCGCACGCATCTCCACGCGTTCGCCATGGCGCACGCGCTGAACGTAATGGCCCGTCACCAGAGCGCTTGCGCCCAGATCGCGCGCGGCTGCCATCAGATCGGCAAACTTGACCCGCTGGTTGCAGCGGATGCACGGCACCGGTGTTTCACCACGCGCATAGCTGTCGGCAAAGTCGTCAATCACCGCCTGCCGGAAGCGGGTTTCATAGTCGAGCACGTAATGGGGAATGTTGAGCCGCGCGGCCACAGCGCGCGCATCACGCACATCTTCACCCGCACAGCACGCGCCCTTGCGCTTGATCGCCGCGCCATGATCGTAAAGCTGCAGCGTGATGCCGATGGCCTGATAGCCCGCATGCGCCACAAGTCCGGCAGCAACCGACGAGTCCACGCCGCCCGACATGGCCACGACCACGCGCTGCCCCGCAGGATCACCGGGCAGGTCAAGGTCAATCAGGGGAAGCGCGCTTTCCATGGGCGAGCGCATAGCGGAAATGGCCCGCCCGGCGCAAGCAAGTCGCCAATTCGCCAGAATAAACCCGGCAAATCAGCGCATGTAGTCGAGCAGCGTCAGGTTCTGGATGGTCGAAAACGCCTTGGCTGACGCCTGTACCGAGACCTGCGCCTGATTGAGCCTGGAGACAGCCTCTGCCAGATCGGCGTCCTCAATGTCGGCAATCACGCCCTTCAGATAGATGCGGCTGTCCTCGTGACGGACAATGGCCGCTTCCGCTTCCTGGAAGCGGATGCCGTTTTCAGCGTTGATCTGCTCCAGATTGGCGGCAGCACCCTCCAGCGCCACGGCCTGCGTGCGCAGTTCGGCAAGCTGGGCCGCGGTCATCGGATCCGAAAAGGGGCCGTTGGGCCCGGAATTGAAATCGGCGAGTGCGCGAAGGATTCCGAAGAGTTCGGTGCCCAGATCTGACGCGAGCACGCCGTATTCGACGGTTTGATTGTCGTCAATCCTGCCCGCAGGCTTGACGTCATTGTTGTCAAAGGCATCGTCAACAGCAGGCAACGCCTGCAGGTCAGTCAGCGTCGCCGTGTTGACGGGGGGAACATCCGTGCGGGTTCCGCCATAGAGATATTTGCCGTCAACGCGCGTGTTCAACACCGACTGCACGGCGCGGAAGGCAGATTCAATTTTTGCCATCAGCGCGGTCGCATCCTCCTGCGCCACCGCCTGAAGGAGCGCCTGGCGAAGGCTTTGCGCCTCGTCAGCAACGCGCGACAGATGCGCGTCCTGCACGTCAAGGCGCGAGCGCATCTCGCCCGCAAGCGACGCATATTCCTGAGTGCGCGCATCGGCACGCCGCGCTGCCAGAAGCACGCCAGCCTTGTCGGGCACATCCGAAAACTCATGAACGACCTTGCCGGAGGCAACTTCGCGCTGCGCTTCAAACTGTGCGCGCTGCGCCCGCATGAGTTCGGCAAGGAGGGCGCTGTTCTGTGTTGCTGTCGAAACGCGTTCCATCGTTCAATCCCTCAGTTCACGGCTTCAAGCAGCGCGTCGAACATGCGCTGTGCCGCCGTAATGAGGCGCGCACCGGCATTGTAGGACTGCTGATAGAGCATCATGTTGGCAAGCTCCTCATCGAGATTGACACCCTCGATGGCCGAAGCTTTGGCCTTGATCTCGGTTGCAAGGGCGGAGCGGTCGGCCGCCCGCACTTCCGCCTCCGATGCCCGCCGGCCGATATCGGCCAGAAGCGTTGCGGCATATTCGCCGGGTGACGCATTGCGCGCCGCCAGAAAACCTGCGGCGCGGATCTGGCGCGGCGTNNAGTTTGGCAAAGCCGATCAGTTGCGAGTCAGCCGCGATGTTGTCGCGCACCCGCATGCTGGAGGCCTGCTCCATGCCAAAGCGCGTACCCAGACCAAACAGCGATGAAAGCGACACGCCGGTCGTGCCGCGCTCGGTCGTATCGTTGTCGATTTCCAGTTTCCACCCCGATGCCGTGCTCGAGGGGGTAAAGGTCACCCCGCCGCTGGCCGACAGCGCAAAGCTGCCATAGCTGCCCACCTGCGTATTGAGGTCGGTGATGACATCGTTGATGGAAGCGCCGCCGACTGTCAGGGTAAAGCTGCGCACCAGCTGGCCTGAAGCATCGCGGATTGCAAAGTCGGCTGTCGTGCCGTTGACAAACCCATGCAGATCGCTCGCCGAAAGCCCCATGTCGAAATGCGTGGGCGCATCGGCAACCAGAATGTCATTCATGCCAAAGAAGTGCGAGAAGCCGCGCCCGCCGCGCGATGAGGGATTGGCGCTGTCCTGCAGGAAGGAGACACCATTGCTGCCCGTCGCGCTGACCTGCATGACGCCATCGGTGAAGTCCATCGCGCCAACACCTGCCAGCGCCGCATTGATGTCAGCCGCAAAGCCGCCAACGGTGGGGGTGAACGCAACAGCGCCGCCGCCATCGACCGAATAGGTGCCTGCATCAAAGTCGATCTCGATGCGCCGCACCAGCGTTCCATCGGGTGCTGTCACCGCCAAATTGGTGATGCCGGTAAAATTCAGGCTGTCCGTATCCAGCAACGCCGTGTTGCGTCCTGTCAGGGAAGCAGGCGCGGGAACCGTTGACTGGTCGTTCTGGGCCGCGTTGATCGCATCGGCAAAGGACGACGCCATGGCGCCCAGCTGATCGGCGAGGTTGGGCAGGATGGTCGAGCGCAGGTCAATCAGCCCGCGCAGCTTTCCTTCACGCAATTCGCCCTCAAGCGGAAGTGCGGGGCCAACGGCCGTGCCCGACGTAATCGACCGGCGCTGCACCATGATTTCATCAAAGAATGTCGAGGGGCCAACGCCGCCATTGGGCACATAGGAAAGTTCGGAAATCGTCTCGCCCACCAGCGTCATGCCGCTGGTTGTCGCGACATAGACCTTGCCGTTCTCCTGGGTGAGCGTGCGGATGTCCACGTAGGTCGAAAGTTCGGCAATCGCGGCATCGCGCTGGTCAAGAAGACCCGTCGCCGAATTGCCGTTCAGAAGCTCGCGCTGGATTTTGGGATTGAGATCAGCGATCTGCGCGATCAGCGTATTCATGCGCGCAACCGTGCCGCCGATTTCGCTGTCTGTCTGTGTACGCAGGTCCTGCATCGCATCCGAAAGCCGCGCCACCGTATCGGCAAACGCATTGAAAGCGGAAAGCACCGCTGCCTTGCGCACCGACGATGACGGATCAAGCGACGCCTGCGAGATGGCCCCCATCAGGCTTGAGACGCGCGCCGCCAGCATCGCATCACTGTCTGGCGCACCCAGATAGGCTTCAAGCCGGTCGAGGTAATTCGCAAGAATGTCGGCCTCACCGCCTTCGGTAGAAACGGCCAGCGTCTCGCGCGACAGGAATGTATCGACGACCCGCTGCATTGCGGCAATGTCAACACCGGCCAGCTGCCCGCCTGCTACCTGTGTGCCGAACTGCACATCGCGGCGGTGATAGCCCACCGTATTCACATTCGCGATATTCGACGACGTCGTGCGCAGCGCGATCTGGCTTGTCTGCAGTGCGGTCAGGCCGCTGTTCATCACCGAGTTGATCGACATGGTCTAGCGCCCCTTCTCAAGGGAAAGGAAACGGGGAAGGCTTTGCCGCATGGCTGTATGCGCGGCAGAATTTGCCGTGCTGGCGTGCGCGCTGCGGGCAGCGCGATCGTCGCTCAAACCCAATGTTTTACTGGCCATTGCATTGCCCTTCATGGGTATGCGCCCGGCGCGCAATCGCTGCGCACCTGCGTTCCCGGCAGGGTGAATGCAACGTCAATGCCAGACGGGAGAGGACGGCGCTTTCTGCCTGACCGGACAATTTTTGCCGCGCCGCGCAGCTGTTGCACATCTGCGAAGGCGCAGAAATCTGCCGCGCGCAAACTGGCCCGCCCCTTGCTTTCCTCTTCAACCGGAAAATTGCGCGTGATGGCGAAACACCGCCTCACGCCGGACAAGAAGGACACGTGCACGCATGAATCCGACTGCGATGCGCATGGGAATGCCGGGAGCCACTGCAGCCGCACCGCAATCAGGTGCAGCGGGCGGCGCTGTCATTCCTGCATTGCAGGGAAAGGGTGCACTTGCAGCCAAGCTTGCAGCATTGAAGGCGCAGGGCATCGTGCCGCCTGGTGCTTCAGCCGTATCAAGCAGCACGCAGCCGCAGGCCTTTGAAGGTGAGGTTGGAATGGCGCTTGCCGCAGCCACAGATGCGGTGGCGAAAACCGGCAAGATGAAGCGCAGCGCCTCGCCGGTCGCCGATAAGGCGAAACAGGCAGGCAGCGACGCCAGCAATGATCTGGCGGTCGCAGCACAGCCTGCCGAGCAGGCAACAGCCAAACCGCGCAATGGCAAGACTGGCCAGAAAGTTGCGCCCGGAGAAAAGTCAGGTCCGGCTGCCGCCCTGAACACGATTGATGCAGCGAAGCCTGATCCGGTAACGGGCAGCGAGCGGCCGGGACTGGAGCGCGCCGCCGCGACGCCACGCACGCCCGCCTCACCGGAAGCCGCCGCGCGCGCCGAAAAGTGGAAGGAAGCTGTCAGCAATCCCGAAGCGTTGCGCCAGTCCGGCAAGCTCCAGCCGCGCGAGGCGCGCGCTGCGGAGCTGCGTGCAGAGGGTCTGACCAGCGAAGAGATCCGAGACGTTCTGCGCGCCGAAGGTCTGATCGGCAAACGTGATCCCGGCGAAGTGGAGGCCCGTGAGGAACGGGCAATCAACCCTGGCGCGCCCGCGCGTCCTGTCCGCCCCGCCAGCGAAACACGCGTCGAAAAATCGGCGCGCGGCGCCATGCACGATGCACGTCCAGCCTCCGAAGGCGCATCTGAGGCGCGCTCATCAAACAGCACAGCGCCCGTGACCCGCGACGCAGCCCTCGCAGCCCTTGAGGCTGCGCGCATACGCGTACAGGAAGTGACGGCCCAGACAAACCCTGCCGCCACAGCCGCAACACCCGTTGCACCAGCTGACGGCGCATCATCGGCACCGCCACCTGTGATGCCCGTTCACGCATCGGCGGCAAGCGCCACATCGGCGGACGCGCCTGTCAACTTCGTGCCACTGCGTGATGCGCCGCAGGCCTCTGTGCTTGCGGAACTTTCAGCCCGCATCGCTGCGCGGCTTGAGGCGGGCCGCCGTGTTTTCGACATCCGCCTTGATCCGCCGGAACTGGGATCAATTGGCGTGCGCCTTGAGTTCAACGGCGATGGCCAGATGCGCGCCATGCTGGCGGCTGACCGCGTTGAAGCGCTGGAACTGCTGCGCCGTGATGCGCCAGAGCTGATGCGCATGATGCGCGAAGCCGGCATTGATCTTGCGGGTAACGGCCTTTCCTTCTCGCTGGAAGATGGCCGCAATGGCGCGGGTCAGCACCGCGAGACGCATGCCCTTTTGCGCGAGCAGGGCTTTGCGCCCGTGCGCGCCGCCCTTGAAAGTGAAATCGAGGCGGCCCTGTCGCCTTATCTCCCGACGCGCGCCCTCGACATCTCGATCTGACCCAACGGACAGCCACCATGGACATTTCAGCCCTCACAGCCGCATCCAGCCAGACCACGCGCGCAGGCTCGTCTCTGACCGCCAACTTCGACACGTTCCTCACGCTCCTGACGGCCCAGCTGCAAAATCAGGATCCGCTGGAACCGACTGACACCGCCGAATTCACCCGCCAGCTTGTGCAGTACTCCGGCGTGGAGCAGCAGATCAACACCAACAAGAACCTTGAGACGCTGATCGCCATGCAGCAGCAGAGCGCAGCGGGTCTCGCTGTCTCCTATGTCGGCAAGGATGTGATCGGCCCCGGCAACACGGCCCGCCTGAGCAATGGCGAGGCGACCTGGCACTATGGCGTGCCGTCAGGGGCAACCGAAGTCGCCATTCTGGTGCGCGATGCCAATGGCCGCGTCGTCTATGCGGCTGAAGGCGAGGCCACACCCGGCATCAACGGTTTCCGCTGGGATGGCACGGACAGCCGCGGCAATCCGATGGCTGATGGCATCTATTCAATCTCGGTATCCGGCCGCGCCGCCGATGGCTCCGCCGTCACCGTCACGCCCATGATCCGCGGCCGCGTCAGTGCCGTGGACTTTGTGGGCACAGAGCCGCTTCTCAACGTCAATGGCATCGGCCTGCCGATGTCGAAAGTGACCAGCGTCATCGATCCCGCCGCCTCTATCTGAACTGAACCATCCGGACCAGACGGGCAAGAACGCCCGCGCCATCACGCATCGCCTGCATCAGCCTGAAGGTTGAAAGGGCGCAACGACAGAACCGAACGGAGTATCCCATGAGTCTCTACGGCGCACTTTTCACCGGTGTCTCGAGCCTTGCCGCCAACAGCCGCGCGCTGGGCGTGTCATCGAACAACATCGCCAATGTGAATACGGTCGGCTACAAGGCCGCCAACACCCAGTTCTCGACACTTCTGGCGACCCAGACGTCGGCGGGTTCGTTCTCCTCGGGCGGCGTGCGCGCCGAGCCGCAGGCGATGGTCAACCG
>DEIC01000048.1:0-29485 GCA_002352285.1 Alphaproteobacteria bacterium UBA2784 | reverse complement strand
CCCGACTTCCAGCGCACACTCGAAGTCTTTGACAGCCAGGGCGGCACCCAGCCCCTGCGCGTCGCCTTTGTGAAGACCGCAGCCAATACGTGGCAGTACGAAGTCATCTATGACGGCAATGTTGCCAATATTGGTGGCGCAGCGAACAACCCGGTGGCCACCGGCACGCTGACGTTCAACACCGATGGCACGCTGGCAACGCCTGCAAGCTCCGTGTCGCTGACGATTCCGTGGGATCCGTCGTCGGGCCTCTCGGCGCAGTCAATCGACATCGACTTCGGAACGCCCGGCCAGCCCACCGGCTTCACGCAGTATGACAGCCCCTCGACGCTGCTTTCCAGCACCGTTGATGGCGCCCTGTTCGGCGGCCTGATCGGCGTGAAGGTTGATGATGATGGCTATGTGACCGCGCTTTTCGATAACGGCGTGGAGCGCCGCGTCTTCAAGCTGCCGATTGCCAACTTCCAGAATCCGAACGGCCTTGCCGCCATCAATGGCAACGCCTATCGCGCGACGGATGATTCAGGCGTCGCCTCGTTCCTTGAGGCGAATGTCGGCGGTGCGGGTTCGATTGCGGCATCGTCGCTGGAAAGCTCGACGGTTGATCTCGCAAAGGAGTTCACCGACCTCATCACCACCCAGCGGGCCTATTCGGCGGCAACACGCATCATCTCGACCGCCGACCAGATGCTCGAAGAAATGCTGAGGATCAAGCGCTAAGCGCGATAAGGCGGCCAGATCTGCCGAAGTGACCTGAAATGGCACGTTCTGGCCGCCAAAATCGCGTCTAACGCGTTGTATTCAGTGGAAATTTACCTTGCTGCTTAGCGTCGCATTAGCGCGGCGCGCCTATCGTCTGTCCATGAAGGCTGCGTCCGGTTTTTTTCTGAGAGCTGAGTGAAGATCATGGCTGAAGAACGACACGGCAGAGTGAACTACGTCATCGGGCCTGATGGCAGCCCGCTGACCATTGCGGACCTGCCGCCGCCCGCCACCAAGCGCTGGGTCATCCGCAGGAAAGCGGAGGTGGTCGCAGCCGTGCGTGGCGGCCTCTTGAGCCTCGAGGAAGCCTGCAACCGTTACACGCTGACGGTCGAGGAATTCCTGGGCTGGCAGCGCGCGATTGACCGCCATGGCCTTGCCGGCCTGCGCACCACGCGCATCCAGCAGTACCGGAACTGATATATTCCGTACACGGATTATATCGCCGCCAATCCTGCCTCTTCGTAAACGCCCGGTTAACGCCGGGCGTTTCGCTTTTTGGCCCCATGCCCGCCCGCGTTAAGCGCCCATTTACGCTGCCATGGGAAAAAACTGCCTAGCAGGGGCGGATGACGA
Organism: Alphaproteobacteria bacterium UBA2784; assembly: GCA_002352285.1. Taxonomy (GTDB): domain Bacteria; phylum Pseudomonadota; class Alphaproteobacteria; order Micropepsales; family Micropepsaceae; genus UBA2784. The sequence continues at coordinate 28,147 of DEIC01000048.1, read as the reverse complement.
TGCGCACAGCCCCGGCAAGTATTGAAGGGGACTGACCCGTGCCGGAATTCGTGAAGTCATTTGGAACAGCGCGGCTGGCCGTTCTTGGCGGCACCATTCTCGCCGTCGCCGGCCTGTTCTTCTATCTCTTCGCCAGCATGACCAAGCCGGCGATGTCACTGCTCTTCGCCGGGCTTGATCCGCGCGACAGCGCCGAAATCGTCGCCCGCCTGGAAACGCTGAATGTGCCCTTCGAGATCGAGGGCGATGGCACCACCATTCTGGTTCCTGAAGATCGTGCGTTGCGCCTGCGCATGGATCTTGCTGCCGACGGCCTGCCTGCGGGCGGCTCGGTCGGCTATGAGATTTTTGACAATACGGATGCGCTGGGCGCCTCAAACTTCCTTCAGAACGTCAATCGCCTGCGCGCGCTGGAGGGCGAACTGGCCCGCACCATCCGCTCGCTCGATGTGATCGAGCAGGCCCGTGTGCACCTCGTGATCCCGGAGCGCGAGCTTTTTGCGCGTGAGCGTGCACAGCCTTCGGCCTCTATTGTCATCCGCCCGCGCGGCAACCGCATTGCGCCAGAACAGGTGACGGCCATCCAGAACCTTGTTGCCTCTGCGGTCAGCGGCCTTGTGCCCACGCGCGTTTCAGTCGTGGACGAAAAGGGAGAGCTCCTTGGCGGTGGTGAAGGTGCCGCCGATGCCAGCGGCATGGGCGCCTATGACAGCCGCACCGCCGCGCTGGAAGAGCGCATGCGCAGCCAGATCGAAGCGATTGTCACCTCCATCGTCGGCCCGGGCCGCGCCCGCGTGCAGGTCTTTGCTGACATCGACTATAACCGTTCTACGCGCGAGACCGTGCGCTTTGACCCCGAAGGTCAGGTCATCCGCTCTACGTCAACCCAAAGCTCGGACACGACCACGACCGAAGGCGGCGCGGCCGGCGGCGGCGCAGTTTCTGTTTCCACCGATCTGCCGGATGCGGAAGGTGGCGATGCCGGTGGTCCCAGCGACACCGCCACAGCCACAACCGAGACAACCAACTATGAAATCTCCAGCACGCGCGAGACCGTGATGGTCGAGGGCGGCCTGATCCGCCGGCTCTCTGTCGCAGTCGTTGTTGACGGCTCTTACACGACCGCCGCAGACGGCACGCGCACCTATGCGCCGCGCTCGGAAGAGGAGATGGCAAAGATCACCGCCCTCGTCCGTTCTGCTATTGGCTATGACGAGAAGCGCGGCGATATGCTGGAAGTGGCCAATCTTGCCTTCGCGCAGGAAGAGCCCTCCGAACTGCCGCCGCCAGAGGAAGAGCCGTTCCTGGGCCTTGGCCCCGCCGAAACGATGAAGCTGGTCGAGATGGGCGTCCTTGCTGGCCTCACCATTCTGGCGATCTTCCTCGTCTTCCGCCCGATGATTTCGCGGCTCCTTGCGCCCGTGGCTGCGGGTGGTGCGCCCGGCATGGCAGCACTTGCCGGTCCCGGCGTTGCCCCGCAGCTGGCCGCACCCGGTCAATCGTCCGCTGGCATGACGGCGGGCGGCGCAACCATGGCCCTGCCCGCGCCCAACCAGTCTGAAGCGATGATCGACATCGCGCGCATCAATGGCCAGGTGAAGGAAAGCTCCGTGAAGAAGGTTGGCGAAATCGTCAACCAGCACCCGGAAGAAGCCATCTCCATCATGCGCCAGTGGCTGCATGACGCATCCTGAGGTCTGACATGTCGGGTAAATCGAAAGCCGCAGCCAAAGATGATGTGCGCAGCCTGACCGGGCCCGAGCGCGCCGCCGTTGTGCTGCTCGCGCTCGGCGAAGAGCATGGCGCGGGCATCTGGAAGCTCTTTGACGATGAAGAAGTCAAAGAGATTTCCCAGGTCATGGCCAATCTCGGCACGGTCAGCGCCAGCGCTGTCGAGAAGCTGCTGGTTGAATTCGTGTCGCAGCTGTCATCCACCGGCAGCCTGCTGGGCACGTTTGAATCAACGGAGCGCCTGTTGCAGCGCTTTCTTCCCAGCGACCGCGTCAGTTCGGTCATGGAAGAAATCCGCGGCCCCGCCGGCCGCACGATGTGGGACAAGCTGGGCAATGTGAACGAGGCCGTTCTCGCCTCCTATCTCAAGAACGAGTATCCGCAGACCGTTGCGGTCGTTCTTTCCAAGATCAAGTCAGAACATGCCGCCCGCGTGCTGGGCGCGCTGCCGGAAGATTTCGCCCTCGAGGTCGTTACCCGCATGCTGCGGATGGAGTCGGTGCAGAAGGACATTCTCGACAAGGTGGAACAGACGCTGCGCGTCGAATTCATGTCGAATCTTGCGCGCACCTCCAAGCGTGACAGCCATGAAATGATGGCGGAGATTTTCAACAATTTCGACCGCCAGACCGAAGGCCGCTTCCTGACCGCGCTGGAAGAGCGCAACCGTGAAGCCGCCGAGCGCATCAAGTCGCTGATGTTCACGTTTGAGGATCTCGGCAAGCTCGACCCCGGTTCGATCCAGACGCTTTTGCGCTCCATCGACAAGGACAAGCTGGGCATCGCGCTCAAGGCTGCCTCCGATACGCTGCGTGACATGTTCTTCTCGAACATGTCGGAACGCGCCGGCAAGATCTTGCGTGAAGACATGGAGGGCATGGGCCCCGTGCGCCTGCGCGATGTGGAAGAGGCGCAGATGGCGATGGTCAATGTCGCCAAAGACCTTGCGGCCAAGGGCGAGATCATGCTCGCCGGCAACAAGGGTGATGACGAGCTCGTCTACTGAGGCACCCATCACCCATGAACACCAGACGCTTCCTCTTCGACACGGATTTCAGCGCCACGGGCGATGGCGCAGCGCCGCCGCCGCGCGTGCGCCGTGCCGTGCCTGCCGAGGAAGTCGAGAAGCTCAAGGCCGACGCATATCTGGCAGGCACCGCCAGCGTCGAAGCCAAGGCCGTGCAGGCCCAGGCCATGGCGGTCGGCAAGGTTGCCGAAGCCGTGTTGCAGATGCTGGGCGCGCTGGATGAGGCCATCGAGAAGCATCGTCAGGATGCAACGCAGATCGCCTATGCGATTGCCCGGAGGCTCGCGGGCGCTGCCCTTGCGGCCCTGCCCGCACGCACGATTGAAGATGTCATCGAGAAAGCCATGGCCATGGTGCCGCATGAGCCGCGCATCGTGGTGCGCGCGCATCCCGATGCTGTGGCCCCGCTGAAGGAAGCAACCACGCGTCTCGGCGCCGAGCATGGCTTTGGCGGCCGCATGGTCATCATCGGTGAAGCCCAGTTCAGGAACGGCGACTGCCGCATCGAATGGGCCGATGGCGGCATGGAGCGTTCGCTTGATGCCATTGACGAAACCATTCGCGCTGCCCTCGCCCATGATGCTGCAGCGCCCCGTGATACCAGCGAAGGATGAGTAACATGACAGGCAAAGACGACATCGACCTGCCCGATCTTGGCCACGCCGTACCGGATGGCAATATGGGTGATGTGGGTGGTGAGCCGGCAGTGCAGCGCACGGCAACCGACCTGGAAGCGGTCTTCGACGTGCCGGTGCATGTCTCTGCCGTGCTTGGCAAGACCGCGATGGAAGTCAGCGACCTTTTGAAGCTCGGGCGCGGCACGATTGTCGAACTCGACCGCAAGGTCGGTGAAGCCATCGACATCTTCGTCAACAACCGCCTGGTTGCGCGCGGCGAGGTGGTGCTCGTCGAGGAGCGGCTCGGCATCACGATGACCGAAATCGTCAAGGGCGGCCAAAGCTGAGCCAGAGCTGAGCCGGGCGTGGCCCGGAGAGAACCGAATTCCGCGCTGTGGCCCTGCCCGGCGCAATCATGGAGAGTGAACAATGCGTCTGATGATTGTCGGTGCCCTGAATGGCCAGATCGGCGCGGCCACCAAGATCGCGATGGATCGCGGCGCCAAGGTCGTCCACACGCTGACCACTGATGCGGCGCTTGCCGAATTGCGGGCGGGCCGCGGCGCAGACCTTCTCATGATCGATGTCGGCCAGGACATTGCCGCCATGATCGCGCGCCTGTCGTCAGAGCGCATTCACATTCCTGTCGTTGCCTGCGGCATTGGCACCGATGCGCGTGCCGCCGTCGATGCAATCCGCGCGGGCGCCAAGGAATATATTCCCCTGCCCCCCGATGCCGAAATGATTGCAGCCGTTCTTGCCGCTGTTGCCGATGACAGCCACACGCTGATCGTCGAAGACAAGGCGATGGAAAAGGTGCTGGCGCTGGCCGATCAGGTGGCAGGTTCTGATGCGTCAATCCTGATTACGGGTGAGTCCGGCACCGGCAAGGAAGTGCTGGCCCGCCATGTCCACCGCAAGTCAAAGCGCGCCGAAAAGCCCTTTATCTCGGTCAACTGCGCCGCCATTCCCGAGAACCTGCTCGAAAGCGAACTCTTCGGCCACGAGAAAGGCTCATTCACCGGCGCCATCGCCCGGCGCATCGGCAAGTTTGAAGAGGCCGACGGCGGCACGCTGCTGCTCGACGAAATTTCCGAAATGGATGTGCGCTTGCAGGCGAAGCTCCTGCGTGCCCTGCAGGAGCGCGAGATTGACCGCGTTGGCGGCACCAAGCCCGTCAAGGTCAACATCCGCGTCATCGCAACGTCGAACCGCGATCTTGCCGAGGCCGTGCGCGCCGGCACATTCCGCGAAGACCTGCTCTATCGTCTCAATGTCGTCAATCTGCGCTTGCCGTCGCTGCGCGAACGCCCGGCCGACATCATCGCGCTCGCCCGTTTCTTTGCCAAGAAATATGCGGTCGCCAATGGCGTCAATTTCCGCGACATCACGGATGACGCCCGCCAGACCCTCCTGAACCACACCTGGCGCGGCAATGTGCGCGAACTTGAAAATACCATGCACCGCGCCGTACTGCTGGCGACGGGCGGCGAAATCGCGCCTGACGCCATCCGCCTTCCCGATGGCTCCCGCGCAGCCGATCTGGTGGCGCCGCGCGCCCCGGATGCAGCCTCTCATGCCGCCGCCGCCGCTGACGCCGCTTCGCGCGGCATGGTTGGCCGCACGGTCGCCGATGTCGAGCGCGATCTGATCCTGCAAACGCTTGACCATTGCCTCGGCAATCGCACGCATGCCGCCAACATTCTGGGCATTTCGATCCGCACGCTGCGCAACAAGCTCAAGGAATATACGGCCGCCGGCGTGCGCGTGGCGCTGCCGGCCAATCTGCAGGGGCCCCATGCGCCGCTGCCCAACGCCTACACCACCGCCTGAACGCGCGTGGCCAACGCAGAAAGCGTGTGACCGATGAGTGACGTTTCCACCAGCCGCAATGCGGCAGCAGGCATCATGCAGGGCGTGACGGGTTCGTTGCGCTCAGGTGAATTGCTGCTGCCCCTGGGTATTCTCGGCATTCTCGTCATCTTCCTGATGCCGATGCCGACATTCCTGCTTGATGCGGCGCTGGCGATTTCATTCACATTCTCTGTCCTGATCCTGATGACGGTCCTTTTCATCCGCCGTCCGCTGGAACTGTCGTCATTCCCGACGATCCTTGTCATCTCGACCATGCTGCGCGTGGCGCTGAACCTTGCGTCAACGCGCCTCATTCTGGGTAATGGCCATGAAGGCACTGATGCCGCCGGTCATGTGATCGAGGCCTTCGGCAATCTTCTGATGCAGGGCAATTTTGTCATCGGCATCATTGTTTTTGCCATTCTCATCATCGTGAATTTTGTCGTCATCACCAAGGGCGCAGGCCGCATCGCCGAAGTCTCGGCGCGCTTTACCCTTGATGCGATGCCCGGCAAGCAGATGGCGATCGACGCCGATCTGTCTGCTGGCCTGATCGACGAAAAGGAAGCGCGCACCCGCCGCAAGCAGCTGGAGGAAGAGTCCAACTTTTTCGGCGCCATGGATGGTGCGTCGAAATTCGTGCGCGGCGATGCGATTGCAGGCCTCCTCATCACCATCATCAACGTGATTGGCGGCCTCATCATTGGCGTTGCCCAGCATGGCCTGCCTTTCAGCGCGGCTGCCGAAACCTATACGATCCTGACCGTCGGCGATGGTCTGGTGAGCCAGATCCCCGCACTCATCGTCTCGACAGCAGCGGGCCTGATGGTCTCCAAGGCCGGAGTTGAGGGCGCTGCCGAGAAGGCGCTGTTCGGCCAGCTGTCGGGCTATCCGCAGGCCCTTGGCCTTGCCTCATTCGTGATCTTCGGCATGAGCTTCCTGCCCGGCATTCCGATGCTGGTGTTCCTGCCGATCTCGTTTCTGGCGGGCTATCTCTCTTATGTCGCGGCGCGTTCGCGCAAGGAGACGGCTGAAGCCGCCAAGCGCACCGCCGAAGCAGAAGCCGTCAAGCCGCCGCAGGAAGAGCCGATCTCATCCACATTGCAGCTCGACCAGCTGAAGGTGGAGCTTGGCTATGGCCTGCTGCCGCTCATCAACGACACCAAGGGCCATCGCCTGACCGACCAGATCAAGGCGCTGCGCCGCCAGCTCGCGACCGACCTTGGCTTTGTCATGCCTTCCGTGCGCATCATCGACAACATGCAGCTGCCCGCGAACACCTATGTGATTTCGGTGAAGGAAGTTGAAGCGGGCCGCGGCGACCTGATGACAGGCGCGTTGCTGGCCATGGACCCTCAGGGTGGCGATGTCGAACTGCCGGGCACGCGCACAACCGAGCCAGCCTTCGGCCTCGCCGCGACATGGATTGATGAGTCCCTGCGCGATGAAGCCTCGTTCCGCGGCTATACGGTTGTTGATCCCGCCACCGTCCTCACCACACACCTGACCGAAATCCTGAAAGACAACATGTCTGAGCTTCTCTCCTATGCCGAGACGAAGAAGCTGCTCGACGATCTGCCGCCGGAAAACAGGAAGCTGGTCGAAGATCTGATCCCGGCGCAGGCCACCATGGCAACCGTCCAGCGCGTGCTGCAGGCGCTTCTGGCCGAGCGCGTGTCGATCCGCGACCTGCCCGCCATTCTTGAGGGCATTGCCGAGGTCGCAGGCTCCACCAATTCGGTAGGCGCGATGGCCGATCACGTGCGTGCGCGCCTGTCGCGCCATCTCTGCCGCTCACACACGAACCACAAGGGCTTCCTGCCGCTCATCACGCTGTCGCCGCAATGGGAGCAGGCCTTCGCCGAGTCGCTGGTCGGTCAGGGTGATGACCGTCAGCTCGCCATGGCGCCGTCAAAGCTCCAGGAATTCATTGCCGGCGTGCGCAAGGCTTTTGACGGCGCAGCCTTCGACGGCGAGACACCTGTGCTGTTGACGAGCCCCGGCATCCGCCGCGCCGTGCGTGCGATTGTGGAGCGTTTCCGCCCGCAAACCGTCGTCATGTCGCAATCTGAAGTCCATCCCGCAGCCCGCCTGCGCCCGATGGGTCAAATCTGATACGCGCTAACGGCACCCACAGATCATGCGCATCCGCCACTTCACCGCACCTACCATGGCCGAGGCTCTTGCCGAGGTGCGCGCCGTGCTGGGCGACGAGGCGGTGATCCTGTCGTCAGAACCCACACGCGGCGGCACGGTCGTGCGCGCCGCCTCAACGGCGCCCGAATTGCCGGAACACCCGGTGATGGCAGAAATCGCCAACGACCCAGGCCGCAGCTTTGCCGAACGCATGCTTGCAACCCTTTCGCTGGCGGAAGAAGAAACACATGCGCCTGCGCCCGCGCCAAAGACGCCGGGGCAACTGGCCCACACGCTTTCTTTTCACGGTGTCGCTGACGATCTTGTTGCCAAGCTGGTCGCCAAGGCCGCCGGTCACGAGGCGGAAGGCGATGTCATCGCCCTTGCCCGCGCACTGGATACTGCCATTGGCTTTACGCCGCTCGAGGTCGCTCAGCCCCGCCCTGTCATGCTGGTCGGCTTGCCGGGATCCGGCAAATCGTCGGTCGCCGCCCGCCTTGCCGTGCGCGCTGTCCTTTCCGGCAAACAGGTGCAGCTGATCGCAGCAGGCCCCGCCCGTGCGGGCGCGCGCGCCCAGCTTGAAACCTATGGCAACCTGATCCGCACGCCCGTGCTGACGGCTGACGACGAAAACGCACTCAAGGCGATTTGCCGCGACGCTGCGCCTGCATCGCTCCGCATTATCGACACGGCAGGCATCAATCCCTTTTCGGCAGAGGAGCGCGCGTCACTGGCTGCCCTCGCCAAGGCAGCCGATGCCGAACCGGTGCTGGTTACGCCCTCGAACTGCGCAGACCTTGAGGATCACGCCGCCCTCTTTGCCAGTCTGGGTGCTGAACGGATGATTGTGACGCGCCTTGATTGTGCGCGCCGTCACGGCGCCGCGCTGAATGCCGCCCACCGGTTGAATCTCAAACTGTCGCACGCCGCCCAAAGCCCCTTCATCGGCGACGCCATGACGCCGCTCAATCCCTTCACGCTGGCGCGCCTGTTGCTGGAACTGCCGATCAGCGCGGGCTGACCTGACGCCCGCGCAAGTTATGGACGCGAAAGCGCCAAGTCCCTATATTTCTGCACGGCGGATCAAATCGCCTTAAGCCTTGAGGGGACCACGATGGATACCAATCTCATTATCATTCTTGCTGTCGTCGGCGTTGTGCTGCTGATCGTCATTTCGATCTACAACAAGCTCGTGCGCAGCCGGAACCTCGTGCATGAGGGCTGGAGCGGCATTGAAACCCAGCTGAAGCGCCGCGCCGACCTGATCCCCAACATCGTCGAAACGGTCAAGGGTTATGCGACGCACGAAAAGGGCACCTTCGAGGAGGTGACCCGCCTGCGCACCGCAAGCCAGGGCGGCGCCGCCACCATTGAGGAGCGCGCGGCGATGGAGCGGCAGATTTCGTCCATGATCGGCAAGATCATGGCGGTCGCCGAGGCTTATCCCGAACTCAAGGCCGACGCGAATTTCCGCGACCTGCAGAACAAGCTGGCCGAGGTGGAAGAGCAGATCAATCTCTCGCGCCGCTACTATAACGGCACCGCACGGAACTATAACGATCTCGTCCAGACTGTGCCGTCGAACATTGTTGCGGGCCTCACCGGCTTCAAGACGGCGCAATATTTCGAGATCGACGATCCCGCCGACCGCGCCGCGCCGAAGGTCAAGTTCGGCTGATCGAAACGCGCATGGCCTTGCGCTTCATCCGCTTCGCATTTGCATTCCTGGCTGTTCTCGCGCTCTCAGCGCCAGCTGCCGGGCAAGCGGATGCGGAGCGGATCTCCTGGTTCCTTGCAGACGTCACGATCAATGACGACGGATCGCTCAGTGTTGTCGAGACGATCCGCTTTCATGCAGCCGGGCAGGAAATCAAGCGCGGGCTGGTGCGCCAGCTGCCGCTCAATGTCCTGGATGGTGGTGGCGGGACAGTCAGTGTGACCTATGCCGTAAAGGCCGTGACACGCGACGGCGTACCCGAGCCCTTTCATCTTGCCCCATCTGAAGGTGTCCTCGAGATCTTCATTGGCAGTCGCGATGTGCTGCTCGACCATGGCTCCCATGAATATGTGATCACCTATGCCGCCTCTGGCCTCATCGTCCGGCACGGGGGCTTCAGCACCTTGCGCTATGACGCCACGGGCCGTGGCTGGAGTCTCGCCATCGACATGGCGGAGGCACGCATCCGCGCACCGCAAGATTGGCGCGCCACACTGATTTCAGCCAGCGCAGGCGCTGCAACTGTCGAGCGCAGCGAAAGTGTGGACGAAAGCGGCGCGAGCGTGATCACAGCCCGCATGACGACCCCACTGGCACCCGGCGAAGGGTTGACCCTCGCCCTGATGCTTTCCAACAATACGCCCTGATTTTCAGGAGTCGCACGCGGCGCCGATTGCCGGGAGGAGCCCCCAGATGCGCATGCTTTCACTTTTCGCTGTCCTGCTTCTGGTATTGGCGGCAGGCCCTGCCGAGGCTCAGTCGCGCACCAACGATTTCGGACGGGAGCGCATCTCGTTCTTCCAGTCGGATGTTACCATCAATCCGGATGGCACACTGACGGTCAAGGAGACAATCCGCTTTTACGCCTACGGCCTTTCAATCAAGCGCGGCATGGTGCGCGAGTTTCCCACCAAGTACGAGGACCGCGACGGCACGCGCGTGACCGTACGCTTTGACCTTGAATCCGTCACGCGCGACGGCAAGGAAGAACCGTGGTTCATCGAGTCCGTCGATAACGGCGTTGAGATTTTCATCGGCGACGAAAACGTGTTTCTCGAACGGGGCGAACACGAATACGTGCTCACTTACACCACATCCGATCAGCTCGGCTTTTTCGAAGGCCACGACGAGCTCTACTGGAACGTGACCGGCAATGGCTGGATTTTCGAAATCGAACAGGCCGAAGCGATTGTGCGCCTGCCCAACGGCGCCCAGAGCACAATGCTGGAAGTCTTCACCGGGCGGCAGGGTTCGGTTGCCCGGAACGCAACGATTACCGAAACAAGCCCCGGCATTGTCACCGCGCGCACAACCCGCGCGCTGCGGGCCGAGGAAGGCATGACGATTGCCGTCGCCTGGCCGAAGGGCGTAATCGAAGAACCGGGCTTCTTCTACAAGCTCTGGCGCTTCATCGTGGACAATCTGGGCGCAGGCATCGCCCTCATCGCCGCTGGCGGTCTTGGCTTTTTCTACTATCGGCGCTGGCTGGAAGTCGGCAAGGATCCCGACCACGGTACCATTATTCCGCTTTTCAGCCCGCCGAAGGATTTCTCGCCCGCCGATGCGCGCTATCTACGCAAGATGGGCTTTGACAACAAGGTGCTGGCGGCAACCGTTGTCTCCCTCGCCACCAAGGGCAAGCTCAAGATTGAGGAGGATGATGGCCTTCTTTCCTCGAGTTACAAACTCATCCGCCTGACCGAGGACATGGAGGGTCTCACCTCTGTCGAACGCGGCGCCGTCACCGCGCTCTTCGCCGGCGGCAATGAGCTGGAACTCAAGAACAGCAACTACGCGCGCCTTCAGGCCGCAGTTGCATCCGTAAAGCGCCATCTGGAAAAAACGCACGAGCCGGCAAATTTCAAATCCAATGCCGGTTCTGCCGCGGCGGGCCTCCTCTTCCTCGCACCGATGATTGGCGGCGTCTTTATTTTCCAGCCCGAGGGCTTCCCCCTCATTCTGGCCGGTATTGCAATTGCCGCTTCCATCATTGCGATCATTGTGTTCTTCCGCCTGATGATGGCGCCAACGCCCGCCGGCCAGAAGCTGCGTGACGAGATCGAGGGCTTCCGCATGTTCCTCGGCACCGCCGAGCAGCAGCGCTGGGCCGTCCTCAACCCGCCGAAAATGACGCCCGAGTTCTTTGAGAAGAACCTGCCCTATGCGCTCGCGCTCGATGTCGAGCATGAATGGAGCGAAACCTTTGAGCGCGAAATGCGCCTGGCCGACCCCAACGCGATGAACAACTATCATCCGTCCTGGTATGCGGGCCGCAATTTCCGCAACATGCGCATGACGACCTTTGCTTCGGCCATCGGTTCGTCGCTGAACCGCGCTGTTTCCTCGTCGGCAACACCGCCGGGCAAGTCGTCGGGTTTCGGTGGCGGCGGCTTTTCGGGCGGCGGCGGCGGTGGTGGTGGCGGCCGCGGCTGGTAGCGCGCTCAGCGTTTGCCGCCGCGCTCATCCAGCGACAACGGGCCCGGCCCCAAGCCAGCCAGCAGAAGCAGCGCGCCTGCAATCGCCAGATTTTTCACAAAAAGCTGCAGCTCATAGGCGGCGTCCAGCCGGTCGCGCACTTCCCAATAGTCGTGCATGACGATGTTGATGACGAGCACATAGGCAAAGAGCGTCAGCGCCGCCATGCGCGTCTTGTAACCCAGCGCCAGCATGAACCCCGCAACCGCCTCGACCAGAATGGCGATCACCAGCATGAAGGGCGCCGCGGGCACGCCCTTGCCTGCGATCAGCTCCGCCGTGTCGGAGAAATCAGTGACTTTCAGCCAGGCCGGAACCAGAAAGAACGCGGCCATCGTCAGCCGCCCGACGACCGGCGTCATGGTTTCGGCAACAGCCATGGCTTACCCCCAAGACTCGCACTTAACAGATTTCCAACTTCCTTCTTTCACCTCCTCCGCCTTTGCGGGGGAGGTCGGATTTGAGTGAGCACTGCGAACTCAAATCCGGGTGGGGGCCTTCTTTTGCGCCATTCCCCCACCCGATCCGCAAGAGCGGATCGTGCCTCCCCCGCGAAGGCGGAGGAGGCGAACAGGGTTCTCGGGCAATCGATAGCGACTCACACGGTGCGCATCATAGCGCAGGACAAAACGCAGGAAACCCTCAGCGGTGCAGATCAGCCTGGGCACGGGCAAAGCGCGTGACCGCCACATCGTCGGCCTCGGCCTGCTGGGTGCGCGCGGTTTCGGCGTCTTCGCGGCGCTGGCGCGCTTCTTCCGCCAGTTCGTATTTCTTGAGGTCGCGGAAGCACGCATTCACGTCTTCGCGCGCCGCCTCGATCTGGCGTTCGATCTCCATGACCGAGCGGGCAAGATTCTCGCGCCGCGCAATCACCGCCTTGGCGAAGGACGGAAAGGCAAAGCGCCCGAACTCGTTTTCGGTTGCCTTGCGCTGTTCGTCTGACAGCGATTGTTCGAGATCCTTCTGCTTGCGCAGAAGGTCGTCGCGCATGGCCACAAGGCCCGCAAGCTTGCGCTTGGCTTCATCAGTCTTGAAGCGCGAGAGACGGATCAGCGTTTCGCGGGACTTCATCGCGTGGCTCCTTTGGCAGGCGCAGGCGGCTTGAGGATCTGGGCAAGCTGGGCAAAGCCCTTGGCAAGATCAGCCTTCTCGTCCTTGCCCTGTTTCATGAAGGCTTCAATGGCGGGATAGAGGCGGATGGCCTGATCGGTTTCCGCATCCGATCCCGGGCGATAGGCGCCAAGGCGGATGAGTTCGGCCATGTCCTCGTAAAGCGACAGCACGCGGCGCGCTTCGCTGATCACCGCCTGATCGGCGGCGGGATGGCAGTGCGGCATGGTGCGCGAAACGGATTTGAGCACATTGACCGCCGGATAGCGGCCACGCTCGGCAATCGCACGCTCCAGCACGATATGGCCGTCGAGAATGCCGCGCACGGCGTCGGCAATCGGCTCGTTATGATCATCACCTTCCACCAGAACGGTGAAGAGGCCAGTGATCGAACCCTTGCCCGTGCCCGGCCCCGCCCGCTCAAGCAGGCGCGGCAGTTCAGAGAACACGGTCGGCGTATAGCCCTTGGACGCGGGCGGCTCGCCACAGGAAAGACCGATTTCGCGCTGCGCCATGGCAAAGCGCGTCACGCTGTCCATCAGGCACAGCACATCCTTGCCCTGATCGCGGAAATATTCCGAAAGCGCCATCGTCAGATTGGCAGCCTGGCGGCGCATCAACGCTGATTCATCCGACGTCGCGACCACCACGATCGAGCGCGCCAGACCCTCAGGCCCCAGATCATTCTCGATGAACTCTTTCACTTCGCGGCCGCGTTCGCCGATCAAGCCGATGACCGACACATCAGAGGCGGTGTAACGCGCCAGCATCGAGAGCAGCACCGACTTGCCAACGCCCGAACCGGCAAAGATGCCCATGCGCTGACCACGGCAGAGCGTGGCAAAGCTGTTGAGTACGCGCACGCCCAGATCAAGACGGCTGCCGACTTTCGCGCGCTTGTGCGCCGGCGGCGGCACGTTGCGCAGCGGATAGGAATAATTCCCTTGGGGCAGCGGCCCCTTGCCATCAATCGGCTCGCCAAAGGCATTGATGACGCGACCCAGCCACGCTTTGGTGGGATGGACAGCCGGAACATCCGAAATTGCTGTGGCGCGGCAGCCAAGGCGTACGCCATCCAGCGTCTTGAAGGGCAGGCACAGCGCGCGGCCCGCCCGGAAACCGGCCACTTCGCAGGGCACGTCATGGCCATCACGTGCAGCGATATTGACCCGTGAGCCGATCGACAGGCTGGAAAGCGCGCCCGCCACTTCAACCATCAATCCCTGCACCCCGGCAACGCGGCCGAAGATCGTGGTTTCCGGAATATTTTCAATGGCTTGCCGAAGGGCCAGCATGGCAGGAATTCCGCGACAGTGCTTAATCTCGGCTGTGAGCATGCACCCGACCCGCTTAAGGTCGCGTAAAGCACGCGACCAGAAACCCGTCTAAATATCGGGCCGTAACCTCTTAATCCCCCTATATTTTGTATAAGTTATCCACAACCCACTTGGCGGCGCTGGCAGGCATTTGTTAACTATTTGTCCCTAAATTAACCCGAGACGTTAACCACGATCTCGTGCTGGGCACGCCCCGGGGGAGCAGAAGATGCGGGTTCTCATTATTGAAGATGACAGCGCCATGGCTCAGAGCATCGAACTGATGCTCAAGTCGGAAGGCTTGAATGTCTACACGACAGATTTGGGCGAGGAAGGCGTCGATCTCGGCAAGCTGTTTGACTACGACATCATCCTTCTCGACCTCAACCTGCCCGACATGAGCGGGTATGAGGTTCTGCGCTCGCTGCGCACGGCCAAGGTGGGCACGCCCATCCTGATCCTTTCCGGCACCTCGGGCATCGAGGCCAAGGTCAAGGGCCTTGGCGTCGGCGCCGACGACTACATGACCAAGCCCTTCCACAAGGACGAACTGGTGGCCCGCATCCACGCGATCGTGCGCCGCTCCAAGGGCCATTCGCAGTCGGTCATCAATACCGGCAAGCTGACGGTCAATCTCGACACCAAGACGGTGGAAGTCGCGGGCAGCCGCGTCCATCTGACGGGCAAGGAATACCAGATGCTGGAGCTGCTNNATCATCGACGTCTTCATCTGCAAGCTGCGCAAGAAGCTCGCGGCCGCGACGAACGGCGAGAACTACATCGAAACGGTCTGGGGCCGCGGTTATGTGCTGCGCGATCCGCCGGAGGAAAAGGCGGCCTGATCGGCCCACCCCGCAAGTCAAAAGGGCCCCGCATGCGGGGCCCAATTTCCTTGTAGTTTGCAGATGCGTCTAGCGCACTGCCACCGCGGCCCCCGCTGCCTTTGCCGCCGGGATTGCTTTCACATAAAGACCGCGCGCGTCGGCGGCGGGTTGAAAGCGGTCAGAGACCCCGATCACGGTTTCAGCTGCACCCAGAAGCAGGAAGCCATCGCCTGACAGGCGCTCGGCGATGCGCTTGAGCACGTCCGCCTTCGTGTCCCGGTCAAAATAGATGAGCACATTGCGGCAGAACACGACATCGAAATTGCCCAGCGACAGATACCCGTCGAGCAGATTGAAGCTGCGGTACTGAACCATCTTCTTGATGTCGTCCGAGATGTTCCAGTTCTGCCCTTCCTGCTTGAAATACTTGATGAGAAGCTGGATCGGCAGCCCACGCTGCACTTCAAACTGCGTGTAGTTTCCTGCCCGCGCCTTCGCCAGCACCTCTTTGGAGATGTCGGTGCCGATGATGTCGATCTTCCAGTCTTTGAGCTGGGGAAATTTCTCTTTGATGATCATCGCCAGCGAATAGGGCTCCTGGCCTGTCGAGGCGGCTGCGCACCAGATGCGCAGCGACTTCTGCGCCGCACGCGCCGGAATGAGGCTCGGCAGGATCACCTTCTCAAAATGGTCGAAAGGCGTCTTGTCACGGAAGAAAAACGTCTCGTTGGTCGTCATGGCTTCAACGACATCGGCGATGACAGCATCAGCGCCGGGCGTGCGCACGCGCTGCACCAGCCGCGCAAGGTCGCCAAGCCCGTGGCGCTGCGCCACCGGCATCAGGCGGCTTTCGACGAGATACATTTTGTCTTCGGTAAGCGCGAGGCCGGAACGCTGCTTGACCAGCTGGGCGATCACCTGGAATTCGGCAGGTGTCATTTGCGCCCCCGCGTCATCAGTTTCTGGACTTCACCGGGAAGAGAGAGCAGCGGCTGCACCGCCGCACACAGACCGGCCTCGGCCACTGCGCCCGGCATTCCCCAGACGACACTCGTTTCGGCGTCCTGCGCCAGAATGGTGCCACCCGCTGCAACCACGCGCTTGCCGCCTTCGCGTCCATCCGCGCCCATGCCAGTCAGCACGACACATAACGCGCCCGCGCCATAGACATCGGCAATGCTGCGGAACATGGGATCAACCGCAGGCCGGCAGAAATTTTCAGGCGGTGTGTCGAGAAGCTCGACAAAAACATCGCGCCCGCGCGCCTTGAAAACCATATGCCGGTCGCCTGGTGCTACGAGAACCTGGCGCGGCTGAAGCACGTCGCCGGACTTTGCCTCTGCGGCCGCTAGCCCGCTCAGCTTGCCGATATGTTCGGCCAGAAGTGCTGTGAAAGTGGGCGGCATGTGCTGGGTGATGACCACCGGCACATCCAGAAACGGCGCAACACCGCGCAAAAACTGGAAAAGCGCCTGCGGCCCGCCCGTTGAACTGCCGATTGCAAGGATCGCAGGTTTCAAGGGCGATGGCGTACGCAGCGTGAGGCGGCGCGGCGGTGGCGGCGCAACAGGAGCTGCAGCCTTTGCTGCCATGGAAGGCGCATGCGGCCGCGCCAGGGCGCGGGCCTGACCCAGCCCCAGAACCTTGCGCACAAGTTCAGCGCGGAACTGTTCAACCGTATCTTCACCGCGAAAGGCTTCGGGCTTGGGCACGTAATCCGCGGCCCCCAATGACATTGCGCGGATTGACGCTTCACCATTGCGCACAGTCAGCGTGGACGACATCAGAACCTTGACGCCCGGTGCGGCGCGCAGGATCTGCGGCAATGCCGTCAACCCGTCCATCTCCGGCATTTCAATGTCCAGAACGACGACATCCGGTTTCAGGCTTGCAGCCATTGCCACAGCCTGAAGACCATTGGTGGCGCTGCCCAGAATCTCGATTCCGCCAGCCGCATCCAGCCATTTGCGCGTCAGGCCGCGCACCACGGCGGAGTCATCCGCAAGCAGCACGCGCACAGGTGAACCCTGGAGCGTGCGGCCCGGCATTGCCTCAAGAGGCGCACTCATCACAACCTCTCAGACAAGCCCCGTCTCGGAAAACTTCGCCGCCAGAATGTCGCGGTCAAAGGGCTTCATGATGTATTCGTTGGCGCCCGCGTTCATCGCTTCCGTGATGTGGGCGATGTTGTTCTCGGTCGTGCAGAAGAGGACGACGGGCTTGTCGCCGCCGTTCTCTTTGCGCAGCGCGCGCAGGAACTCGATGCCGGTCATCACCGGCATGTTCCAGTCGAGCAGTACGGCATCGGGCATGCGGCTGCGGCACTGGCCAAGCGCCGCCTGCCCGTCTTCCGCCTCACTGATTTCAAACTGCATCTCTTCAAGAATGCGGCGGGCAACCTTGCGGATGACGCGGCTGTCATCGACAACAAGACAATGTTTCATGGCGTCAGGCCTTTGTGCTGGCCTGGGCGCCCTGCATGATGCGCAGAACCTCAGGCACGTTGAGCACGATCATCAACTCTTCCTTGAGCCGGAAGACGCCGCGCGAAAGCCCCGTCCATGCGGCCGCCAGATTGGCCGGATTGGGCGCAAGCGACGCAGCAGGCAGCGTCAGCACATCGCCAATGCGGTCAAACAGGAGGCCATAGAGCTCGCCATCCTGCTCTACGCCAACGGCCATGACGGGCGAACCGTCGGGTGCTGCATCCATTAAAAGGCGTGCACGCATGGAAATGGCGGTGACGATGCGGCCGCGCAGATTGAGCACGCCAGCGATTACGCCATCGGATTGCGGCACGCGCGTTATGACGGCCGGCTTGAAGACGTCGCGCACCTCGCCAATCGGCAGGCCGAACATCTGGTTTCCGGCGAACACCGTCACAAAGGCGGCGCCATCGCTGATCGCATTGCTGTCAGCGCTGGAAATGGGCAATTCGGCGCTCATGCGGCAACTCCCTTGGGGGCAAGCGTTTCGTCAATGCAGGCGATCAGCCCGCGATGGTCAGCCTTGGCAAAATAGGCGTTGAAACCTGCCATCAGGCCGCGCTCCACATCGGCGGGCTGGTTGCGCGATGACAGGGCAAAAAGCGGCGTACCGCCCCACTGCGCATCATTGCGCACGGCCATGGCAAACGAGATCCCGTCCATGCCCGGCATCTCGATATCGCTGATGATGGCGTCGAACTTGACGCCCTGCTCCTTGAGACGCAGCGCCTGCTCCGGACCAGAGGCTGGCGTCACGCGATAGCCTGCTGCAGCAAGCAGCGGCGCGATCATGTTGCGGAAGAAGGCGCTGTCATCAACGACCAGAAGATTGCGCTCGGCGCCCGGTGGTGCCTTGCGTTCAAACCAGTCGGCATAGGCCTGCACCAGGAAGTGGCTGACATCGGCAATCTCGGTCGAGACGCCATTGATGATGGCGCTGCCCGCGATGCCCGGAATGCCCGAACGCATCTCGATGACCAGACGCTCGTCAACAATGTCAACGATCTCGTCAACGGCAAGGCCCGCCGAACGCTCGCCATCGGTGAACACGGCAACCGGCTGCTTGCCCTCCGTGCGCAGCGTCTGGCCGGCGGCAATCGGCAGGAGCGGCATCAGGCGGCCGCGATACTGCACCACCGGGCGGCCCGCGCTCGACTCGATGCGCGCGGCATCGACGTCTTCAAGCCGCGTGACAAGCGCCAGCGGAATGGCCATGAGCTTGACATCGCCCGCACGCACGAGGAGCAGGGATTCCTTGCCCGCCTCACCATGCCCGGAAGCAGCATTATTGTCATTCGTCGCCTTGGCGGCGTTGTCGGTTTCACCACGGCCTGCGCTCTGGCCGATCGACGCGGCATCAAGGATCATGATGACCGAGCCATCGCCCAGAATGGTCGTGCCCGAGTAAAGCGGCAGCTGGCGCAGCATGGCGGCCAGCGGCTTCACGACGATTTCTTCCGTATCAAACACGGCATCAACCGCAAGACCAAAGCGCTGGCTGCCAAGATCGACAACCACGATAAAGATCTGCGTCAGATCGCGGCTGGCGCCTGAAATGCCCAAAACCTCATTCAGCATCACCAGCGGCAGAAGCTCGTCGCGCAGGCGCAGCAGCGGCGAGCCATGGATCATTTCGATCTTCGAGCCGCTTTCCGCCGACACACGCACCAGTTCCGCCACTGCCGTCTGCGGCAGTGCGAAGCGCTGGCCGGCGGTTCCCACGATCAGCGCAGGCAGAATGGCAAGCGTCAGCGGGATCTTGATCGTAAACCGCGTGCCCTGACCCTGGGTGCTGGAGAGTTCGATGGCGCCGCCGATCTGCTCGATATTCGTGCGCACCACATCCATGCCCACGCCGCGGCCGGACACATTCGTCACCTTCTCGGCCGTCGAGAAGCCGGCATGGAAGATGAAGCGGTAAATCTGCGCATCACTCATGCGCTTCAACTCATCGTCACTCGCCAGACCGCGCTCTGCAATCTTGGCGCGGATCTTGGCGGCGTCGAGCCCGCGGCCATCATCCTCGATGGCGATCACGATGTGACCGCCCTCATGGTGGGCAGAGACGCGGATCGTGCCGGTTTCCGGCTTGCCTGCCGCACGCCGGTCAGCGGGGCGTTCAAGACCGTGATCCGCCGAATTACGCACCATGTGCGTCAGCGGATCCTTGATGAGCTCAAGCACCTGGCGGTCAAGTTCCGTTTCGGCACCCGTCATCACCAGCTCGATCTTTTTGCCAAGCTCGGTTGAAAGATCACGCACCACGCGGGGCAGCTTGCCCCAGGCATTGCCGATGGGCTGCATGCGCGTCTTCATCACCGCTTCCTGCAGCTCAGCAGTCACAGACGACAGGCGCTGCAGCGGCACCTTGAATTCGCTGTCCTCGCTGCGGCGCACGATGTCCATCAGCTGGTTGCGCGTCAGCACAAGCTCGCTGACCATGTTCATCAGGTCTTCCAGCACATCGACGGAGACGCGCAGCGTCTGGGCGGCAATGGTCTCTGTCTTGGCTGTCTCCGGCGCTTCCGGCTGTGCAAGTGCATGGGCATGTGAAGGGGCGGCAGCCTCCGCTTTCTGCTCCTGCGGACCGGGCGCAGAACGGAAGGCAGCCTCAAGTTCGTCGAGGGTGACTTCACCCGCCTTCAGCGGGCGGCTCAGTTCGGCCGCAGGCGCCTCTACCGGCGCGGGCGCGGGCGCAGGCGCCGCAGCAACCAGGGCCTCGCCCTTTGCCGCTTCATCGAGTGCCTCCAGGAGCGCGCTGTCATCGCCCGCAGGCTCCGTCTGCGTCTGGGCGAGACTCGCAAGAATGCCCTTGATGCAGTCGATGGACTTCAGGATCACGGTCACGCCATCCTGCGTCACCGGGATCACGCCATCGCGATATTTGCCCAGCACCGTCTCTGCGTGATGCGCCACCTTTTCCAGGCGTGGCAAGCCGATGAACCCGCATGTGCCCTTGATCGTGTGCACAAGACGGAAGATGCGCGAGAGAATGTCGCGATTGCCCGGCTCGCGCTCAAAGCGCACAAGCTCGGAGTCGACGATTTCAAGACTCTCGGCAGTTTCCGTCAGAAACTCTGAAAGCAGATCATCCATGATTTTGCCCCGCATGAAATGCTGCACGCCGCGCCGTTTGGCGCGTCATCACGGGTCATCATCAGATGGATGCAGTTAATTCCGCATGAAACAGGGAGAAAAATTCAGCCTGCTGCCTTCAAACGCACGGTTAACCGGGCGCTCGTCTCCGTCACCGTAGCGTCAAGCGCGCCTTCCGCTGCGCGGATCAGAAGCCCGGTAAAGAAAGCATGAATGTGCCTGTGTCCGGCATCTGACAACGCGCTCTCACCCTTGAGTGCCGAAAGCACTTCGGGCGCAACCTGAACCTTGCCGCCCTCGGCAGATATGTCGATCAGGCGCATGTCACCATCTTCGCGCACACGCGCGGTCACCACCCCGCCGCGCGGAATGGCCTCGACACCGCTCAGCATCAGACAGGCAAGAAGTTTGACCTGCGCCTTGGGAATGGGCGCACTGGCCGCTTCAAACACCAGTGAAATGCGGCCCTTGCCAATCAGGTCGTTGACGGCATCGCGCGCTTCGGCGGGATCAATCATCGCCTCCATCGCGCCCGATGCACCATAGGCCATGCGGCAGAATTTCAGCTTGGCGGTCGCCGACCGCGCGCTGGAGGCGATCAGCGCCAGCGCATGCTCGCGCATCTCGCCGTCATCCTCGTCTTCCAGCATTTCCATGCCGTTGACGATCGCCCCCACGGGCCCGATCAGGTCATGACAGACGCGGCTGACAAGAAGTGTCGCAAGTTCGGTATCGTGCACGGAAAGCGGCCCGGAGCTGGCATTGAGGATTCGTTAATCATGCGCATGGCCCGTTAATGAAGCCTTAAGCGTGCTTGACTTGGGGTTCTCCCGGCTGATCTTGTGCCGCCTTCCTTCTGGCAGCCGCACAAGATGACCTTGCCGACCGATTTCCTTGAAAGACTCGCCGCCATCGCCGCAGAGGCGGGCCGCATCATCATGCGCCACTATGCCGATGGTGTGGATGTACGCCACAAGGATGACCGCTCGCCCGTCACCGCAGCCGACGAAGAAGCCGAGACGCAAATTCTGGCAGCCTTGGCCCGGAACTTTCCCGACATTCCCGTGATCTCGGAGGAGGCGTCGGCCAATGGCATTCAGCCGGAAGTTGGCGCGGCGTTTTTTCTGGTCGATCCGCTCGACGGCACGCGCGAGTTCATCTCGAAGAATGGCGAGTTCACCGTCAACATCGCGCTGATCCGCGCTGGCGCGCCGGTTGCCGGTGTGGTCTACGCCCCGGCCCTCTCGGCGCTCTATGGCGGCAGTGAAATGGCCGGAAGCTGGCTTCTGAACCATCACCCGCAATCAGCATCACTGGCGATGCACGATGCGCGCAGGATCACGGCGCGCCCGGTTCCAGCAACGGGCCTGATCGCGGTTGCAAGCCGCAGCCATCGTGATGCGGCAACAGATCAATGGCTGGCTGGCCACGACATTGCAGATTTCCGTGCCGCCGGATCATCCCTGAAATTTTGCCTGCTGGCCGAGGGCAAGGCCGATGTCTATCCGCGCCTGGGCCGCACCATGGAATGGGATACCGCAGCGGGCCATGCCGTGCTGGCAGCCGCGGGCGGCACAGTAGAAACGCTGAC
Source organism: Alphaproteobacteria bacterium UBA2784 (assembly GCA_002352285.1). Classification (GTDB taxonomy): domain Bacteria; phylum Pseudomonadota; class Alphaproteobacteria; order Micropepsales; family Micropepsaceae; genus UBA2784. The sequence goes on along the minus strand of DEIC01000048.1, from coordinate 6,167 downwards.
CGGCGTGCCGCTGACCTATGGCAAGCGGGCGGACGCCTACGCCAACCCGCATTTTGTGGCCTGGGGCATGCGCGGCTAGGCCGCGTCGTCGTCAAATCCCCTGCGGCGTGAATAGAAGACGAGCGCCATCAAACCGCCCCCCACCAGCATCGACAGCACGACGCCGAGCACCATGAACAGCGTGCCTGCACTGCTGATCTCGACATCGGCATAGGCCGACCACACCTGCCAGGCGAGATAGAGCGCACCTGCCAGCATGGCGCCCAGCGACAGGATCAGGAGAAGCGCAGAAATCCGCATTCAGCGTGCCGCCTTGCGCACTTTCAGGATCGCACCTTCATGGCCGAGCACTTCCAGCGTCGCGCCCCGCGCATGATTGGCGCCATCGACATCGCGGGCCTGCCAGTGCGTGTCATCCAGCACCACCGGGCCGCGCCCGTTGGAAAACGCATCGGCTGCACTGGCCATGCGGCCCACATACTGGTCGGCGCGCCGGTTAAGCCCTGAGACAACTTCCGTGCCCGGCGGCGTCACAAGACGGCGCCCGGCAATGGTAATGGCGACTGCCAGCACTGCAAAAATGAGCAGCTCCACATCGCCGCCCAGACTGCCGGTAAGGGCCGAAAGGATACCGACGGCGGCGGCCGCCAGTCCGGGCCACAGCAGATAGGTGGTCGGCGTCATGATCTCGACAACGATCAGGATCGCGGCAAGGGCAAGCCAGTGCCAATAGCTGATCGAGCCCAGAAGTTCTGTCAGCGCTTCCATGGTTCATGCTCCCCGGTGCTTAGCTTGCTGCGGGCACACTGCCCGCGCGGCTGCGGGCGGTTGACGGGCCGCCATTGGTCGCAAACGCTTCCTTCGCCAGTTCACCGATACCCGCCAGCGAGCCCAGAATCCCGGCGGTTTCCATCGGCACCACGATCATCTTCTGGTTTTCGGCCGTTGCCAGCGACTTGAACGCTTCCAGATATTTGACCGCAACGAAGTAATTGATCGCCTGCACATCACCCGCCGCAATGGCTTTCGACACAAGATCCGTGGCCGTTGCTTCAGCAGCAGCCAGACGCTCACGCGCCTCGGCATCGCGGAAGGCAGACTCACGGCGGCCTTCAGCCTCCAGAATTTGCGACTGCTTCAGGCCCTCGGCGCGCAGGATGGCCGCCTGCTTCTCACCGTCTGCCTGGGTTACTTCCGCGCGGCGGAAACGCTCTGCCTTCATCTGGCGGGCCATGGCTTCGGTAATGTCGCTCGGCGGCGACAGATCCTTGATCTCGATGCGGACCACTTTGAGGCCCCACGGACCCGTGGCCGAGTCCACCACCCGCAACAGCCGCTCGTTGATTTCATCGCGCTTGGAGAGCACTTCATCGAGATCCATCGAACCCAGCACCGTGCGCGTATTCGTCTGCACGAGGTTCGAGACGGCGCGCTCCAGCTCCTTCACCTCATAGGCGGCGCGCGCCGCATCGATCACCTGATAGAAGGCAATGGCGTCGCAGGTGACGGTTGCGTTGTCGCGCGTGATGACATCCTGCTTCGGGATATCGAGCACCATTTCCATCATCGTCATCTTGCGGCCGATGCGGTCAATGAAGGGAACGATGAGGTTAAGGCCGGGCTTCAGGGTCATCGTGTAGCGGCCGAAACGCTCCACCGTCCATTCATAGCCTTGCGGCACCGATTTGACGCCCGAGAACACGATGAACACGGCCAGAACGACAATGGCTGCGAGGAAAATTTCATAACCGGTCATGGACGTTCCTTCCCTTGATCTTGTGCGCCAGCGCACAGGATGCATGCGCGGCCCTTGTTTTCGGGCCTGTTCGTGTCAAGACTTTGGCACAATCTGGCGCGAAGTTCTGCCGGATTCGCCGGATTGATAGTATCGGTTCAGAAAGGTATCGCCATGGCCCAAAAGCCGGAAGACAAATCCGCCCTCTCGCGCCGCGCGCTGATCCACGCCATGGGCACAGCCGCAGGCGCAGTTGCGCTGTCATCCATTCCGTTGAGCGCGCTTGCCGCCGACGAGGAATATTCGGAAAACGAAATCGCCAATGCGGTTGAAGATTTCTTCGGCGTCACCGCCCAGGCCGCTGCCACCGTCGTCGAGAAAATCTTCTCCGATCTTGGCCGCCCGAATGCCTACGTGAAGGGCGAGGAGGCATCAGCCGCCCTTGTTGTCGGCGCGCGTTATGGCGAGGGCCATCTGCACCGCAAGGGCCGCGACCGTCTGAAGGTCTATTGGCAGGGCCCGTCTGTCGGTTTTGATGTTGGCGCGAATGCATCAAAGTGCTTTGCGCTGGTCTACAGCCTGCGCCGCACCAGCGAGATTTTCCAGCGCTTCCCCGGCGTTGAGGGCAGCTATTATTTCATTGCCGGCATCGGCGTGAACTATCTCCGCTCGGGCCGCATCAGCATTGCGCCCATGCGCACGGGTGTCGGCATCCGCGCTGGCGTGAACGCGGGCTATATCCACTTCACCGAGGAGGAGGAGTGGCTGCCGTTCTGATGATTGCCTGAAACTGGTTCTGTATGTGGGTTCTTTCGCCTCCGCCCGCGCTGCTTAGCGCGGGGGAGGTAGAACAGTGAAGCACCTGAAATTTATATTTACGGACGCGCCGCAGCCCGTGCTGCGGCGTCTTCGTCCGGGGTCATGCCGCTGATCGGCGGCAGATAGAGCAGGATCGCCGCCGCCACATAGATCGACGAATAGGTGCCGATCACGATGCCGAACAGGATCGCAACCGAAAACCCGAACAGCGCCGGACCGCCCAGAAACACGATCGGAATGATGGCAATCGCGGTCGTCAGCGACGTCATGATCGTGCGTGACAGGGTTTCATTGGTCGAAAGATTGATGACCTCGCTGAGCGGCATTTTCTTGTATTTGCGCCGGTTCTCGCGGATGCGGTCAAACACGACCACCGTGTCATTGATCGAATAGCCCGCCAGAGTCAGAAGCGCCGCCACGCTGGTGAGGTTGAAATCCATCTGCAGCAGCGTGAAAAGTCCCAGCGTCACGAACACGTCGTGACCGGTCGCGACCACGGCGGCGATGCCGAACTGCCACTCAAACCGGAAGGCCACATAAACCGCGATCATCAGAACGGCGAGAATGGTTGCAATCACGCCGTCATTGAAAAGCTCGTCCGAAACTTTGGGACCCACAGCCTCCACGCGGTCAAACGCATAGCCCGCACCCAGCGCCTCGCGGATTTTCGTGACCGTTTCCTGCTCCTTGCCGGCAATGCCGCCCTCGGGCATCACGCGGATGAGAACGCAGCTGTCGGCCGTCGCCGCACACAGCTCACCGCCCGCATAGGACTGGATCGCCACCTCGCCAAAGCCGAGACTGCCCACGGTCTCGCGCATCTGGGCGATGTCAACCGAGCCCTCTTCCTTGCGCACTTCAACGAGCACGCCGCCCGTAAAATCGATGCCGAGATTGAGACCCTGAACCGCAAGCGACCCGATGGTTGCGAGGATCGTCACAGCCGTAAAAATGAACCCGATCCAGCGGACGCGGACGAAATCAATCTTCGTCTTCTTGGGCACAAAGCGCAGAAGCCACATCGGGCCAAATCCTTGTTGCGTAATGGGTCGCGGGTCAGATCATGTCCGCAAATGGGGGTCGCGGGGAGATAGCCCATGCGGGTTGAGGCCGCAAGGTAGTGGGACTAGTGTTGCCGCCCTGCGATGGCTGAAACTCCTGCAAATCCCGACTTTTCTGTGCCGCCCGGCCCGGCTCTGCCGGTCGATGCGGCCCTGCCCGCTTTGGCGGCAGCTCTTGGCCGATCCCGCCGCGTGGTGCTGGAGGCGCCACCCGGTGCGGGCAAGACAACCCGTGTGCCGCTGGCCTTCCTGTCAGCCACATGGCTTGCGGGCAAAAAGATCGTGATGCTGGAACCGCGCCGGATCGCCGCCCGCGCCGCCGCCGCCCGTATGGCGCAATCGTTGAGCGAACAGGTCGGCGAAACCGTCGGCTACCGCATCCGCCTTGAAAGCAAAGTTGGTCCCAAGACCCGCATAGAGGTGCTGACCGAGGGCTTGCTGACACGGCGCATGCAGTCCGACCCCGCCCTCTCAGATGTCGGCCTTCTCATTTTTGACGAGTTTCACGAGCGGTCGCTCAACGCCGATCTGGGGCTTGCGCTTGCGGCCGAGGCGCAAGTGGCACTGAACCCCGACTTGCGCATCCTTGTGATGTCAGCAACGCTGGACGGAAAGCGCGTGGCAGACGCGCTCGGCACAGATGAGATCATCCGCGCCGAAGGGCGCATGTTTCCTGTCGAAACTATCTATGCGCCGGCCGCAGCGCATGAGCGGTTCGCACCTGCCTTGGCCGCCATCGTGCGCCGCGCGATGCGGGAGCGCGAGGGTTCGATCCTCGCTTTTTGTCCGGGCGAGGCCGAAATCCGTGCCGCCGCCCGTGAACTTGAAAGCGTGGCCGACGATAAAACCCATGTGCTGCCGCTCTACGGCAATCTTTCACCCGCAGAGCAGGACCGCGCCCTTCGCCCTGCGCCAGCCGGTACACGGAAAATCGTGCTCGCAACGTCGATTGCTGAATCGAGCCTCACCATTGATGGCGTTACCATCGTGGTCGATGGCGGTCTCTCACGCGGGCAGGAGTTTGATCCGCAAACCGGCATGACACGCCTTGTCACCTCGCGCGTGTCGCTTGCCTCGGCCGATCAGCGGCGGGGCCGTGCGGGCCGTCTTGCGCCCGGCGCCTGCTATCGCATGTGGGGCGAAGAGCAGAACCGCGCCCTTAAACCCGAAATCGCCCCCGAAATCCTTTCCGCTGATCTTGCCCCTTTGGCGCTGGACCTGGCGGCATGGGGCGACGTACGGCCCGAAAACTACCTCTTTCTCGATCCGCCGCCGCGCGGCGCATGGGCGGGCGCACTGGAGACATTGCGTCAGCTGGGCGCGCTGGACACCAGACAAGCCATCACGCCCCATGGGCGCGAGATGGCGCGCTTTGGCCTTCACCCCCGCCTGTCGCACATGATGTTGAAGGGCCGCGCGCGCGGCGGCGCATCAACGGCGGCGGCGTTGGCCGCCCTTCTTTCGGAACGCGACGTCGTGCGTGCGCGCAGTGATGACACCATCGGCGCCGATATTGGTACGCGGCTGGACATGATTGCGGGGCGCGATGGCGGCAATCCCGCCATTGACCGCGCCGCCATGATGCGCGCGCGCGAGAACGCGAAGCATTTCTGCCGCATGCTGGGCGAAAAATTTGAGGGCGTTGATCCCGCCATGGCAGGCGAGCTGACCGCCCTTGCCTATCCCGGCCGCGTTGCCAAAGCGCGCGATGCGCGAGGCGGGTTTCTGTTGAGGAACGGGCGCGGCGCGGTGCTGTCGCCCCACGATCATCTGGCGGGCGCGGCCTTTCTTGCCATCGCCGCTCTCGATCAGGGCAATGAGAATGCCCGCATTTTTCTGGCCGCCCCCCTGACTGCAGGCGATGTCAGCGCCATCTTCAAGAGCGACGTCGAAACCAGAAGCGAAACAATCTGGGATGACGCGCGCGGCCTGGCCGTCTCGCGTGAACGCGAGAGCCTGGGAGCGATCACGCTCGCCGAGCGCCCCGCGCGTAACGCCGATCCCGAGGCGGTGATCCGTGTTGTCAGCAATGCGATTGCCGCGCGCGGGCCTGGCAAGTTGCCGTGGAGCGATGATCTGATTTCATTGCGCGCGCGCGTGGCCTTTCTGCGCCGCGTATTCCCGGATGACACCACCCTGCCCGATCTTTCCGATGACGCCCTCATCGCTTCGCGCGAAAAATGGCTGGAGCCATTTCTGGCGGGCATCACCAGGGCCGCAGACTTTTCGCGCATTGATCTTGATGCTGCCATCGGCTCCTTGCTCGATCACCGCACGCGCCGCCGCATCGACGAGGACGCGCCCACCCATGTGGAGGTGCCCTCGGGCAGCCGCATCCGCATCGATTACGATACGCCCGAACCCGTGCTGGCGGTGAAACTGCAGGAGATGTTTGGCCTGGCTGACGGCCCGCGCATTGCGCGCGGCAAGGTGGCGCTGACGCTGCATCTCCTCTCGCCTGCAGGCCGCCCCGTGCAGGTGACGCGCGATCTCAAGGGCTTCTGGGAACGCACCTACGCCGAAGTCAAACGCGACCTCAAAGGCCGCTATCC
>DEIC01000059.1:32332-33694 GCA_002352285.1 Alphaproteobacteria bacterium UBA2784 | reverse complement strand
AAGGCAATGTCGTCGGCCATGCCCTCGGGCAGCGGCACGAAATTGGTGACTTCGCCGGTTTCAACATTCACGCGGTCAATCGTCTGGCCGACCACGCTGCCCGCATAAAGATTGCCCTCGGCGTCGAAGGCAAGGCCATGCACGCCATGAAAGGCAGAGCCGGGCACGATGATTTCGGTCGTCCAGTTTGTTTCATCTTCGGCAGAAGCGGCTGATGAAAGGGCCAGAAGGCAGGCCGAGGCCAGCAGAATGCGGTGAAGGCGCATGGAAAGCTCCTCTCAGGATCAGGCAAAGCCGCGGAAGGATGCATATTCGGCAAGGGGTGCGCGTTCGGTGCGCAGGCTGTTGATCGCCTCGCTCTCGTCAGCATAGCCGAGCGCCATGCCGGCAAACATGATGAAGTCATCGGAGATGCCGAGAAATTCCTTTACGGTCTTGGGCCAGATGCCCCACGCCTCCTGCGCACAGGTGTGAAGCCCGTGCTCGCGCGCCAGCAGCATGATCGACTGCATGAACATGCCCAGATCGGCCCATTGGCCCTGCTGCATGATCCTGTCGATGGTGAAGAAGAGGGCGACTGGCGCGCCGAAGAATTCGAAGTTTTTTGCAAAGACACCAAGGCGCTTCATCTTGTCTTCGCGCGCGATGTTCATGGTGGCATACATCGCTTCGCCAACGCGGAAGCGGCGCGTGCGATAGGGCTCCTTCAGCTCGGGCGGATAGATGTGATATTCGCTGCCCTCGCCCATAGGCGTGACTTTCATCTTTTCCTTGATGATGGCGAGGAACCGCTCGCGCTCGGCGCCCGCCACGGCATGGACATGCCAGGGCTGAAGATTGCCGCCGGAAGGTGCGCGGGCGGCGGTTTCGATGATGCTGCGGACGGTGCTCTCAGGGACGGGCGTGGGCAAGAAAGCGCGCACGCTGCGGCGTGACATCAGGGCGTCAGACACTTTCATGGGATGGCTCCAGCAATGGCGATGATTGCCATCCCTAGCATTGCCAGCGGAGCGGTGGAAGGAAGGGGGCAGGCATTTGCCTTCAGCCTCCTCCGCCTTCGCGGGGGAGGCACGATCCGCGCCTGCGGATCGGGTGGGGGAACAGCGAACGCCAGTGCCCCCACCCGGATTTGAGGTCGCTCTGCTCACTCAAATCCGACCTCCCCCGCAACAAGTTGCGGAGGAGGTTCAAGAGGAGGTTTGCCCCTCACCGGCGGCGGCGGTAGCCGTCGTCATAGCCGTCATCGTAATCATCGCCATAGTCGTCGTCGTAATAGGCGCTTTCGTCATAACCCTGTCCGTCATCGACGATGCGCCAGGTGCCGTCGTTGCGGCGGCAGGCGACCCCCGTTGCCGTTTCGCG
>DEIC01000059.1:0-32278 GCA_002352285.1 Alphaproteobacteria bacterium UBA2784 | reverse complement strand
GTTGCGACGGTGCGGCCGCGGCCCTTGCCGAACTGGTTGCCGATCACGCCACCGGCAACAGCGCCGATGATGGTGCCAGCCGCCACGTCGCCGCGATCGGCGCAGTAATGGTCATAGGGGCGGCGATGTGTATCGTCGCGGTAGCGCGAGCCGGCCATCGCTTCGGGTGCGGCAAGCTGAAGGGCAAAAAGGGCGGCAAAACCTGTGACCGCAGCCTTACGGATCGTGTTGGCAAACATGCGCATCTCCTTTGGCGCTTATGTGGGTTTCCCCGCATCTGGCAGCCAATCTGACAAAGGCGGCCTGAACCGCCCATGAACAGGCAAAACGCGGCAAATCGGCGGCGTTTTGGAGGAAATGTCAGAGATTGAGGAGGCGCTCGGCCAGGGATCCCTTGGAGGGCGGCGCGTCGGAAAACTCGATAGCGGCGCCCTTTTCGTGGTGGCGCACCACACGGCCCTGCATGCGGCCGATGACAACGCGCGCACCGACGGGCGGCGGCGGGTCGGCGGCAATCGAAACACCGCCCAGCGAAAGGTCGATGACGCGGCAGTCAAGCTCCCGGCCATCGGCAAGGAACAGGCGCGTGCGGTGCTCGGTGTCCGAGCGATCATGGCGGCGCAGATCTTCAAGATGCGCATAGTCGCGATTGGCGTGCCATGTCAGACGTTCGGCCAGGCGGTCGCGTTTGGCTGGCGTCGTTTCCAGCTGAACAGCAAAGCCCTGTTCCGTGTGGCGAACGACCGTGCCTTCGACGCGGCCGATGTCGTCGATGTAGACGATGACTTTGGAGCCGACACCGGGCACGTGGTCGGGCTCGCAGGCTATCGACATGCCGCCGACCGACATATCCACCACGTGGCCGGCATGCTCACTGCCGCCAAGGCTCATAAAGCGCAATGCGAGTGCGATGACGACGCGGCGATGGGCGCGCTGGTCAGCCAGAAGGCCCTGCAGGAAGGCTGCGCGCCGTTCCAGCGGTCCATTCAGGGCAGAGGCGTTGGCCATATCCGGCGCCATCGTTGCTCCAAAAAAGCTCAAGGTCCCCCTGCGATGCGCAAGAGGGCAGTTCTGCTCCGTTTTTAACGCTGATGCGGTAAATGGCCGGTTAGGAATTGGCGGTGTGTTCAAAGCAAAAGAGCGGGNNGACTGGCCGACGCCCCCGTCGAGATACATGCCGGAAAGATCAACACCGCCTTCAACCGCTTCATCCACGCGCACACGGACTTCCATGCGCATCGTGAAGAAGATGTCGCCTGCGCCATTCCTGCGCAGCAGGCGGCGTTCGGTGCATTCCGGCATCGGCTTGCGCGGCATGCACTTGATCATGCCGCCCTTCCAGTGCCCCAGGGCTTCGCCTGCAGCGCAATCCAGCGTTTCGCCGCCGTCGAACACGGCTGCCATGCCCTTTTCTGATTCAACAACCGAACCGATGGTGACGCGCAGGCGCGTGCCCTCGATGCAGCGGTAGAGCTCGCCCTCATAGCCGATGTCGAGCCAGGTGTTGGCGTCGACGCGGCTGGCGGGATGTTCTGTGCCATCAGCGGCCACGCAAACGGCGCGCAGCGCCTTGACGACGGTGCCTTCACGCAGTTCCCAACGGCCGGTCTCGACATTGAGCGAGCCGAGCGGGGTGGGCGTGCGGTTGATGTAATAGAAGGTCGAGCTGCCGCCCTTCATATAGACGTTGTTTTCGACATTGTTGTTGACGATGACGGTTGCCTCGGCGCTGGCGTGTGCCTCCGCCGATGCGCGCGCACCGCCATGTCCACCGTGATGGCCGCCGCCATGATGGCCGCCACCGCCACAGCCATGACCGCCGCCACAGCCGCCACCGCCGCCACCGCCGCCCGTGTTCACGCGCGGGATGGAGATGTTGATGTTGGGAATGCCGATATTTATGGGCGGCACCTGCGGGATGTGCACCTGCGGCGGGCGATAGCCGCCGCCGCAGCCGCTGCCGCCGCAGCCGCCACCATGATTGCCACCGGCAAAAGCGTCAGCCGCAAACAGGCCAACGCCGAGGCCAAGCATGGATACGATCACCGCCGAAAAGAGCTTTGCTCCCGCACGCATCGGCATTTCTCCCTTCAATTCCACGGGGCGCTGGCGCGCCTGACTTCAGGCCCTCAAGGATGGCACATCGGCCTGCCGCCCATGCGCACAACCTTAAGAAAGCGTTAATCCGGGTCCGCGCGCATTCGTGCATGGAGTGTGCCAGTGCGCGAATGACCCATTCCGGTACAGTTATTTTTTCCCGCCGCAGAAAGGCTGTCTGGCACGGCGCATGCTTTTTCCCCTGCACAGACAAGGCGCAGCCGCCCGCCGATGGATCAGGGCGGCACAGCGCCGGAACAATGGTTTGGGTGTCAGCGGGTTCGTCTCATGCGTCACAAGCATTCGGAAATGATGCTCTCCTACTGGGCGGGGTTGCGCGGGGCGCGCGGCCAGGCGCCACGGCGCGAAGACGTCTCGCCGCGTGCCTTCAAGCGCGCGCTGCCCGACGTTTTCCTGATCGAGCGGATGGACCGGCACACCTTTGCATTCCGGCTGGCGGGCACACGCGTGTGCGCCATCTATGGGCGTGAACTGCGCGACCACAACTTCATTTCGCTTTGGCCGGCGACCGATCAGAACGCGGTGAAAGCCGTGATCGAGCGCGCGCTGAAGACGGCGACGCCCGCCGTGTTCACGGCCATTGTAGAGACGCTGGACCGCCGCCAGGCCGAAGCCGAAATCCTTCTGATGCCACTGGCCGATGATAACGGCCAGGTGACGCGTCTTCTGGGTTCATTCGTAACGGTTGATGCGCTTCCGGCCTTTTCCGATTTCCGCATCGCGGTGCAGGCGCTCAAGCGCGCGGCGCTGATCGAACCCTCGCAAAGCAACGACAACGATTCCGGCGGCGGCATGCATACGCAGGGGCGCGAGGCGTTTCTGGCGGGCCGGCCCACCAAAGTTCCCTATCTGCGTGTGGTTTCGTCTCGCGCCGACATGGCCGACGAGGAAGCGCTGGGCGAACGGCTCATGCGCCTTGTAGCCGATGTGACCGGATTTGGCGGCAGGGTGGCGTGATTGCTTTAGCCTCCCCTTTCCTCAGGGGAGGCGGGGCTTAAGCGAGCGACTGCGAAGCTCAAGTCCGGTGGGGTTGCGGGACGTTGTATTGCGCCCACTGATGGTGCCCCCCACCGATTTGCGCAAGCGCGCAAATCTGCCTCCCCCAAAAACGGGGGAGGCGAAAGAAATCTCACCTACTCCCCGACTTCGCGGGATGTGTCGGGGTTTGTGTTGCCCTGTGTATCCACGCGCTCACGCAGCAGGCGCTCGGCCTCCTGCTTGCGGCGGAACTCGGCCTCATAACGCTCAACCTGATCGCGGTAGAGTTTGAACTCCGCAAGATCTTCCTCGCTGCGTGCGTCGCAGCGGGCTTCTTCCCAGCCCTGATTCTCAAGGCACCAGCGTTCAAATGTCAGGTCAGCAATCTGCGCGGATGCGGGCAGGGCAAATCCCAGCGCCGCAGCAACACCAAGGGCGGCAATGACTTGAACGGAATGACGCGGCACGGGAACGCCCCCTCAAACAACCAGAACCAGAGACACGGGGGCGCAGTCTATGCCCAAAGGCGGGCAGAGTCACGCCGCGGCAAGCTGTATCAGGCTGCTGAACGGCCCGCGTCTTCCGCCACTTTCACATATTCCGGCGCAGGCGCAGGCTTGCCCAGGATCATGTCGGCGGCCTTTTCCGCGATCATGATCGTGGGGGCGTTGGTGTTGCCGCCCACAAGGGTCGGCATCACGGAGGCGTCCACGACGCGCAGACCCTCAACACCACGCACCTTCAAACTGGCATCGACGACGGCCATCGGATCGTTGCCCATGCGGGCGGTGCCGACGGGATGGTAAATTGTCTCGGCCGTGCGGCGGATGAAGGCGTCAATCGCGGCATCATCCTGAATATGCGCGCCGGGCATCAGCTCTGGCCCGCGATAGGGATCGAAGGCGCGCTGGGCGAAAATCTTGCGCACGATCTTCACACCGGCGCGCATGGCCGCCAGATCGGCGGGCGCAGTGAGATAGTTCGGCTGGATCAACGGCGGGTCGTTGGGGTCATCCGATTTCAGCGCGACAAAGCCGCGGCTTTCGGGCCGCAACTGGCAGACATGCACCGTAAAGCCGTGACGATCCGCCTTCTGGCGGCCGTGATCCGTCATCAGCGCATTGACCATGTGCAGCTGCAGGTCAGGAATTTCGAGATCGGGGCGGCTTTTCAGGAAGGCGCCGCTTTCCAGCCCGTTGATGCGGCCACGGCCCTTTTTCGCAAAGACATATTTCATGCCGGTGACGAGCATGCGCAGCGCGCCCGTCTCGGTAAACAGCGTCACCGGCTTTGTCGCCTCGTATTGCACCACGGCATCAAGATGATCCTGCAGGTTCTGGCCGACGCCGGGCAGATCAGCCACGACATCGATGCCGAAGCGGCGCAGATATTCGCCATTGCCGATACCGGACAGAAGAAGAATCTGCGGCGTGTTCACCGCGCCGCCGGAAACGATCACTTCACGCGCGGCCAGCGCCTTTTTGCGCTCGCCCTTCTGGATGTATTCGACGCCCGTGGCCTTCTTGCCTTCAAACAGGATGCGCGCAGTCAGCGCGTTCACTTCGACCTTCAGGTTCGTGCGCTTGAGCACGGGCGTGAGATAGGCAGAGGCAGCACTCCAGCGCTTGCCGTCCTTGATGGTCAGCTGATAGGGGCCAACACCCTCCTGCTGATAGCCGTTGAAGTCGGGCGTATAGGCGTGACCTGCCTCCATGCCGGCGGTGATGAAGGTCTTGAAGACCGGCATTCCCGACTTGGCGTTCTCAATGTAAAGCGGACCTTCGCCGCCGTGAAAATCATCGCCGCCATTTTCGTTCGTCTCAGCACGCTTGAAATAGGGCAGCACATCGGCAAAGCCCCAGCCATCCAGGCCCAGCTGGCGCCATTGATCGTAATCGCGCGCATGACCGCGGATGTAGATCATGCCGTTCATCGAGGATGAGCCGCCCAGAACCTTGCCGCGCGGCCAATAGAGGCTGCGGTTCATCAGCTGCTGCTGGCCCTCGGTCTCGAAGTACCAGTTATATTTGGTGCGCTGACTGATAAGTGCGCCGACGCCGGCCGGCATGTGGATCAGGACTGAGCTGTCCTTGCCGCCCGCCTCGAGCAGCAGAACCTTGTTTGCCGGATCCGCACTCAGCCGGTTGGCCAGCACGCATCCGGCGCTGCCTGCACCGATGATGATGTAGTCAAACACAAGCGGCGGGGCAGGCGGCTTTGCCGGGGCAGAGGTTGCGGCCGGATTTGCAGCATTGGTCGCGTCAGTCATGTCAGCGCAGGTCTCGCGGAGTCATCGGGGGAGGAACCCGCACTATAGAATGCGCTTTCTGTCAGGCAATGCTGACAGTTGCCATCCGGGCCGCTTTCCGCAGCGTCGCACCGCTAAAGAGACCGCCAAAATGGTCCAGGGGAGCCCGCTTGACCGGGCCCCCCTGGCGGGCGGATCCATGATACGCATGATCCGCCGTGACTATGTAATCCCGCTTACTCGTCGCCCGTCGGCTGTGAGGCGCTGATCGACACCGAGTTGGCGATGGCGGCCGAAGTCACATCCACGTTGCCAGCCACGTCTTCGATGGTGGCGCTGACCGTCGAGTAGGTGCCGGCCGAGTTCGTCTGACGGGTCGCGACATCGGTCGTATAGGACGAGCTTGCAACGCCGAGATTGTTCGAGACCGCAACGCCCGAGACCGAGACGTCGCTGCCGACGCCGCCGACATAGGCTTCAACCGAGGCCGACGGATCGTAACCACCCGAGATCTGGGTTGAGTGGATGACGGTTGAATCGGCGTTGTAGGTTTCAATCGTCGCATTGTTGGCGATGGCCGTGGCATTCAGGTTCACATAACCTTCAACCCCGGTTACGGTCGCATGCGTTTCGGCGCCGATGATGCCGGTATTGCGCTGGTGATTGCTGACATAGGAGCTGCCTTCGAGCGAGGCCGAGAAGGTGTTGCCGATGGCAACCGACGCCACGCTGACGCAACCTTCGATCCAGTCGAGCGAGACTTCAGCAACCGCCCAGGTGTCAGCCAGGTTCACCTGGCCGTTGAGGATGTTGTTATTCAAGTCCTCCGCGGAGGCCACTGCCGCCAACAGGGTCACTGCCGCTGTACCAGACATAAGCATCTTCGCGATTTTCGTCATCTTGATACTCCTCGTTGTTGAGCGCCGCGGTGGTTGTGGACGAAGCACCGGGCGCACGGTCTCCGTCAGCAAGGGGATCACTCGAGATGGCGCAGGCAGACGGGCCAACGCCCATCAGCTTGGCCATCATTTCAAGCACGGCACGCTCGATCACCGAGCGGACGGCCAGCTGGACAGGTTCGAGCGCACGTTCGCCCGCACCAACGTCAATGATCGTGCCGTTCAGGAAGTCGAAGACGCCTGACGAGATTTCGCGGCCGATGATCTGCTTCTGGTAGGAAATGACATCGACAACTTCGAGCGTCGACGTGTTGATGAGACGCAGGTCGAGACCCACGTTCATCACATACATCTTGAAGCCGATATTGCCCTTGATGCCTTCAACGGCCGGGTCAGAGACGAAACCGTCCACACCTACCGAGCGCAGATTGTAGTTGAGCTCGGTGATGCCGCCGACGAGGTAGTAATCCGAACCGGGGATCGAGCCCGCCACGATCTGGCGGAAGGCCGCGCCGCCTGCGCCATCCGGACCGGCGTCACCGATCAGGCGGTTGTTGGCGTATTTGAGCTCAAGCTCGGCGACCGACGTGTCAAAGCGTTCGACGAGGCGGATACCAGCTTTCGCCAGCGCCGACATCGCCATCAGGGCTGCGCCCTGGGTGACGCGCTTGCCGCCTTCAAATTCTTCCTTGCCGGTATAGTCGGCAATCTGGCCGACAGCGATGCGCGGGGCCAGACGGCCCTGGCGCGCCAGACATTGCAGCGCGGCTGAGTAAGGCGTCTCGTTCGAGATCACCGGCGCCGTGCCGATCGGAATGGTGTAGCGGCCGTCGCTGCCAGCCACCGGGCTGACGCAGGCGCCGAGCGCAAGGGACGCCATCACAAACACGAGCGGTTTGGCCGCGTGGCGCCAGCTGCGCTTTGATTCAGTACGGGCCTTAGTCAAGGTCGAGCCCTCCGTTGAGTGAAACATTTGCCGAAACATCGCCGTTGTTGATCTGCTGGGCGTCCACGATCACCGTGTTCCAGCTGCCCTGCACGACAACGTTCAACTGATTGCCGATGGCGGTGGCGGTGCCGCCTACGCCGGTGCGGCGGTAACCTGCGCCCGAAGCTGAGGCATATGCCGAGGCCTGGGCGCGGCCATTGACGATCACGCGATTGCCGTTGGCATCGCGATTGCCGACCGTCATCGGCCGCGTGTCATCACCGGGCTGCGCGCCATACGGTCGGCTCATCTCGTCGGCGCCATCAAGCGTTCCTTCCGCCAGAACGGGGGCGGCAAGGGCGCTGGTGGCGAGGAGCGCGAGTGCAATCTGGCGCAGGCGGCGTGTCATTGAATTGTCCCGGTCAGGCTGAAGCCTCTTTCCGGGAGGCTGGCTGCAACGGGTGTGCCAAGGGCGCCGTGCTGCGGCGGGCAGGGTAAACGCTTGGTTTCTGCGGGGTTGAGTGCGTCAGCCGCAGGATGAGATGCGATTTCGGGACGGCTGCGGCGCAAGTTCTGGCCGCCCGGAGCGGCCTTCGTGTTTCAAATGGATACGATTGAAGCTAGCGTGCCCTTAACCACGCCATTTGCTGCGAACGGAATTTTCATGCGCCAGATCGAGTTCTTTTTCGACTGCTCGTCGCCCTGGACCTATCTCGCTTTCTCGCGCATCGAGGCGCTGGCGGCGCGCACGCGCGCGCAGATCAACTGGAAGCCCATTCTGGTCGGCGGCGTGTTCAACGCAGTCAATCAGGAGGTTTATGAGCGCCGCGCCAATGCTGATCCGCGCAAGGCGGCCTATAACGGCAAGGACATGATGGATTGGGCGCTTCTGTGCGGCGTTTCCATCAAATGGCCGCCGACGATTTTCCCGGTGCGCTCGGTTGCTGCCATGCGCGGAGCGTTCCATGCGCTGGATGCCGGCAGGCTGCCACCCTATGCGCGCAATGTGTTCGAGGCCTATTGGGGCGATGACCGAGACATCGCCAATCCAGCCGTGCTGGAGGATTGCGCGGTGCGTTCAGGCCTAAACGGCAAGGCATTTCTGGCAGCGCTGGATGACCCTGCCAACAAGGAACGTCTCAAGGCGACAACGCAGGAACTGATCGACCGCGGCGGCTTTGGATCGCCCACGATTTTTGTCAACGGGAGCGACATGTATTTCGGCAATGACCGCCTGCCTTTGGTCGAAGCCGCACTTGAGCGGCTGCCATGAGCTTTTTTGTGCCCGAAAGCAGGCCGCGCGGCCCGCGCGAGCCGATTTTCCTTGCGCCGCCTGCACCGCTTTATCTGGCGGCCGCCTTCATCGCGGTGCATGTGCTTCTGGCCATTCTTCCCATGGCGTTTGCGGAAGAGGTCTTTTTCCGCGCCGCATTGTGGGCGCCGAAATTCCAGACGGGTGAGTTCGCCACTCTGATGGAGGGCATTGCCAGCCTTCTGGCGCATGGTTTCCTGCATGAAGGGTTTTTCCATCTGGCCGTCAATTGCCTGTGGCTTCTGGCGGCGGGCGGCGCCGTTGCCAAACATGCGGGCGGGGCTGCGATGTATGTCATCTTTGCCCTGACAACGATTGTTGGCGGCCTTTGCTTCATCGCGCTGGAGTGGGATGGGCAGGCTGCCGCCATTGGCGCCTCGGGTGGCGTGTCCGGTCTTCTGGCGGCGGCTGTGCGCCTGCATTTCGGGGCGCGGCTGCGAATGGGGCTTGCGCCGCTGACGCTGCAGCCGGTTGTGGCGATCAGCATCATGTTTCTGGGCGTCAACGCGGCAACCACGCTTTGGGACTGGGCCTTTCCGGCGGAAGCCTTCCACTTTGCCTGGCAAGCCCATGTTGGCGGCTATGTCGCCGGGCTGTTTGTTGTGAGGCTTGTCGCACCAAGGCCACCCTTGCGCCTTGTGTGAGGCGGGTCGGGCCGCCGCGAATTGTGATATTTGACCAAACCGCGGCCTTGAAGGGCGGCCATACCATTTCCACGTCATGGGTGACGTTCACGCCCATTGGAGCCCTTCCATGAACACTGCCCACACCACGCCAGAGCCCGAGATCATTCCGCCCGGCCAATCCGTTCCGGTGGGTACGGCCTATCCGTGGAAGCGGCTGCTGCTTTCGATTGCGTTTGGCTTTGCTGCCGCATTTGCGATCTGGCTGATCGTGTTTGCCGCCATCATGCAGTTCATCCTGCGGGCGGTGGACGGTGCGCCGTCGGAGCGCCTTTCACGCTTTGGCAAGCGCACCGGCGCCTATGTGCGTGACATCGCAGCCTATATGACGTTCGCGCGTGAAGCCGAACCTTGGCCGTTCGACGATTTTCCGAGGGAGTGAGGGGTTAGGCCTGACCCTTCAGTCGCTCCACGTACGCCCTATACACGAAGACCCGGTCGCGTTTGCGGCCGGTGATCTCTGCGAGAATGCCTGCATCAAGAAGCGTCTCGACGGCGCGGATCGCTGTCGGCTTTGACGTCCGTACAAGGGCCATTGCCCGCGCGATGGTGATCATCGGATTGAGCGGCAGGGTCTCAAACAGCCGTGCGGCAGCAGCCGAATTCTCAAGTCTTTCGTGCACGCGTGTGCGGTCACGCGTCACGAGCTGGCCGATGTCGCGCGCCGTCGCGGCCGCGTTGGTGGCCGAAGCCGTGATGGCATCCAGGAAGAAAGTCGTCCAGCCCTCGAAGTCACCAACCTCGCGTACGGCATTCAAGCGCCGATAATATTCCGGTCGGTGTTCGCGAAAGAATGTGCTGATGGTGACAAGCCGTGCGTCAATGATACCGCCTTCCTCCAGCATCAATGCGATGAGCAGGCGGCCGACGCGACCGTTTCCGTCAAGATAGGGATGAATCGTTTCGAACTGGGCATGAACCAGCGCCGCCTTGACCAGCAGAGGCATTTCCGGTTCGCCATGAATGAACTTCTCAAGATCGCCCAGCAGTGACGGCAGATGATGCGGCGGCGGCGGCACATGCACGGCGCGTGACGGGCGCGGGCCGCCGATCCAGTTCTGGCTGCGACGCAACTCGCCGGGGTGCTTGCCTTCGCCATGCTTGCCGCGCATGAGCAGGCGGTGCGCACCATTGAGAAGGCGCATCGACAGGGGCAGGCCGCCTGTCCGCCCCAATTCATTGCGCGCGTGCGCCAGCGCTGCCAGATAGGCGCTGACTTCGGCGAGATCGCCCGCAGGCGTCTCATCGGGATGTGCTTCGGCTTCAAAGAGATCATCAAGCGTTGATTGCGTGCCTTCGATCTGTGACGACAGCACCGCTTCTTTGCGCACGAACGCATAAAGGAACCATTCGAGCGACGGGATGAAGCTCGCCGCCTGGGCCAGCGTGTGCATGGCAGACGCCGCTTCCACCAGCGCAGAGGCCAAAGCGCCTTCGATCAATAGCGGTGGCTCAAGCGGCGGCAGGGAATGAGGGATGAACGCCTTCACTGCCTCCCCGGCGACAGCGACCGACTCATAGGTTCCGGATATGCGGCGTTTGACACTGTGGTTGGGCATGGGTGCGTCACGTTACTTTCGAAATTCGCTAGGAACGATATCGTTACTATCGCATGCTCAAAGTCAAGAAATCGTTCCTAACGTGTGTTCAGGGACCGCAGGGGGCCATTTGACAGGGCCGCCCGCCCCCCTAATGTCCGCCGCCTCTGGAATCAGGATTTGAGGGAGGCGGGGGTCAAAGGCTCCGCGCGCGGCACATGGCCAAGAGCAATTTTGCCAAGGACCAGTTGAAGTCGCTCATCCAGCGCATTGAGCGTCTGGAAGAGGAGAAGGCGGCGCTGGCGGCCGATATCCGCGAAGTCTATGCCGAGGCCAAGTCGCACGGCTTTGACACCAAGGTCGTGCGTCAGGTGGTCAAGATCCGCAAGATGGACAATGACGACCGCGCCGAGCAGGAGGAACTGCTCGACCTTTATCTCTCGGCGGTCGGTTCAGCGCGCTAGGCGCCTGGGGCACTGCATCTGCGCGGTGCGTCCTTCGACAGGAACTCAGGATGAGGTTCTCAGTGGATTGCACGGATGCAGTCCGCTTATTCCCTTATGGTGAGCCTTCGTCGAACTACGCATGGCATCAATGCAGCTATTCCCTCGCCCCATGCTTAAATGGGGAGAGGTCGGCCTGCATTTGCAGGCCGGGTGAGGGGCCTTGTCGTGCATAGCCACTTGAACGCCCCCTCACGAAATTTGCTGAGACGCAAATTTCTGCTCTCCCCCAATAAAGCTGGGGGAGAGCGAAAGGTAAAAGCAGGCTTGAGCCTTACGCGCTCTCGCGCACCTGCAGGCCCATCTCGCGCACTTTGCGATAGAGCGTGGAGCGGCCAATGCCCAAACGCCGCGCGACCTCTGACATGTGGCCGTCGTAACGCTCAATCGCCATGCGGATGAGATCATTCTCGATCTCTTCCATGCGGCGCAGATGGCCGGTCTCGTTCGTGCAGCGGATCTCATAGCCGTTGGTGAGGCGATAGGTTTCAGGTTCGCTCTCCCCCTCCGCCTTTTCGGCCGGCGCTTCGGCGCGCGGCATGGGGCTATGCTGGACCGGCGGCGGCAACTCCACTTCTGCGTCACGGCGCGCGATCTCGGCTGAGATATCAACGCCAAGCTGGTGGGCGATCTGCGGGAAATCGGATTGCGTCAGCTGTGCGCCATCGGCCAGCACGACCGCGCGGAAAACCGTGTTCTCCAGCTGGCGCACATTGCCCGGCCAGGGGAAAGATTTCAGCATCTCCATTGCCGCATCGGTGACGCCGACAACGCTCTTGTGCTCTTCGGCGGCAAAGCGCGCGATGAAATGGGCGACAAGCTCCGGGATGTCGTCGCCGCGCTCGCGCAACGGCGCGACGTGGATGGGAAACACGTTGAGGCGGTAATAGAGGTCTTCGCGGAAGAGGCCTTCCTGCGCCAGCTTGGTAAGGTTCCGGTTGGTGGCCGAGATCAGGCGGATATCCACCTTTACTGGACGCTTGGCGCCGACGGGATCAACTTCACCCTCCTGAATGGCGCGCAGGAGTTTCACCTGCATGTCGAGGCGCAATTCGCCGATTTCATCGAGGAACAGGGTGCCGCCATTGGCCTCCTGAAACTTGCCGACGTGCTTGTCGGTCGCGCCGGTGAACGCGCCCTTCTCGTGGCCGAACAGGATCGACTCGACAAGGTTTTCGGGGATGGCGCCGCAATTGACGGCGACGAAGGGCTTGCCGGCACGGTCTGATGCCTGCTGGATCGCGCGTGCGATCACTTCCTTGCCGACGCCTGACTCGCCTTCAATCAGGATGGGAATGGTCGATTGCGCCGCGCGCTCGCCCAGTCGGATGACCTGACGCATGGCGGCAGAGCGCGCAATCAGATCGCGGAACATCAGGCTGCCGGCCGGGCGCTTTTTCAGGCGGGCGACTTCGCCTGACAGCGCGCGCAGCTTCAAGGCATTGCGGATCGAAACCTGAATGCGTTCGGGGCTTGCGGGCTTGACCAGAAAATCATCGGCGCCCGCACGCATGGCGGTCACAACCGTATCAATGCCGCCCTGTGCGGTCAGCACGATGACCGGCAGATCAGGACGCTCGGGCCGGATGCGCTTGAGCACCGAAAGCCCGTCTTCACCCGGCATGACGAGATCAAGCATGACAAGTGCGATGGCGCCCGGCTCACCGCCCTCGATCTTGCTCACCGCCTCGGCTGCCGATGAAGCCAGCGCCACGCCATAGCCTGCGCGCTCCACCACCGACTGAATCAGGCGGCGCTGCACGGGATCATCATCAACAACAAGAATGGTCTGGGCCATTTCAATACCTTGGGGGGAAGACGCACCAAATTGGCACGTATCCTGACGCCAACACCCTAAAGGCGGGTTTACCGCGTGTGTGCGCGGCGCACGGTTTCACGGATTCTTCACCATGCAAGTGCCCGGAATCGCTGATGGCGCGGCAAGGCGCGGCTTTCCTTCATCGCCAATTGCTCTATCTTTTCCCTGAAATACGGGGATGACGATGGATCGCGATAATTCGGGCGCTGCTGCGGCATTGCCCAATGATGCCAGGCCGCCCGCCTGGACGCTGGACGACCTTTACGCTGGTATTGATGCACCTGAAATCGCGCGCGACCTTGCACGCGCCGAAGAAGACGTGCGCCGGTTCAAGGCCGACTATGCCGGAAAGCTGGTGACGATGAGTGCGCGCTCGGATGCGGGCGCGCTTATTCATGGCGCGGTCAAGGCGTATGAGGCCTTGAGTGAGCTGACGGGCAAGCTTTCATCATTCGCCGGGCTGTCATTTGCCGCGCAGTCGAGTGATACGCGCATCGCCAAATTCTATGGTGACATGCAGGCCAAGCTTACGGCCATTGGCGCCGACATGCTGTTCTTCGAGCTGGAGCTTTCCAAGATCGCCGAGAACGATCTTCAGCGCGCGCTGAAGCATGACGGGCTGAAAGCCTATGCGCCGTGGCTTGCCAATGTGCGCGCCTTCACGCCGCACCAATTGCCGGAGGAGCTGGAGCGGCTCCTCTTTGAAAAGGATCTGACGGGTGCTGGCGCGTTCGGCCGTCTGTTCGAGGAGACGATGGCGGGACTGCGCTTTGAGGTCGATGGCAAATCATTGACCGGACCAGAGGCGCTGCATCTCCTCTCGCATCCCGACAAGGGATTGCGTGCGCGCGGCGCCAAGGCGCTGAGCGAAACCTTTGGGGCCAACATCCGCACGTTCACGTTCATCCTCAATACGCTGGTGAAGGACAAGGAAATCGACGACCGCTGGCGGCGTTACAAGACACCGGGCGCATTCCGCAATCTGTCGAACCAGGTGGAGGGGGAAGTCGTCAACGCGCTGGTGACAGCCGTGCGCAATGCCTATCCGCAATTATCGCATCGCTATTATGCGATGAAGGCGCGCTGGCTGGGGCAGGAGAAACTCAATTTCTGGGATCGCAATGCGCCGCTGCCGGTTGCATCCGAGCGCAAGATCGGCTGGAGCGATGCGCGCGCCCTTGTGCTTGATGCCTATCAGCGCTTCTCGCCCGACATGGCGGCGATTGGACGGCAATTCTTCGAGAAGGCGTGGATTGACGCGGAGCCGCGCGCGGGCAAGACGGGCGGGGCGTTCAGTCACCCAACCGTGCCGTCGGCGCATCCCTATATCCTGATGTCGTATCTTGGCAGTCCGCGCGATGTGATGACGCTGGCGCATGAGCTGGGCCATGGCGTGCATCAGGTTCTTGCGGCTCACCAGGGCGCTCTGATGGCCGTGACGCCCCTGACGCTGGCCGAGACCGCCAGCGTGTTCGGCGAGATGCTGACGTTCCGCTCCATGCTGGCGCAGGAAAAGAATCCGCGTGAGCGCATGCTCCTGATCGCCGCCAAGGTGGAGGACATGCTGAATACGGTCGTGCGCCAGATCGCGTTCTATACATTCGAGGAGCGGCTTCATGCCGCGCGGCGCGAGGGCGAGTTGACGGCGGACGATATCGGGCGCATCTGGCTTTCCGTGCAGAGCGAAAGTCTCGGACCTGCGGTTGAACTCAATCCGGGCTATGAGCATTTCTGGTGCTACATTCCGCACTTCGTGCGCACGCCGTTCTATGTTTACGCCTATGCGTTCGGTGACTGTCTCGTGAACTCGCTCTATGCGCTCTATGAGAATGCGGCGCCGGATTTTGGTGAGCGCTATCTTGATCTGTTGCGTGCGGGCGGCTCGAAGCGGCACAGGGAACTGCTCGCGCCGTTCGGGCTTGATGCGAGTGATCCGNNCAGAAGGGTGGATGACTGTTCGCATTGTGGCGATTGCTGCGAGGCAAATGAACCGCTGCTTTCTTCCGCCTCCGCCCGCAACTTGTTGCGGGGGAGGCCAGCGATGCCCTGGCATCGCGGGTGGGGGAAGCTTGGCGAGATGAAAGGCCCCCGCCCGGATCGCGAATGCGATCCGACCTCCCCCGCAAAGCGGAGGAGGTAGAAGTAAGTATGAACCGGAAACGCACATGGCGCAGAAGCGCGATGAAGAACGCAGTACGGGACTGAAGCGCGCCGGGCGCTATGCCAAGGTCGGCGCGCGGCTGACCGGCTTTGCCGCACGGGCTGGCGTACGTGCACTGTCCGGCAGCGATCAGGATGGCGCCAAGTCTGCCCAGCAGCTGAAGGCCGTGCTGGGCCGCCTCAAAGGGCCGGTTATGAAAGTGGCGCAGATGCTGGCCACCGTGCCGGATTTCCTGCCGCCCGCCTTTGCCGAGGAGCTGGCGACGCTGCAAGCCAATGCGCCGCCGATGGGGCCGCCCTTTGTGCGGCGGCGCATGAGTGCCGAGCTGGGCCCCGATTGGGCAACGAAGTTCAAATCTTTTGACATGAACGCAGCGGCGGCGGCATCGCTGGGTCAGGTGCATCGCGCCGTGGCGCATGACGGGCGCGCGCTTGCGGTCAAGCTGCAATATCCCGACATGCAGTCTGCCGTTGCCGCTGACCTCAAGCAGCTGACATTTGCCCTGTCGGTGTTCCGGCGGCTCGACCGCTCGATTGATACAAGCGACATTGGCGCTGAGATCGGCGCGCGGCTGCGCGAAGAACTGGATTATGACCGCGAGCGCCGCCACATGGCGCTTTACCGGCACATTCTTGCGGGCGAGACAGGCGTGCATGTGCCCGATGCGCTGGATGCGCTTTCAACGCCGCGTCTTCTTTCAATGACGTGGCTTGATGGCAACCCGATGCTGTCATTCAAGTCGGCGCCGCAGGCGATGCGCAATGTGATTGCAACAAATCTCTTTCGCGCATGGTGGCATCCGTTTGCGCGCCATGCGGTGATCCATGGCGATCCGCATCTGGGAAATTATTCCGTGCGGCGCGACGGATCGCTGAACCTGCTCGACTTTGGCTGCATCCGCATCTTTCAGCCTGCGTTCGTCGCCGGCGTGATCGGGCTTTATAAGGCGCTGCGCGAAGATGACCGCAAGGCGCAGATCGCCGCCTATCAGACCTGGGGATTTGGCGAATTGTCGCCGGAGCTGATCGACACGCTCAATATCTGGGCGCGCTTTATCTATGGGCCGCTGCTGGATGACCGGGTGCGCAGCGTGGCCGATGGCGTTGCCCCCGGCGATTATGGACGCGCCGAAGCCTCGGAAGTGCACGGACGCCTGCGCAGGCTGGGGCCGGTCAAGCCGCCGCGCGCCTTTGTGTTCATGGATCGCGCGGCCATCGGGCTTGGGTCTGTATTCCTGCATCTCAAAGCCGAACTCAATTTCTTTCAGCTCTTCAATGAGGCCATTGAAGGCTTTACGGTAAAGGCTCTGGCGGCGCGGCAGAAGCGGGCGCTTGCCGAAGTGGGCCTGCCGCAGGCTGAGGATTGATGAGCGAGTTTCACCGCACACGTGACTATTGGCACTTCTGGGCAGGCGAGGCCGAACGCGGCTTCTCCCCGGTTTATGCTGCCATCTCGCGGCGCATCGGTGATGATCCTGCGTTGCAGGCGTTGTGCGATCAGAGAAAGCCGCATCAGCCGCCCGCCAATCTTCTTTTTGCGGCGGTGCATTTTCTTTTGCTGGATGGGCGCAACGATCCGTTATCTGAGTTCTATCCGCACCTGGGTGGGCGCAATGATGCAGACCCGGAGGCCGCCTTTCCCTTGTTCCGGGATTTCTGTCTGCGCCATGAAGGTGAAATCCGCGCGCTGATCGCGGCGCGCGTGACCAATACCAATGAAGTCCGGCGCTCCACCTATCTGATGCCGCTGCTGCACGATGCCTGGCGTGAAGCAGGCAAGCCGCTCCATCTGGTGGAGATGGGGCCGAGTGCGGGATTGAATCTGGTGCTTGACCGCTATGCCTATCGTTACCGCACGCAAGAGGGCGAGGGGATGGCCATTGGCGATGCGCGTGCGCCGCTGCTTCTGGATGCGGAATGGCGCGGGCCGATGCGGGCGATAGCGATCCCGCCAATTGCGCGGCGCATCGGGCTTGAACTCAATCCGGTTGATCTGGCGCGCGAAGATGACCGGCGCTGGTTGAAGGCACTTTTGTGGCCGGGGCGCACAGAGCGTTTTCACCGCCTTGATGCGGCACTGGCGGCGGCGGTTTACAACCCGCCCGAGATCAGGCCCGGCAGTGCGGTTGATACGCTGGAGCAGGCGCTCAGCGAAGCAGCGCCCGATACGGTGCCCGTGGTGATGCACTCTGTTGTCATGTACCAGTTCGCGCCTGAACTGCATCAGGCCTTTGCCGACATCATGGCGCGGACGTCACTTCAGCGTCTGGTCATGGAGGTTTCTTGCGAGTATGACGGCAAGGGATTTCCCATGGTGATCTCACGCCACGAAAACGGCAGCGCCACCGCGCGCTGCGTGGGCGAGGCGCATCAGCATGGCGAATGGCTCTCGTGGAACGATGCGTCATGACGGATGATCTTCTTGAGGAAATGCAACCGCCGATCCCGCCGGGCTTTGTGCCCGTCAACTGGTATCAGGGGTTCGGGCGGCTGATCGGACCGCTTTACGAGAAGATCACGCCGGGCGGACAGTTCTCGCGCGCCTTTCTTGTTGCCGAGCACCACACCAACGGCATGAAGAACTGCCATGGCGGCATGTTGATGGCCTTTGCCGATATGGCCTTTGGCCATGCGATCTCGCTGGGCACGCATCGCTTCTGGGTTACGGTGCGCCTTGTAACCGACTTCATCTCGTCGGCGCAGGTCGGCGACTGGGTTGAGGGCAATGGCGAGATTGTGGGGAGCGACGGCGATCTGCATACGGTGCGCGGCAAGGTGTGGTCGGGTGACCGCCTCATCATGACCGGCACGGGCATTTTCAAGACGCTGGGCGAGCGGCCGATGAAGGCGCATTGGGTTGCCGGAACGATCGGCGCATGAGCAGCGACAAGTCGGCAAAGGATGGGCCGATCAATCTCGCCCACGACGTTCCCGGCGGCGGCGGGCCATTGGCGCGCTATCACGGCGCGTTGCCGCCATCGCCTGCCTGGTTCAACGAAGCGGTCGCGGTCGAAGCCGAAAGCTCATTTGTTGAGGTCGAAGGCGCGCGCATCCACTATCTGCGCTGGGGCAGCAGGGCAAAGCCCGGCCTGCTTCTGGTGCACGGCAACGGCGCGCACGCCTTCTGGTGGTCGTTCATCGCGCCGTTTCTGGCGCGCGACTATAATGTGGCGGCGCTCGATCTTTCCGGCATGGGCGACAGCGCCTGGCGTCAATCCTATTCGCTTGACCAGTTTGCGCGCGAGCAGCTGGCGGTGTGTGAACATGCCGGCATGTTTGCGCTTGCCGAAAAACCGATCATCGTCGCGCACTCCTTCGGCGGGTTTGTCACGATCGTGACAGGCGGGCGCTATGGCGAGCGCCTTGCAGGCACGATCATTGTTGACTCACCGGTCAATCCGCCGGGGCGGGAGGGCGGGCCGCCCAACCGCGAAATCCGTCCGCACCGCATCTATCCTGATGTGACGGCGGCGCTGTCGCGCTTCCGTCTTGCGCCAGACCAGCCCTGCGAGAACGACTATCTTGTCGATTTCGTTGCGCGCCGCTCCCTCAAGCAAGTCGAGGGCGGGGTCACGTGGAAATTCGATCCGCGTATCTGGACGCGCTTTGAGATCGAAGATGTGGCCGGCCTTTTGCGCGCCACAAAATGCCGAATCGCCATCTTCCGGGGCGAGACGTCGCGCCTGATGCCGCCCGAGATCGGCGCCTATATGTACCGGCTGCTTGGCCACGCCGCGCCAGTTGTCGAGATCCCCAAGGCGCATCACCACGTCATGCTGGATCAGCCCCTGGCCTTTGTGGCGGCCCTGCGCGCCATTCTGGAGGACTGGAACCATTCTGACCCGCGGGCGCGCAAGGGCTGAACCGCCGCACCGCCTGACGCAGGTGTCAACTTGCCCGGACGGGGGCGATTGCTATAGTCGTTCCAACAGTTTTCCAGAACCTTTTCGCTTGATGACGGGGAGTTTTCGATGGGCGGGCAAACCGGTGACCGCGGCAAGATGAACATTGCCGAGCAGCAGGAAACCTATCGCCGCTTTATGGCCATGACGAAGTGGGGCACCATCCTTTGCCTCATCGCGGTCATCGGGCTTGCGATCTTCCGCACGAATGAGGGCCATCCGCGTGCGACCATTACGGCGCCGGAAGGCCACAGTGCGATTGAAGCACCTGCTTCGTTCGCCTGACGGTCCCCAGACATGAAAATCGCCGTCCTGAGGGAGCGCCGGGAACATGAGCGGCGCGTGGCCGCCACGCCGGAGACGGTGAAGAAACTGATTGGCCTTGGCGCATCTGTCTCCATCGAAGCAGGGGCGGGTGCTGGCGCGCGCTTTCCCGACGCCGATTATGCNNGCCAACATGCAGCCCTATCAGGACCGCGCGGGCATTGAGGCGTGCGCGTCGGCGGGCATCGTTGCTTGCGCGATGGAGTTGATCCCGCGCATCAGCCGCGCGCAGGCGATGGACGTGCTTTCGTCTCAGGCCAATCTGGCGGGCTATAAGGCAGTGGTGGATGCAGCGTCCATTTTTGGCCGCGCCTTTCCCATGATGATGACGGCGGCGGGCACCGTGGCCGCCGCGCGCGTGATGGTGTTCGGCGCAGGCGTTGCCGGGCTTCAGGCAATTGCGACCGCGCGGCGGCTGGGCGCCATCGTCTCCGCCACCGACGTGCGGCCCGCCGCCAAGGAGCAGGTGGAGTCGCTGGGCGCGACGTTCGTGGCCGTGATCGATGACGAGTTCAAGCAGGCGGAAACGGCAGCGGGCTATGCCAAGCCGATGAGCGCCGAATATCAGGCCAAGCAGGCCGCCCTGATTGCCGAGACGATCAAGAAACAGGACGTTGCGATCTGCACCGCCCTGATCCCGGGCCGCAAGGCGCCGACGCTGATCAGCGAAGCGATGGTCAAGTCGATGAAGCCCGGCTCGGTCATTGTTGATCTTGCGGTGGAGCAGGGCGGCAATTGCCCGCTCTCAAAACCCGGTGAGGTGGTGGAGGTCAATGGCGTCACCATCGTCGGCCATATCAACGTGCCGGGAAGGGTGGCGGCGGATGCCTCCAGCCTCTATGCCCGCAACCTCTTCAATTTCGTCTCGCTGATGGTGGACAAAAAGACGAAGAGCCTTTCAATTCCGTGGGATGACGAAATCATCAAGGGCGTTGTGCTGACGCGCGACGGCAAGATCGTCCATCCCGCCCTTCAGGCGCAGAGCTGAGGACATACGCCCATGGAAGCGATTGATCCCATCATCTTCCGGCTCTCGATTTTCGTGCTGGCGGTTTTCGTCGGCTATTACGTGGTGTGGAGCGTGACACCTGCGCTGCACACGCCGCTGA
Source organism: Alphaproteobacteria bacterium UBA2784 (assembly GCA_002352285.1). Classification (GTDB taxonomy): domain Bacteria; phylum Pseudomonadota; class Alphaproteobacteria; order Micropepsales; family Micropepsaceae; genus UBA2784. The sequence goes on along the minus strand of DEIC01000059.1, from coordinate 11,757 downwards.
TGAGCGTGACCAACGCCATCTCGTCGGTGATCGTTGTCGGCGCGCTGATCGCCGTTGCCGTGCCGCTGTTGCAGGCAACGGGCGAGGGCGCGCTTGTTTCCAAAATCTTCGGCTTTGCCGCCGTTGTTCTTGCCAGCGTCAATATTTTCGGCGGCTTTCTTGTGACGCAACGGATGCTGGCGATGTATCGCAAAAAGACCAAGGGCTGAAAGGCTCTGGCAATCAGTGGGGGTAAGCGTTCGCCATGCCTGAGATCAATCCCAACGACGTCGGGTTTTACGTCATTCTGGCGGCGGCAGCCGTGTCGCTCGTCTTTGCCTTTCTGTCGATTGCGCGCATCGCGCGGGCAGCGGGGTTTCTGTGCCTGGCCGTCTCCATCGCCATGGTTGCGATCATCGTGAAGGGGCCGGTCGAGACGATCTATATCTGGATTTCGGGCTTTGGCCTTCTGGGCGCCATTGCCTTCATCTCGCAGGGCGGCACGTCCAGCGACAATGACCTGAACAAGCCGCACTGACCTTAAACGCCGGAAGCCTTCGCCATGGACGCCAATCTTGCCGCACTGCTCTATCTGGTTGCAGGCGTCCTTTTCATTCTGGCGCTGCGCGGGCTTTCAAGCCCTGAAAGCTCGCGCCGCGGCAATACGCTGGGCATCGTGGGCATGCTGGTCGCGGTGGCGACCACGCTAGTGTCACTGGGTGTCACCGATCAGCTGACCTGGATCCTGATCGCAGGCGGCATTGCGCTGGGCGGTCTGATCGGCGGCATCATTGCCCGGCGCATCGCCATGACAGCCATGCCGCAGCTGGTGGCGGCCTTCCACTCGCTGGTGGGTCTGGCTGCCGTGCTGGTGGCGGCGGCGGCGCTTTACAGCCCGGCGGCCTATGGCATCGGTGACCCCGGTCATATCCATGCCGCGAGCCTCATTGAACTGTCACTGGGTGTGGCGATTGGTGCGATCACGTTTTCGGGCTCGGTCATCGCCTTTGCCAAGCTCAACGGCAACATGTCGGGCGCGCCCATCCTTTTGCCGTTCCGGCACGGGCTCAACATTCTTCTGGCGCTGGCGCTGGCGGCGCTGATTTTCGCGCTGGTAAAGTCGGGCGGCGGTGATGTCACGGCGTTCTGGGGCATTACGCTTGTGGCGCTGGTGCTGGGCATTACCATCATCATTCCCATCGGCGGTGCCGACATGCCGGTCGTCGTGTCGATGCTCAATTCCTATTCGGGCTGGGCGGCGGCGGCACTCGGCTTCACGCTGGAAAACACCGCGCTCATCATCACCGGTTCGCTGGTGGGTTCGTCGGGCGCGATCCTTTCCTACATCATGTGCAAGGGCATGAACCGCTCTTTCATTTCGGTGATCCTCGGCGGGTTCGGCGGCGAAGTGGCGGCGGCGGGCGGCAAGGTGGAAACGCGGCCCGTCAAGCAGGGATCGGCCGATGATGCTGCCTTCATCATGAAGAATGCAGGCAGTGTCATCATCGTGCCGGGCTATGGCATGGCGGTGGCGCAGGCGCAGCACTCGCTGCGTGAAATGGCCGACAAGCTGAAGAAGGAAGGCGTGAAGCTTTCTTACGCCATTCATCCCGTAGCAGGGCGCATGCCGGGCCACATGAATGTGCTGCTGGCCGAGGCCAACGTGCCCTATGACGAGGTCTTCGAGCTGGAAGACATCAACGCCCAGTTTGCGCAAGCCGATGTTGCCTTTGTGATCGGCGCCAATGACGTCACCAACCCCTCTGCCAAGACCGATCCTTCCTCGCCGATCTTCGGCATGCCGGTGCTGGACGTTGAAAAGGCCAAGACCGTGCTTTTCATCAAGCGCGGCATGGGCTCGGGCTATGCCGGCATCGAAAACGAACTCTTCTTCCGCGACAACACGATGATGCTGTTCGGCGATGCCAAAAAAATGGTCGATGAAATCGTGAAGTCGTTGTGACGGACGATTTTAAGGCAGTGACGGGAAGCAACGATTTTCGTTCAGCCTTGGGGTGAGAATAATGGTTGCAAATATAGAATTTTGATCCATAATTGCAACCAATGATCCCTCGCCGTCTTGCCCCAATCCTTCGTCAGCGGCTGACCGAGTTTCCCGCGGTTGGTCTTCTTGGGCCGCGCCAGGTCGGCAAGTCAACGCTTGCCCTGGCAGTTGCCAAGGACGCCGAAGCGGGCGGGGTGCCGGCGGAATACCTGGATCTGGAAAGCCCTGCGGATCAGGCAAAGCTGGAGGATGCGGGCGCCTACTTAAGGGCGCGGTCCAATCGCCTAATCGTGATTGATGAGGTGCAGCGCGCGCCGGGCCTCTTCCAGGCGCTTCGTGGCATTATTGATGAGAACGTCCGGGCCGGACGCGGGGCGGGGCAGTTCCTCCTCTTGGGCTCCGCGTCAATTGATTTGCTGAAGCAGTCGAGGGAAAGCCTTGCTGGTCGTAGCGCCTATCTCGAGCTTCGGCCCATCGACATTACCGAGGTTCCCTCCGGGCAGGCGGACGACCTCTGGGTGCGTGGCGGTTTTCCACTCAGTTTTCTGGCAAAATCGCATGACGCCAGCGCCAACTGGCGCGAAGCCTTTATCACCACCTATCTGGAGCGTGACATTCCTCTGCTTGGTCCGCGTATTCCTGCGACAACGCTGCGCCGGTTCTGGACCATGCTCGCGCATCGCCAGGGTGCGCCGCTTAACGCGGCAGAGCTGGCGCGCGCGCTGGCAGTGGATGGGAAAACAGTTGCCAGCTATCTCGACCTGATGGTTGATCTCTTGCTGGTGCGCAGGCTTCCACCCTTGCTCCCCAACGTCGGCAAGCGGCTGACCAAGGCACCGAAGACATATGTCCGTGACAGCGGCCTCGTCCACTCTCTGCTGCGGCTGGATACGCTGGAGGATTTGCTTGGCCATCCGGTTGCGGGTGAAAGCTGGGAGGGCCATGTGATCGAGACATTGATCGGCGCAGCACCGCCACGCACGGAAGCGAGTTTCTATCGCACGGCAACGGGCGTCGAGCTTGATCTCGTTCTGGACATGCCCGGCGGCGAACGCTGGGCCATTGAGGTCAAGCGGTCGAGCGCGCCCGTCGTCACCAAAGGATTTAGGACAGCCATCGCGGATGTGCGCCCGTCGCGCGCTTTCATTGTCTATGGCGCCGCCGCACGCTATCCCAAGGGCGAAGGCATCGAGGCCGTCAGCCTCAGGGAACTGGCCATTGAACTCTCGAAGCGTGGTGAGCGGCCATGACCCGCTCAGATATCATGCGCCGCCAATCAGCCTGCGCGCCCAAGTCTGACAGGATGCAGTGATAGAAGTTCAGTCTTCCAGATCAACCTTTGAGGTGTTCCATGCGTTCTTCTGTTTTCGGGTTCTTTGCGCTTCTCCTTCTCGCGGTGCCCGCATACGCCAATGTGCCGCCGCCTGAGCCCGAGGAAACCGTGCGCGAGGCGGTGCTCGCCTATCTTGAGAATTTCAACGCAGGCAGCGCCGATGGCCTTGCCGCCATGTTCGCTGATCATCCTTACGTGCATGTGCTGGAGAACGGGCGGCTGGTCACGGCTGGCCGCATGGGTGTGCGCGAAGTGATTGGCGGCACGCTGGAAACAACGCCCGGCATGCGCATGGAGGTGGTAGGCGACATCAACGTGCTGATGGCGCCGTCGGGCGATGCGGCGGTGGCCGATTACACGTTCACGTTCCATGTGCGCGGCGATGACGGCAACGAAGTGCAGCTGTTCCAGGGCGTCACGTCTCTCACCGTGTTTCAGGGCCTGCAGGGCTGGGAGATTGCCGCGATCCACACGTCTGCGCTGACCCCATGACGCTCGCCTTCGACGTCTTCTGGTCGTTCCGCAGCCCCTACTCCTATCTCGCGCTGCATCAGCTTGAGGCGCTGCGGCGCGACTGGGATGTGACGATCAACGCGCGGCCGGTGCTGCCGATTGCCGTGCGCATTGACGGCTTCTTCAAGCGGGCCAATCCGCTGTGGCTGCCCTATCTGGTGCGTGACACGATCCGCACGGCGGAGTTTCTGGGCGTGCCGTTCAAATATCCTGATCCTGACCCGGTGGTGATGGATCTGAAAACCGGCGAGGTGCCCAAGGAGCAGCCGCACATCCATCGACTGACCCGGTTGGCAGTGCTGGCGGGCGAGATGGGCCATGGCTTCGACTTCATCCGCGAGGTGGGCACGATGCTGTGGGATGGCAAGACGCGGCCATGGAATGTCGGCAATCATCTGGCGCAGGCTGCGTCACGCGCGGGCGTTGATCTGGCGGCGCTTGATACGCGTCAGGCGGCGGAAGCAGCGCGGCTTGATGGCGTGATTGCCGAAAACCAGAAGGCGCTGGAAAAAGCCGGCCATTGGGGCGTGCCGACCATGGTGCTGGATGGCGAACCCTTTTTCGGGCAGGACCGCATCGACCAGTTGCTGTTCCGCTTGAAGCAGAAGGGCGTCAAGCGGCGATAGGGGCGGCGACAGGGGCGACACCTCAAACGAAAAGGCCGCGTGGGCATCCCCTCGCGGCCTTTCAAATTTCCGAATGCAGCAGCAATTACTTCGGCAGGGCGCCTTCACGCTGCAGGCGCTTGCGCTGGAGCTTGCGGGCGCGGCGGATGGCTTCGGCCTTCTCGCGGGCGCGCTTCTCGCTAGGCTTCTCAAAGTGGTTGCGCAGCTTCATCTCGCGAAACATGCCTTCGCGCTGCATCTTCTTCTTGAGCGCCTTCAAGGCCTGATCGACGTTGTTGTCGCGGACGATGATCTGCAAGGCTATCCCCTTTGATGCCGCGCGATTTTCGCGCGGGAAAAGATTTACATGCGTCCGGAGCCTCCTCGGCCCCGTCCGGGCGCGAGGCTTCTAGCAAAGGCTTGGCGCGGTGTCCACTCTTGGCCGAGGCGGAATTTGGCCCCGCGGGGCCAGCATTTGCCGGGCTAAAGGGTTGATTTTCTTTAACCTTTGACCTTCGCCGCTCGCTCCCCCATATGAGGGGGTATGGCCATCCTGAAAATTGCCCGCATGGGCCATCCGATCCTTGCTGGTGTCGCCGCCCCCGTGGCCGACCCGACGGCGCCGGAGATTCGTGCCCTGGCCGAAGACATGATCGAGACCATGATCGATGCCAATGGCGCCGGTCTTGCCGCACCACAAGTTCATGTGCCGCTGCGCCTTGTCATCTTTCAGGCGCCGCCAGAGCGCAGCGATCCTGACATGAGCGAGGAGGAGCGCTTTGATGCGACCGCGCCGCTCACCATCCTGGCCAATCCGGTGATCGAGATTCTGGAGCCGGAACTTGAAGGCGGCATTGAAGGCTGCCTCTCGGTGCCGGGCCTGCGCGGTTTTGTCGAGCGGCCGCGCGCCATCCGCTATTCCGGCACCACGCTTTCCGGCGAAACCGTCACGCGTGTGGCACGCGGCTTTCACGCGCGTGTCGTACAACATGAATGCGATCATCTAGATGGCGTGCTCTACCCCATGCGCATGCGCGATCTTTCAAAACTGATGTTTGAAAGCGAATTGCGTCATTACACTTCCCCCACGAACAAGGCGTGAGTTCCCCCATGACCGCCAGTGCCCGCAACAATTCTGCAAAGTCTGCCCGCACGCTTGATGAAGCGCGTCTGGCGATCCTTGAAGCCGCTCTGCCGCATGTGCCGTTTGATGGCTGGACGGATCGCGTGATCGCGGAGGCCGCGCGCGAGGCGGGCGTGGACGCACATCAGGCGGCAACCGCCTTTCCGGGCGGTGCTGCTGAAATGATCCGGCTGTGGTGCCGCCAGATGAATGCAGCGGCCGAAGCGCGCATCCGGGCTGCTGATCTTCAGTCCATGAAGATCCGTGCGCGCGTGCGCTTTGGCGTTGATGCGCTGCTGGAGGAGGCGGGGCCGAACCGCATCGCCGTGCGCCGCGCCGCTGCCGTGCTGGCGCTGCCGCAGCATGCGGCGTCGGGCGCGCGCATCATTTACGAAATGGCCGATACGGTGTGGCGCGCGATCGGTGATACTTCCACTGATTTCAATTTCTATTCCAAGCGCGCAATCCTCTCGGGCGTCATCTCGTCGACCATGATGTTCTGGTTTTCGGATGACAGCGAGAATTATGCCGACACGCGCGCCTTCCTCGACCGGCGCATTGCCGATGTGATGCAGATCGAGAAGGTGAAGGCGGCTGTGAGTTCCGTCACCTCCAAATTGCCCGATCCGCTCGCATTGCTGTCACGCCTGCGTTATCCGGGGCGGTAGGACACGAAGCAATTCTTCGGCCTCCCCTGACTTCCCTGTCGCATGCACTCATCTCTTGTCGCTAGAATTTTCCTGATTGTCCTTCCGCCTCCGCCCGCGTGACTTAACGCGGGGGAGGCCAGCGATGCGCTTGCATCGCGGGTGGGGGAAATCGGCAGCACACAAAGGCCCCCACCCAGATCGCAAGCGCGATCTGACCTCCCCCGCGAAGGCGTGGGAGGTGAATGCAGGCAAGTGGCAGGCGCTGATGCGCCCCCTGCCTCACTCCTTCGCAAACAGCCTTGTCACATGGCCCATCTTGCGGCCGGGCTTGATGTCGCGTTTGCCATAGAAATGGATGCAGGCGTTGGGCTCGGCGGCCAGCACCTCCCAATCCTTTGCGTCATCGCCGATCAGGTTGACCATCTCGGCATTCGAATGGCGCGCAGCGCTGCGCAGGGGCCAGCCCGCCACGGCGCGAATGTGCTGCTCGAACTGGCTGGTGGCGCAGGCATCCAGCGTCCAGTGGCCGGAGTTGTGGACGCGCGGCGCAATCTCGTTGACCAGGAGGCGGCCATTGCGCGTGAGGAACAGCTCCACGCCGATGACGCCCACATAATCAAGATTGGCGAGGATGCGGGCGGCGATCTCGCGCGCGTTCTCGTTCACGGTTGAAGCAACGCGGGCGGGCGCAATCGTGCGGTGGAGAATGTGATTGCGGTGCTCGTTTTCGACCACATCATAGGCTTCGATGCCGCCATCGGCACTGCGCGCGGCGATGACCGAGACTTCGCGCTCAAAGTCTATGAAGCCCTCAAGAATAGACGGCGACATGAAGCGGGCAAAGGCTTCGACCGTTTCAGCTTCCGATGAAACCTTGGCCTGACCCTTGCCGTCATAGCCGAGCTGGCGCGTTTTCAGAACGGCGCGCGGACCCAGCTTGCGGAAAGCGGCGCGCGCGGACTCATCATCGTCAACGGCGGCATAGGGTGCAGTCTCGATGCCCAGCGAGGCGATGAAATCCTTTTCGGGCAGGCGATCCTGCGCCACGGCCAGCGCGCGTGCGCCGGGCCGCACCTGACGGATGCTTGCCAGAATTTCTGCCGTGCGGGCGGGCACGTTCTCAAATTCGTAAGTCACCACATCGACTGCATTGGCAAAGCGGCGCAAGGCCGCTTCGTCATCATAGGCGGACTGTGTGCGAAAGGCCGAGACTTCGCCCGCCGGGCAATCATCGGCGTCGGGTGCAAAGACGTGGACGCGAAAGCCGAGCTCGGCTGCCGCCATTGCCAGCATGCGGCCCAATTGCCCGCCACCCAGAATGCCGATGATGGCGTTGGGCGGCAGCTTCTGTGATGCGGCGTGCGGCATTGATATGCTCAGTGCCCGGATCTCGGTTCCAGCGGCACGCCATCCGTCTGCGCCTTGCGGAAGGCGGCCAGGCGCGCGGCCAGCGCCTCGTCTGACAGCGCAAGAATGGATGCGGCCAGGATCGCTGCATTGATCGCGCCGGGCTTGCCGATGGCCAGTGTTCCTACCGGCACGCCGCCGGGCATCTGCACAATCGACATCATGGCATCAATGCCCTGCAGCACGGTCGCCGGCACGGGCACGCCCAGCACGGGAAGTTCGGTCATCGCCGCAGCCATGCCGGGCAGATGGGCTGCACCGCCAGCACCGGCAATGATGACGTGAAGACCGCGCGCTTTGGCGCCGGTTGCATAGGCCACCAGCCGCTGCGGTGTGCGGTGGGCGGAGACGATTTTCGCTTCAAAGGGAACTTCGAGCGCCTCCAGCGTGGCGGCGGCGTGGTGCATCACGTCCCAGTCAGACTGGCTGCCCATGATGATGCCCACTTTGGGGGCCTTGCCCTTTTGGGGGGATTTGCGGGGCCGTGATGCCATATTGCTGTTGCCTTGCCGGAGCGGGTCCACGCCCGCTGGAAAGCGGCGCAGTATAGGAACGTGAACCCGGAACACAAGATTTTCATTGGATTTCAGCGGCTTTTGAGAGGTCCGAGACACGGATTGCAGCCGCCGCCAAGTACGGGAATCACGAAATCAAGCGCTTGGCCGGAAAGTTTAGGCAATGTGTTAAGGTTTTGGTTGGAAACTTCACCTAATCCTTACCGTCACGGGGTGCGGGTGGAGTGGCTGCATGGTCATCATGCCGCCAAAACGCCTGGCACAAGATGGCGGGTGAGGGTTCTTCAAGCCCTCGTGTGGGATTGTGCAGCGCGGGGCGTCCGTTACGGGCGCACCAAAGCCGAGGCGTATTGACATGCGGGTTTCCGGTAACCGGCCCACGCAAGGGCCCTATGGTGCGCAACCTGTCCGTTCGCGGACGGCAAGCGAAAACGCTTCGGCGGTGAGTGCGCCGCGCAGCGTTGAAGATGCTTCGGCGGTGCTTGGCATTCCCGAGGCCGAGTTCACGCCGCGCGTGCGCGATGCAATCATGAAGCTGATGGGCGAGGTGGACGGACTGCGTCGCGAGCTGGCCCATGCCCGCCAGCGGCTGGAGGAAATTGAATCGGTTGCCGATCAGGACGTAATGCTGCCCGTGCTCAACCGCCGCGCCTTTGTGCGCGAGATGAGCCGTGTGGTGTCGTTCGTTGAACGCTACAGCCTGCCGGCGAGCGTCATCTATCTTGATCTCGACAACTTCAAGGAGATCAACGACAGCCACGGCCATGCGGCTGGTGATGCGGCGCTGCATCATGTGTGCGATGTCCTGCGCAAGAACGTGCGTGAGTCCGATCTGATCGGGCGTCTGGGCGGTGATGAGTTTGGCGTCATCCTTGCCAAGGCAGACCAGGCGCAGGCCAACGCCAAGGCGGAATCACTCTCGCGCATCCTGCAGTCAAAGCCCTGCATGCATGAGGGCAAGACGCTGACGCTGACCTGCTCGTTCGGCGCTTACATGTTCCAGCGCGGCGAGAATGCAGCCGATGCCATCGCCAAGGCCGACCGCGCGATGTATGAGCGCAAGCGCGGCCGCAAGGCGGCGGCAAGGTAGGGACGGGCTGCCGTCGCCGGTTGCTCTTGCACCGCCCCCTCGGGGGCGGTCGGGCTTGGCAGGAGCGCTTGCGAAGGCCAAGCCCGGGCGGGGGGATTTCTTCAGCCGCACTTATCGTTCAATGCCTCCCGGATCGCTGTCGCAACGGCGTCGAGATTCTCGATCACATCGCTGTTCCGGAACCGCATGATGCGAAAGCCCAGGCGGCGCAGGAAAAACTCTCTGGCCGTGTCATGGGTCAACAAAGCCGGCGCGGCGTGATGTTCGCCGTCGAGTTCAACAAGCAACTTCCGGGAGAGGCACGCAAAGTCCGCGATATAGGGACCGATCACCGCCTGCCTGCGGAAATGAAATCCAAGCGTCTTCATTTCCCGGAGGCGCGGCCAGAGCAAGCGTTCCCATTTTGTGGCCTCTTTGCGCAAGCGGGTGGCGCGTGCGAGAGGTGCTGTTGGGCGTTTGGCCATCTGCTGCTGAAGGTGTGTTGAAGGCCGCTCAATTACTGACTTGAATACCACCCCCCACCGATTTGCGCGAAGCGCGCAAATCTGCCTCCCCCAAGGGGGAGGCGAAAGCAGGGCTACCCCCCTCACGCAATGATGTCGGGGATCAGCAGGTCTTCCAGCTTTGACAGTTGATCGCGCAGCCAGAGCTTGCGCTTCTTCAGCCGCTTGACCTGAATTTGATCGTGCGGGGTTGCCGAGATCAGCGCGTCAATCGCTGCGTCAAGGTCGCGGTGCTCTTGCCGCAACTCTTCAATTCTGGCGCGAATTTCGCGCTCGTCATCGCCAGCCGTTCCGCTCATCCGCCTGATGCCATCCAAGAATCCATCTGCCATCATAACGCGGATCGGCCGCCTTTACCCGTGTTCTTGGCGGCGGGGCTCACGATATGCGCGGCGAAGCGTTAACCTGCTGCAATGCAAAAGTGTGAAATTGGTCAGGAATCGTTTGCAATAAGGTCAAACAGACGCGTGACAAGCGGGGCAAAGGGTGCTGTAATTTTCGGGCTAGAAGCGAAAGGAGTCCCGCACATGGGTCTTGAGTCGCATATCGATCAGCTGAATGAAAAGCACAAGAAGCTCGAAGAAACGATTGCTGACGAGCTTGCCCACCCCGGACATGACGAGTTGAGGCTGATGGCGCTGAAGCGCCAGAAGCTGCGTCTCAAAGAAGAACTGGAACGCCTGCGAACGTCGGCCTGACAGGCCCGGCAGGTTCCCCCACGCACAAAGGGCGGCAACGCCATGACGGTTACATCTATCGCCATGGCGCGTTGCCGTTTGTCTGCGCTGTTGTTGCTGGCATGGGGTGTGGCCTTGCCCTGTCTGCATGCGCCTGCCTTTGCGCAGGAGGCGGAGGCACCTGTTGAGCAGGCGCCGGCCGACGAGGAGCCAGCCGAAGACGTCCGCAAATGCCTGGCCGGGCAGGATGCGCTGGCGACGGGCAATGCAGCCGATGCGATCATCCTCTTTGGCGCCTGCATAGATAACGGCAATCTTGATGAGGCGACCCTGGCGCTGGCGCGCATGAACATTGCGTCGGCCTATCTGGCGCTGGGTCATTTTGAAAATGCGATTGGCGCCTACACGGTAGTGATTGATGAGGGGATTGCTGATCCGGCAGCCTATCTCAATCGCGGTCTTGCCTATGCGGCGCTGGGCGACAATGAGGCCGCCATCATGGATTTCGGGCGCGCGATAGAGGCGGCCCCCGATGATGCGCGCGGCCATGATGCGCGCGGGCGCCTGCTTATTGATCTGGGCCGCACGCGCGAGGCGCTGAACGATCTTGATCGTGCGATTGCGCTTGACCCTGAACTTGTTTCGGCGCGCGGCAATCGCGGCTATGCGCGGATCGAGGCTGGCGATCTTGAAGGCGCGATTTCTGACTTTGATTTCCTGATCGCGCGTAATCCGCAGGATGGTGCGGCCCTGTCGGGCCGGGCACAGGCGCTGCTGGCCTCAGGCAAAACGGCTGAGGCGCTTTCAGCCTTTGACGAGGCGGTGCGCATGGCGCCTGAAAGTGCGGTGGCCCATTCAGGCAGGTGCCGGGCGCTGATGCAACTGGGCCAGTTGGATATGGCGCTTTCCGATTGCGAGCGTGCGGCAATGCTTGATCCCGCCGATCCGATGGTGCTGACGGCGCTGGGCGATGTGCACGCCCTGATGGAGAATTATTCCGAAGCGCGCGCGGCCTATGAGCGCGCGCTGCTCTCGCGGCCGAGCTATGCGCCCGCGCTCAAAGGGTTGGGCAATCTGCCCTGAACAGCGGTGCAAACAAAAAGGGCCGCACATTGTGCGGCCCTTTGATCTTGCGCTGGCGCAATGCGTTCAGCCACCAAGGCCCTTGTACTTGTTCTTGAACCGGCTGACGCGGCCGCCACGGTCGAGCAGCTGCTGTGTGCCGCCGGTCCAGGCCGTGTGGGTGGTCGGGTCGATGTCGAGGGTGAGCGTGTCGCCCTCGCTGCCATAGGTCGAGCGCGTGTAATAGGTGGTGCCGTCGTTCAGCACGACCTTGATGAAGTGATATTCGGGATGG
>DEIC01000033.1 GCA_002352285.1 Alphaproteobacteria bacterium UBA2784 | reverse complement strand
CGGGCGGCCCTTTTGCTTGTGTTGGCCTTTACTGCGCGATGCGCAGGTTCGAGAGGTCCTGCGCAATGGCGCGGAACACGGTCTGCAGCTGCGATGTGGTGGGCGAATTGAAGTAAAGCCCCGTCTCGCTGGCGCAGGTGCGGAACAGATTGGCCAGTGTCGTGTCCGAGATCATGAAGAGGATCGTATAGACGCGCACGCCCGCATCCTTGATCCGCGTGCACATGCGGCCCGTTTGCGCATTCTGCTCAGTCACTGCCTCCGCCTCGGTATCGACGCCCGCTCCCATGCGCATCTGGGAAAGATAGCCCCACGCCGAATAGGTCGAGCCATTCATGTTGTTGCGGTCATCAACGGTGTTCAAGCCGTCCGACAGGAGGATCAGCGCCTTGTTCCAGTCTGCGTCATCAAACGCGACCCCCTCGGTGTAAGGCGCGGTGGGTGACAATACGCGCCAGCCCCAGGCCAGCCCGATGGGAATATGGGTGAACCCGTCCGTCGTCATCGCCGAAATCTTGGAAAGGATAGTCGCCTTCACATTCGTGAGCGGCAGCAATTCCTGAATGCTGCACCCGCGATGCGGACCCGAAGTGTTGCGGTTCACGTACTTGGCATTGTTGATCTGGCGCGTCAGCGGTGCAGTGGAAAGTGAAAGCCCGTCAGAGATGTAGGTGTTCGGGAAGCGCGGCTGGCCCGCCGCATCGTTGTTGTCGGGCTCATCGGGATGGAAATAGGGCACCCAGCGCGTATCGGGCACAGCAGCCGACGGCGCGGTATCCAGCTCCTCAAGGCCACCGGGCCGCGCCTCGACACAGCCGCGCCACGTCTGGTTTCGCAGGCGCGGATACATCGTATAGGCGTGATAGCCGCCATCGAAATTGAGCCGCGCGACGCTGGATGTGCCAGTCGTGTCGATCCAGCCGCCGGCAACTGCCGCAGTCGGATTGAGCCGCACAGCCTGGCTGAAGGGCACAATGCCCATGCGCAGTTTTGTCGGCGCCGCCTGATCGCCGAACAGGATGTTGACAAGGTCAGTCGCGGCCTGGCGCAGCGCGCCAATCTTGCCATTGTTGTCCATCGAATCCGTGTTGTCGGCCACCAGCACAACTTCAAGGCCCTTTGACTCACGCACGATGGTCGACGACGTCGAGACATCGATATAGTCAATACCGACAAGGCCCAACAGTGTCGTCTCCACGCGCGCCGAAGCAGAGATGGTGATCTGGTCTCCAACCGCCGAAATGGTCAGGTTTGACGTCGCGCCGATCTCATCCTCGGGATAGTTCGCGTTGAAATATTTGGTGGCGATGTCAAGCATCTGCGCCTGCGACGTGCCGATGGACGCACCGACTGCAAGACCTGACGCATCAAGCGCGTTGGAAAGCCGCGACTTCACGGCCATAGCGCGCGAGAAGTCGAGCGCCGTGCCGCCCGCTGCAATAATGGGGATGATCGACAGCCCGAACATGACCGCCACGTTCGCGCCCGTCGCGCGCATAAAGCGCGAAATGAATCCCGTCAGGAATCCGCGCATAACAGCCTCACCCGCAAAATGTCTTCCCGCCGAAGACCATGCAATGATTGCAGTAAACTGCGGGTGAAGCGCGGGCATTTCTCCACCGTGGTTTCATGCAGGTAAACGTGATGCCGCAGATTTCGTGCACGCGTTAGCAAAGTGTTGATGCTTAATCCGCGCGATGGCTTCCAATTTTTTGCGGTATCGCCCAAGACTGCACGACCCGGAAAAAGGGAATTGTTGCGTATGGGTGCGTGTTTCAGTCAAGATCATCCCGGTCATGCGCAGAAGCGCGAACCGGCGTGCCGCCGCCGCAGGCCGCGCGGTCTGGCGCGTTTCTTTGCGCGATTTGCCCGCGATCGCGAGGCTGCTGCCGCCATCGAATTCTCGATTGTCGCCGTGCCCTTCTGTGCCCTGCTCTTCGCCCTGATCGAAACGACAACAGTGTTTTTCGCTAATGGCGTGCTGGACAATGCGGTCCAGGAAACATCGCGCATGATCCGGACCGGCCGTGTGCAGGCGGGCGGCTTTACCGAAGAGCAGTTCCGCACCGAGGTCTGCAATCAGATCAACGTCATTCTTGCCTGCGATGCCCGCCTGAAGATTGACGTTCGCACTTTCAGCCAGTTCAACAATGTGGCGTTTTCCTCACCGCTGGATGCCAATGGTGATTTTGCCGGTTCGTTCCAGTTTAGTCCGGGTGCGCCCGGCGACGTGGTCCTGGTCCGCGTCTTCTATGCCTGGGACGTGATGACGCCCGGCCTTGGTGCGTTCCTGGAGAACATGTCGGGCGGCAAACGCCTGCTGCAATCAAGCGCCGCCTTCCGCAACGAGCCCTTCGGGGCGCTTTTGGCGGGCTAGGGTCATGACGGCTGAAAGCGGCATCCTCACTTCTCTCCGACGGTTCATCCGCGATGTGCGCGGCGTATCGGCCATTGAGTTTGCGCTCATCCTGCCTGTGATGGTGACGCTCTATCTGGGCGGCGTCGAGCTTTCCAATATGGCCATCGTCCACCGCAAGGCGGTGCAGGTGGCCTCGACCGCCGCCGACCTTGTGGCGCAGGACACACAGATTTCGAATGCGGAGATGGCCGACATCTTCACGGCGCTGAATGCGATCCTGGCGCCGTTCGATCCGTCGCGCGCGACCATTCGCATTACCAGTCTGACAGCAGATTCCAGCAACATCGCACGGGTTGACTGGAGCGATGCGGTGGGCACATCAGTGCGCGGCACCGGTTCGACCGTCACGCTGCCCACGGGTCTCATCACGTCGGGTCTCTCGGTCGTGATGGCGGAAGTCACCTATTCCTATGAGGCAGACTACGGCATCTTCACATCAGAGCCGTCCGTGATCACCGAGACGTTCTATCTGAAGCCGCGCCGCGTGCTGAAGGTTGACCGCATTCCCTGATCAATCCCGATCAAGCAACCGGCGGCGGCCGGACCTTTGGGGTCCGGCGCGACATGCAGGCATTGGGGGGAAATGGAGCTGCAACCGCCGTCGTGCCGGCCATGAATCACGGGGGGAGCGTCTCACCGCACGGCACTGTGCAGGGCGCGAGGATCGGGGGGGTGCGCCGAGCATGCACCCATCATGCGGCCCGCCCCGTTAAGCCCGCCTGAAGAAACTTGGTCAACGCATGCCTAACCGTTCAGTTGAGAACGGGTGGCGCGCCCGGCTCGGCAATCTCGTCGGCGCTGACAAGACCCCAATCAGCCTTGGCAACCGCCTTCTGGATCATGTGGCGGAAGCGCAGCATGTTCTCGCGCGTCAGCACCATGCGCGCGCCATGCCCGCGCCCGTCTCCCAGGATCAGCGACCANNCGCGCCAATGCCTCGCCACCGGAAGCGGGCGCGCCGGTTGATCGCGTCAGCTGCACACTGGTTGCACCCAAAAGTGACTGCGTCAGCTTGCGCGTCAGCCAGAAGCGCTGCTCCGTGTCCTCGCCCGTCGTGAAGGTAAAGAGCAGCCGGTCCTCATCCGGCACATAGGCCATGCGGACCTCTTTCAACCGCACCTGGGGCAGGTGCTCGGCGGAGTGGGCAGGTGTTTCCGGCGTATCGCTCATGGGCTGGGCTTCTAGCACTTCCGGTGGAACGCGCCACCACCCATTGCACAAGGTTAATCTGTTCCGATTCTGTTCAATGAACTGTCTTGCGCAAGGGCAATTGGACTCGGCACGGTTTCTGCTAAGGTCTTTGGCATAAATGGGGCGGGCAAGGATCCGCACCAAAAAAGAACAGCTGCCGAAGGGCAGCGCCGGGCAGACAGGTCATAAGGGGTGGGTCACATGGCGTTTATCCGTTCAACGCGGAAGGGATCATCTTTGCTCGCAGGCGCATTGGCGCTGGGGCTTTCCGCATTGGCGCCGCTCGCGCACGCAAAGGCGCCGCCTTGCGTGAAAGGCGAGGATGAAAACGCCCTCCAGGTGCGCGTCGTGCAGACCGAACTGATGGTCGCTGCGCTCTCGTGCAATGCTTCGCCGCGCTACAACGCCTTTGTGCAGACCTACCAGAAGGATCTGATGGCCGCGCACAATCAGCTGCGCAAGCTCTTCAAGCGCATTTATGGCGGCTCAGCCAACACCGAGCTCAACGCCTTCATCACGCGCCTTGCCAACGACAGCTCCAAGCGCTCGATCGCCAACATCACCGTGTTCTGCCAGAACGCCAGCACCATGTATGACGGCGCACTCGTGGCCGAGGGCGTGCAGCTGGCCGCTTTCGTGCCTGCCCAGCCTGTGGCGCAGCTCCATGGCTTTGAATCCTGCGCTGCCGTGCAGACGGCAAGCCTTGATGGCGATGTGCCGCTGCCGCGCCCCAAGCCTGCAAACTGAAGCGCGCAATTTTCAAAAGAAAAAGGCCGGGGTCATGCCCCGGCCTTTTCGCTTTGAGCAGGTCAGTTGCTCAGTTCGTCTGGCCGTTGGATGCAAGCGCCGCTGCCTCTGTCCCCGTCTTTGAATTGACCGTGACCTGGCCTGTCAGCGTATCAAACGTTGCCTGCGCATCGCCCTGCGATGGGATCGGATTGCAGACCGGCGCGCAGGAATAGGAGGCTTGCGCATTTCCGCGCATGACAACAACCGTGCGTCCCAGCTGGTTGTTGACAGTGACTTGGATATTGGCGACTTCGCGCCCGGCCTCATCAAGTGCGATCAGGTTGGTGATCCCGAAGCTCTTGCCCAGCACGAAAATCGTATCATTGTCCACGACCGTCACATCGGCAATCGCCGTGTTGCCCACGGCAAATGTCGCCGCCGGCACATCAAGATTGACGAGCTGTGTCTGATCCACCTGCACCGTGACATCCGGCTGCGCGAGCGCGCGGCCAGAGACGATGAAGAGGGCGAGCGACGCTGCAGCAATGCGGATCATGCGCATGGGGCACCTGGTTTCTGGGGCGCACGCGAGGAAAGACGTGCTGCCGGATGGCGCCCAACTTAAGCCGCGGCCCCTTGACGAAGTCTGAATGGCCGCCATGCGATTTTTGNNCTTTACACGGATCATTCAGGCGGCCGGGTCGTGCCTGCGGCAAAGATGCCGCACCCCGCGCGCGAAATTTACGTGATCTTTACCAGTCTCCTTAAACCGAAAGTAATTCCCGCGGGCCTAGCCTCGCGATGCAGTTCGCAGAGTGCATGGTGATATTGGGCATCCTGCGGACCTTTGCTGTGGTGAAACGAGAGACTGAGGAGATCTTCCATGAACAAGTTCCTTTCGCGCTTCCTGAAGGACGAGTCGGGTGCAACCGCCATCGAGTATGGTCTGATTGCCGCCGGCATCGCCGTTGCGATCATCGTCGTCGTCGGTTCGGTTGGTGACCAGCTCGTCACGAACTTCGAATCCGTCGAGTCGGGCCTGCAGTAAGCCCGTTTGGCCTGGCCGCGGCCGACGCCGCGCCAGCAGCTGAAAATCGAGAGACCGGAGGCCGCCGCAAATTTGCCGGCGGCCTTCGCATTTTCATGCACCGGAATTCATGTGTACTTCCGTCATCGCCGCCGAATTGGACGATTTTGCTTAATCCTGCAGTAAGAGGTCACGCCTTAAGTTTTGGCCCGATGGGCGCTGTGTGCGCCGGAAGATGTGCGGGCAAGAGGCTGTAATCGTGACGTCCTTCATTGCAACGGTGGCTTTGCCGTTTCTCTTCATCGCCGCGGCGGTGTCGGATGCGCTTACCTTCCGCATTCCCAATATCATTCCTGGCGTGATGATCGCACTTTTTGCAGTGACGGCCATTGCGCTGCCGATGCCGATGGATGCCATCGGCATTCACGCTGCCGTCTTCGCAGCAACGCTCGTGCTGGGCATGGCGCTCTTTGCCTTCAACATCATCGGCGGCGGCGATGCGAAGTTCTTCGCAGCCTGCGGCCTGTGGGTGGGTCTGTCGGGTCTTGGCGGATTTCTTCTCTCGTTTTCGATTGCCGGCGGTGTGCTGGCGCTGTCGCTGCTCGCACTGCGCCGCCTGCCGATGCCGGCCGCTGCTGCGCGCGCGCCCTGGGCGATGCGCCTCTGGTCGCCCAAGGCGGGCGTGCCCTATGGCATCGCGCTGGGACTTGGCGCGCTCTTCATTCACCCCAAGACGGCGCTCTTTGCGTCGATGACATTCCAATGACGGAATTTGTGAGGTCACATCCATGAGCCCCGCCCGCATCACGGTTCTGATCGTCGCCATCGGCGCAGCAGCACTTGCCGTCTTCATGTCGCGCGGCCTTTTTGGCAAAGGCAGTGACGAAGCTGCGGCCGCGCCGCCGCCGCCCGCCGTTGTCATGGCCGAGGTGCTCGTGGCCGCAGCCAATGTCGAGCCGGGCCATGTGATGACACCGGCCGACTATCGATGGCAGAAATGGCCGGAAAGCGATCTTGCCCCCAATCTGATCACGCGTGCTGCGATGCCGACCGCCGCCGAAGCGATGGCAGGCCGTGTGGCGCGCGCGCCGCTCATTCCGGGCGAGCCGATCTCGCCTGAAAAGGTGATTGATGCCAATGGCGGCAGTTACATGTCTGCCATCATCAAGCCCGGCATGCGTGCCGTTGCCGTGTCGATCTCGGCTGAGACCGGTGCGGGCGGTTTCATTCTCCCGAATGACCGTGTGGACGTGATCGTCACTTTTGCCGTGCGCAACGACCGTGGCGAGCAGGCCTATGCTGCTGAAACCGTTCTTACCAACATCCGCGTGCTCGCCATCGATCAGGCAGAGCGCGAAGAGGGCGAGGAAAACGCCATCGTCGGCAAGACCGCCACGCTGGAACTGACGGCGCAGGAATCGGAAGTGCTGGCGCTCGCCTCTGCCTCGGGCACCGTATCGCTGGCGCTGCGCAGCCTCACGCCTGCTGAAGTCGCTGCCGCCGACGCCGGTGCAGCCGACGGCGGCCGCATTGCCGATCCGCGCTTTGGCGCCGATGGCGGTCCCAAGGGCGCAATCACTGTGATCCGCTATGGGCTCTCCACCACAACTGCCGCTGGCGGGCGTTGAGAAGGGCGTAAAGGAACATGACCATGATGGCGAAAAACAACGCTCTGATCCGCAAGGCCGCGCTCGCGATGGGCATGTGCCTTCTTCTGGCGCCTCTCACAATGACGGCGCGCGCGGATGGCGGCCCCAATTCGGCAGCCCCCGTTGCCGTGCGCATTGAAGAAAGCACGGATGGCCCGGTGGTAGAGCGCCTCGTACTCGGCCTCAACAAGGCAACCATTATCGAGCTGCCCGCCGATGCCGCTGACGTGCTGGTGTCAAACCCCGCGATTGTAGACGCCATCGTGCGCACGCCGCGCCGTGTCTATGTGCTGGGCATGCAGGTGGGCCAGACGAACGCCTTCTTCTTCTCAGAGTCGGGCCGCCAGATCCTCAACCTTGAAATCCGCGTCGAGCGCGATCTGGTTGACCTGCACGACGCCCTGACCCGCCATCTGCCGAACGCCAATATTTCGGTCGAGGCGATCAATGACAACATCGTGCTTTCCGGCACGGTGGCGAACGCCTCTGAATCTGACCGCGCCCGCGATATTGCCGCACGCTATGTCGGCAGGCCGGAGCAGGTGATGAACATGCTCACCATCGCTGGCCGCGAGCAGGTGATGCTGAAAGTGCGCGTCGCCGAAATGCAGCGCACCGTGGCCAAGCAGCTGGGCATCGATCTCAATGCGCTGGTCAGCGCCGGTGGCGTGCCCATGGCGTTGTCCACCTCGAACCCGTTCAGCCTTGTCGGCAATGCGCTTTCTGAAGACAGCTTCTTCAATGGCGGCTCGATTGATGGCGGCAACAACATCGAAGGCTCCTTAAAGGCGCTGGAGCGCGCAGGCGTCATGCGCACGCTGGCCGAGCCGAACCTGACGGCGATTTCGGGCGAGAGCGCGAACTTCCTGGCGGGCGGCGAATTCCCCGTGCCGACTTCGCGCGACAGCGACGGCAATGTGCAGGTGACGTTCAAGCCCTTTGGCGTCGGCCTTGGCTTTACGCCGGTGGTGATGTCGGAAGGCCGTATCTCGCTGCGCATTTCGACCGAGGTCAGCGAACTTTCATCTGAAGGCGCCTATGTGCAGGAAGGTGCAAGCTATACCGATGCCGATGGCAATCTCGTCTCGGTGCCGGGTCTCACCATTCCGGCGCTGCGCGTGCGCCGCGCCGAGACGACGGTTGAACTGCCGTCGGGCGGCAGCCTCGTGATGGCGGGTCTGTTGCAGGAATCGCTCCGCCAGAACCTTGATGGCTTCCCGGGCCTGAAAGACACGCCTGTGCTCGGTGCGCTTTTCCGCAGCCGCGACTATCAGAACTACGAGACCGAGCTTGTGATCATCGTGACGCCCTATCTGGTCGATCCGGTGCACATGTCGGAGCTCACGCTGCCCACCTCGGGCTTCGTGCCGGCCAGCGATGCCGAAACGATCCTGATGGGGCGCCTGAACGAAGTTTACGGCCCCAAGGACCGCCCGGCAGAGGGCGGCATTGAAGGCCCCGTTGGCTACATCATGGAGTAGGGAGAAAAGACATGAACCAGAACAATTCATCCCTGCTCTCGCTTGTTGTCGGCGCGTTGCTTCTTGGCGCGTGCTCAACCAGCCAGACCGACATCACCGCATCCTATCCGGTCGAGTATCGTCACCCGATCACAGTCGAGCCGCAGATCGCCGAACTTGAGATCGCGCCCGATGCGGCCGAAGGCGTCAGCCCGCGTGACCGCGCGGTGCTTGCGACCTTCCTGCGCGGCTTTCGCGAGAACGGCAATGGCCGCCTGACGGTCTCCTCGCCCGCTGATGGCCGCGATCTGCGCGCGGCCTCGAAGACCATGGGCTATGTGCTGGAGATGGCCGCAGCTGAAGGCATTACCCGTGACCGTATTGCGCTTGGCTCCTATGGCGCCGCTGGCGGCATGGGCCTCGTGAAGCTTTCTTACACCGCCTATGTCGCGCGCGGGCCGGAATGCGGAAATTTCTCGGAAGATCTGGCTTCAACGCCCGGCAACAACCCGACGCCGAATTTCGGCTGCGCCAGCCAGGCCAACCTGGCCGCGATGATCGGCGATCCGCGCGACCTGATTGACCCGCGTGCGATGGACCCGGCCGATGCCGCGCGCCGCGACACGGTGCTGGGCGAGTATCGCCGGGGCGAGTCAACCGCCTCTGACCGCAGCGAAAGCGAGTCCGGTCAGGTCAGCGAAGTTGGCGGCGGCGGCCAGTGATGCGTTGCGTGAAGCAGAGAGAAGACATGCGTGAGGAACAGTGGAGTTCATGATCCCATGACAATGACGCCTCCCCCTCCCGGTTCTGGTGATATGGGCGCGCCGCTGCGTGACCGTCCGGTGCCGCGCATTTCGATCCACGCTTTCTGCGATCAGCCCGAAACCGGCGCCGTGATCCAGCGCGCCGCGATGGACCGCCGCCTCGCACGCGCCCATGTCACGGTGCATATGGGCGGCATGACCGGCGCGATCGAACATTTTTCGGAAACGCCGACGCCCAATCTTGTCATGGTGGAAACGCGTGACCGCGGCAAGGATGTACTGGCGCGCCTGTCGGAGCTTGCATCCGTCTGCGATCCCACCACCAAGGTGATCGTGATCGGCGCTGCCAACGACATCACACTCTATCGTGAGCTGATCCGGCAGGGTGTCAGCGAATATCTGGTGGCGCCGCTTCATCCCCTGCAGGTGATTGAGGCGATTGCAGCCCTTTACGTGGGTCCGGAAACCCAGGCGGTTGGCCGCATCTATGCTTTTGTCGGCGCCAAGGGCGGCACGGGCTCATCGACCATCGCGCACAACGCCGCCTGGTGCTTTGCCGAAAGGCTCCAGATGGCAACCACTGTTGTTGATCTTGATCTCCCGTTTGGCACCGCCGGTCTCGACTTCAATCAGGATCCGTCGCAGGGCATTGCCGACGCGCTGGGTTCACCCGAGCGTCTGGATGATGTGCTGCTGGAGCGTCTTCTCGTGAAGTGCGGTGACCGTTTGAACCTCTTTGCCGCGCCCGCCGTGCTCGACCGCGACTATGATATCGATGCCGGTGCGTTTGAATCCGTGCTGGAAGTCGTGCGCCATTCGGCCCCGGCGATTGTCGTCGATGTGCCGCATGTCTGGACGGCATGGACGCGCCAGCTCCTGTCATCCGCCGATGAAGTGATCATCACCGCATCGCCCGATCTGGCCAGCCTGCGCAATGCCAAGAACATTGTGGATCTGGTTGTCTCGGGCCGGCCGAACGACTCACCGCCGCGCCTCGTCATGAATCAGGTTGGCGTCGCCAAGCGGCCGGAAATTCCCGTGAAGGATTTTGCCGAAGCGCTCAGTCTCGAGCCTTCTCTCATCCTGCCCTTCGATCCGCAGCTTTTCGGCACCGCGGCCAACAACGGCCAGATGATTCCGGAACTCAACCCGTCGTCACGCGCAGCCGAAGGCCTCATCAATCTCTGCAAGATCCTGACGGGCCGCGAGCCCGTGGCGGCAACGAAGGCGAAGGGCGGCTCGCTGCTCGGCTTCCTCAAGACGCGCAAGGCGGGCTGATAGATGTTTGGAAAGCGTGCAGGCGGAAACGAGGTGGCGGCGCCGCGCGCGCCCCAGCCCGCCCGCACGCCTGCCGCAGCCCCGGCTCCGCCAAGGAGCCAGTCTGCTCCACCGCAGGCCAAGGCGCCGGCAGCGCCGCCACGCGGACCGGCGCCACCACCGGTTGTTTCTGTCGATACGCGGTCGGATGAATATTATCAGGTCAAGACCACGATCTTCAACGCGCTGATCGATACCATCGATCTCGCCCAGCTTGCCCAGCTCGACGCACAGTCAGCGCGCGAGGAAATCCGCGACATCGTCAACGAGATCATCTCGATCAAGTCTGTGGTGATGTCGATTGCCGAGCAGGAGCAGCTGTTGCAGGACATCTGCAACGACGTGCTCGGCTATGGCCCGCTGGAACCGCTGCTGGCGCGCGACGATATCGCCGACATCATGGTCAATGGCGCCGAGCGCGTCTTCATCGAAGTCGGCGGCAAGGTGCAGCTCACCAATGTCCGCTTCCGCGACAACGGCCAGTTGATGAACATCTGTCAGCGCATCGTGAGCCAGATCGGCCGCCGCGTTGACGAAAGCTCGCCCATCTGCGACGCGCGCCTGCCGGACGGCAGCCGCGTGAACGTGATTGCTCCGCCGCTGGCCATCGACGGCCCCACGCTCACCATCCGCAAATTCAAGAAAGACAAGCTGAAGATGGACGATCTTGTCCGCTTCGGCTCGATCACCAAAGAAGGCGCGAAGGTTCTGGAAATCATCGGTCACTCGCGCTGCAACGTGCTGATCTCCGGCGGCACCGGCTCCGGCAAGACGACGCTGCTTAACTGCATGACCGGCTTCATCGAAGTGACCGAACGCGTCATCACCTGCGAAGACGCCGCCGAACTCCAGCTTCAGCAGCCCCATGTCGTGCGCCTTGAGACGCGCCCGCCCAATCTGGAAGGNNATGGGCACGCTGCACTCCAACTCGCCGCGCGAGGCCCTGCAGCGCCTTGAATCGATGATTACGATGGGCGGCTATTCGCTGCCGTCAAAGACCATCCGCGAAATGGTGGTGGGGTCGATTGATATCGTAATCCAGGCCGCGCGTCTGCGCGACGGCTCCCGCCGCATCACCCACATCACCGAAGTGCTGGGGATGGAAGGCGAAGTCATCGTGACGCAAGACCTCTTCCTCTACGACATCGAGGGCGAGGACGAGGCGGGCAAGATCCGCGGACGCCACAAATCGACCGGCATTTCGCGTCCGGCCTTCTGGGACCGCGCGCGCTATTACGGCCGCGAGCGCGAGCTTCTGGAAGCTCTCGAAGCTGCAGCCGGGTGAGGGGCAAGGCGCATGGACGACACAACCCTTCTGATGATTGCCGTGATGGTGCTGGGTCTTGCGGGCGTTGGCGGACTGGCGTTTGCCTTTGCCGGCAAGTCGGGCGGCGCTGCGGGTAAGCGCGTGGCGGCGATTGCGCGTGAGCGCAATGTCGGCCGCAATCTCAAGGGCTCTGCGGTCGACCAGAACAGCATCCAGCGCCGCAAGGTCGCCGATACGCTCAAAGAGCTTGAGCGCAAGCAGAAGGCGCAGCGCCAGCGTCTTTCCGTTGCGCAGCGCATCGAACAGGCCGGTCTTGATCTTGAAGTCAGAAAATTCTGGATCGGCTCGGCCATTGTTGGCGTTGTCGCCATGGTGCTGGCCTTCGTGCTGGGCCAGCCCATCCATATTTCGGCGGGCATCGGCTTTGCGGCTGCCTTTGGCGTGCCGCGCTGGGTGCTCAACTTCCTGAAAAACCGCCGCATCAANNAGCCTCAAGATCGGCATTCCCCTGGATCAGGCGCTGAAAAAGCTCTTTGAGCGCATGCCGGTGCCTGAGGTGAACTTCTTCGTCATCGTGCTGACCATTCAGGCCAAGACCGGCGGCAATCTTTCCGAGGCGCTCAACAATCTCTCCAACGTGCTGCGCGACAGAAAGCGCATGCAGGGAAAAATCCGCGCCATGTCGTCAGAGGCAAAGGCTTCAGCGGCCATCATCGGTTCGCTGCCGCCCGCCGTCATGCTGCTCGTCTACATTACAAGCCCGGACTACATGACGACGCTCTTCACCGAGCGGGCGGGCAACGTGATGCTGATCTGCTCGGGGTTGTGGATGTCGCTGGGTGTCTTCGTCATGAAGAAGATGATCAACTTCAAGTTCTAGGGCCCGGCCATGAGCTTCCTCGACAATCTTGCCGATCCCGAATTCATGACCATGGCGCTGGTCGCCATTGCCGTCTTTGCAACCGTCATGACGCTCGCACTTCCGCTCTTTGAGGGCGACAAGCTGAGCTCACGCATGAAGGCGGTCTCGGTCGCGCGCGAAGAGCTGCGCCGCCGCCAGCGCGAGGAGCTTTCAAAGAAGGGCACGCTCCGCACGGCGCCCGTGGGCTTCATGAAGCGCACGGTGGACCAGATCAGCTTTGCGCGACTGCTTGAAAGCGCCAACACGAAGGAAAAGCTCCAGGCTGCGGGCTTCCGCGGTCAGGGGCCGCTCATCACCTTCATGTTCTTCCGCTTCGTGATGCCGATCATCGTCTTTCTGGCGGCGCTGATCTATCTCTTCTTCTTTTCGAAATATCAGGCGCCGGGTCTTGCCAAGCTTGCCATGTCGTTTGGCGCGGCGTTCCTCGGTTTCTATCTGCCTGACGTTTTCGTCTCGAACCTGGTTACGCGCCGTCTGCAATCCGTGATGAAGGCATTCCCCGACGCGCTTGATCTGCTGCTCATCTGCGTCGAGTCGGGCATGTCGATCGAGGCGGCCTTCAACCGCGTGTCGTCCGAAATCGGCTCGCAGTCGATCGAGCTGGCCGAGGAGCTCTCCCTGACAACAGCCGAGCTTTCCTATCTGCCTGACCGCAAGATGGCCTATGAAAACCTTGCCAAGCGCTGCGCCCATCCGGGCGTCAAGGCGGTAAGCACATCTCTGGTGCAGGCTGAGCGTTACGGCACGCCCCTGGGCACGGCGCTGCGCGTCATGGCGCAGGAAAACCGCGACATGCGCATGGCCGAGGCCGAGCGCCGCGCCGCCTCTCTGCCCGCCAAGCTGACCGTGCCGATGATCGTGTTCTTCCTGCCGGTGCTGTTTGTCGTCATTCTCGGCCCCGCCATCCTCAAGGTGCAGGCGCTGTAAGGCTTGACCAAGGTAATGCGATTGCATTACCTTGCGGCCACCATGGCCCGCCGCATTGAAGCTGAGTCAACGCTCACCGACCGCTACCAGACAACGGTTCCGGAAACGGTTCGCCGCGCCCTCAAGATCGGCAAGCGTGACCGCATCCGCTATGTCATCGGGCCGGAAGGCGATGTGGTTCTGCGCCGCGCCGCGCCTGCGGGCGACGATGATCCGGTGCTCGCCGCATTTCTCGGCTTCCTTGCGCGCGATATGGCCGCCAATCCGGGCAACATCCGCCCTGTCAGCGCCGCGCTGCCGCGCCGGCTGAAAAGGCTGGTCGGCAAGGTGGCAATTGATCTCGATGCACCGCTGAAGCCCGCCAAGGGCTGAGAATAATGGTGCCGCTGACCGTCAACGGCTGGACCATCTACGCCCATCCACTCTTTCTGCGTCAGGTCGGGGCGCTGGAAAAGGACGTCACCCGCATCAAGCGCAAGAACCCGGCAGGCTGGATGGCGTCACATGCGGCCAAGCGGCTGGCGGCCATCCATCATCTGGCTTTTGAGGTCATTCCCGATAATCCCGCGCGGCCCGAGTTCAGGCTGGGTGGCGCACTGGGCGAAGCGCATCGCCACTGGTTCCGTGCGACGTTTTTTCAGCAGTACCGGCTCTTTTTCAGGTTTCATGCGCCAAGCCGCATCATCGTGCTTGCCTGGGTCAACGACGAAGAAACAATGCGGGCCTATGAGAGCAGTGATGACGCCTATCGCACGTTCGCACGCATGCTGAAGCGCGGCCGTCCGCCCGACAACTGGGATGACCTGCTGAAGGAGGCGGTGCGCGGCTGAATCGATCAGTTCTGCGCAGCAGTGCGAAGAACGGGCGCAGCGTCAGGCGCCGCTTCAGGGTCCGGCTCGGAGGCGGCCGCCACGTCCGTTTGCGGTTTGGGTGCAGGCAGCGGCGGTTCGGCTTCCGCTGTCTCATATTCCGGCTCTGCCGAAAGCACCGCCACATCCGTCATCACGGCGTCGGCGGCGCTCACCTCGTCGCTGGCTTCAGCTTCCGGTGCAGGTTCTGGCGGCGTCGCCAGCGGCACGGGCGGCGCATCGGCCAGCTGGCGGATATAGCTCAGGTTACGCGCCGCCACATCGGGCGGAAGATCAGCGGTCGCCAGCACCTGCGCTTGAGCAAAGTCGCCGCGGATGCCGGTCGCCAGCGCCAGATTCTGGCGGATTTTCGGTGTCGCGCCCGGGCTGGTGGCGGCCATGCCCAGATATTTTTCAGCGTTCGCGCTGTCGCCGGAAAGGAGATAGCTGACGCCCAGATTGTTCAGGATTGCCGCATTGTTGGGCGAAAGCTTGAGCGCAGCTTCAAAGCGGGCACGCGCACCCTCGTGATCGCCGGTCTGATCGCGCACCACGGCTTCGGCGGAAAGCATGCGCCAGTCGCTGGGCTTCATCTGCGCAGCGCGGGAAAGGAAGGGCAGGGCGTCGCCCGTGCGGCCGGATTCGGCCAGCGCCTTGCCATACTCGCCCAGAATGTCGGGATTGTCGGGAAAGCGCACCAGCGCCTCGCGCATGAACGAGACAGCCTGGCTCGCCTTGCCCATGTTGCGCAGGGCGCGCGACATTTCCACATGGGCAGGCGCGTTGGCGGGGTCAGCTTCCACCACACGCGCCCAATGCGCTGCCACGCTCAGCGGCTCGTCAGAGGCGGGTGCGGCTTCGGTCATGGCGGCAGGCCCGCGCGCATCGGCGGCAGGACCGGTAGCCGTGGCGCACGCTGAAAGGGCGCTGGCGGAAAGAAGGGCAAAGGAAATCCGGCGCAGGGCGGAAAAAGTATTCATGGGCGAAGCTCACCGCTGACAGGGCTTTTCACCCCCATCATCCACCCCGGCCATCACCAAAGCCTTAAGCATAAGCGAAGCCTTTGCCGCATCTGGCGAAAGTGGCGTGATGGAAGGGCACCAGATGCCCTTTTTCGGCCCGAATGGGGGCGTTTGCTCTTTCCTGCTGCAAGACTTTGTTTACCTTCCCCCACACAGCTCTTTCGATCCGCCTTTCGCCCATGCGTTTTCTGACCCGGATGATCGCCGTCACCGTCCTTGCCGCTTCTGCGGCGGCAGGCGTGTGGGCGATGGGATCGGTGCCCCAGGGCGATCCGCCGCGCCTGTCATTCCAGATCCTCACCGGCTCATCGGCGGGCACGTATTATCCGATCGGCCAGATGCTGGCCTCCATCATCAGCCATCCACCCGGTGTCGCGCGCTGCGAGGCGGAGGGGCGTTGCGGGCCAGCCGGTCTGTTTGCGGCTGCCCGCGCGTCAGAGGGTTCGGTTGCCAATCTGCGCGCTGTCGCTGAAGGGCGTGTGGAATCGGCAATTGCCCAGGGTGATCTGGCAGCTGACGCATTGGCTGGCCGTGGCGAGTTTGAAAAGGGCGGCCCCCTTTCAAATCTGCGCGCGATTGCCGCCCTCTTTCCCGAAACCGTGCATGTTGTTGTGCCGGCAGCAAGCACGCTTCAGACGATTGCCGATCTGAAGGGCAAGCGCGTGTCGATTGATGTGCCCGGCTCCGGCACGCATGCAACCGCGCGCGCGATTCTGAAGGCGTTCAAAATTGCCGAACGCCGCGTCACGCTTTCGACCGACAATGTAGAAACCTCGATGCAGAAGCTGGTGGCGGGCGAGCTTGACGCCTTCTTCTTTGTCGGTGGCGCGCCCTTGGGTGTGCTGGAGGAGGCTGCACGACAGGGCCAGGTGCGTCTGCTGCCAGTCGATGGCAAAGGGGCAGAGACACTGCTTGGCGAAAAGGAAACGATGCAGCGCGCCGTCATCCCCGAAGGCACGTATGAGGGGCTGGGCGCGGTTGAAACGGTGTCTGTGCCTGCTGTCTGGGTGGTGAGCCAAAGTGCGTCGCCTGACCTGGTCTTCGCGATTACGCGCGCACTCTGGAACCCCGATAACCGGCCATTGCTTGATTCCGGCCATCCCATGGGCCGCTTCATCCGCCTCGACACGGCGCAGGCGAATTTGCCGTTGCCGCTGCACGAGGGCGCGCTGCGCTTTTACCTCGGCGAGAAAGTGCCGACCCTGGCGCCCTGGCGCTGATCCTCACCACTGCGCCTTTGCCATCTCCGCCAGACCCGCATCGACTGTAAAAGGCGGTTGGTAAGAGAGCTCCCGGCGCGCCCTGTCATCTTTCAGGATGCAGTGGCGCGACATGATCGCCGCCGTAAAGCGCGTCATCGGCGGCTTTGACTTGACGCGGAAGAGCCGCCACAGCGGCTCGGTCACACCGGCAAGTCCGCGCACCACAAAACCCGGCACCGACTTTGATGGCAGGGTAACGCCCGCCGCCTTCATCATGCGCGTGACGAAATCGCGAAACTCAACCGGTCTGCCGTCCAGCACGAAATAGGCCTCGCCTGTGCGGCCCTTGGTCAGTGCGCATTCCAGCGCATGCACCAGATTGCCGATATAGGTGGTGGAGGTTTTCACTCTTCCGCCATCAATCCAGGCAAACTTGCCTTGCGCCGCCATCTCTTTGATGACCGGCACCAGCGTCACATCGCCCGGCCCCCAAACAAAGCGCGGGCGGATGATGATGGTCTCAAACCCGCGGCCCGGATCATTGGCGGCGCGCACGGCCTTTTCGGCATGGGCCTTCGAGCGTGAATAGGGAAAGGGCGAGTTGAGCGACAGAGGCGCCGTCTCGTCCACATCGATCATGTCCTGTCCGTGGAACAAAGCGGCCTCTGTGCCCACATGCACAAATCGTTTGACACCCGCCTTCTTCGCTGCATCCAGCAATTGCTGTGTGCCGATCACATTCGCCTGCCAATAGGCAGACCACGGCCCCCACTCCTCCACATAGGCCGCGCAATGGACGATCACGTCCACACCCTTGATCTCCCCGGGCGCAACCTTGCCCAGTTCGCAGCGCACCGGCGTTGCGCCTAGCGCGCGGATGGCGGCATCGGATTTCTCCGAGCGCGACATCGCCAGCAATTCATGCGTGCCGACCATCGCGCGCACAAAGGCGCCGCCCACAAAGCCGGAAGCGCCGGTGACGAAAATCTTCATGTGCGCGAAGCCTCTACATCGGCGGTGAAACGGGAGATGTAGGCGATCAGATGCGGCATGAAGACCGGCGGCATGTCATGCCCCCAGCCCTCAATCAGTGTCAGCCGTGCGCCCGGAATGCATTGGGCGGTATGAACGCCGGCCTCGGGCGGGATCAACACATCGGCCGTACCGTGCAGCACCAGCGTTGGCACGCGCAACGCCTTCAGTGCATCCGTGCGATATGGTGTGGCCATGATCGCTGCCCATTGCCGCGCCTGACCCTCGGGAAAATAGGCGCGGTCGAAATTGGACGAGACATTCGCGCGCCAGAAGGCCTCATCAAACGGCCAGGCCGTCGAGGCATAGACGCGCCGGTTCTTCAGCGTATGCGCCACCACGTCGTCCTTTGATTGAGACGGCGGCGGCGCCATCAGGGCAGCTTGCGCCTCGGGCGATGAGCGCGGCAGAGAGGGATCGCTCGTGGTCGAGAAAATCGAAATGAGGCTGCGCACGCGGGGCCGATGGCGCAGCGCCACCAGCTGCGCGATCATGCCACCCATGGAGCCACCGGCCACATGGGCAGACGCAACGCCGAGATGATCCAGAAGCGCCGCCACATCATCAGCCATGTCGGCCAGCGTATAGGGCACGACGGGTTTTTCGCCCGCCGCCAGCGCCTTGGCTGCCGCGCGCGCATCGGGAATGCCCGAAAACTTCTGGCTCAATCCCACATCGCGGTTATCAAACCGGATCACGCGATGGCCATTGGCCACCAGCCCCTCATGCAGGGTGGCGGGCCACGACGTCATCTGTGAGCCGAAGCCCTGAATGATGACCAGCGGCACGCCGCCTGCCGGTCCGTCCACTGCATAATGCAGTTTGACGCCGTTCACCTGTGCGTCCGGCATGGCGCTCAGGCCGCCTTGGCGCGCGATTCCGCATCTTTCAGGAACGCGGAAAGATGCTTGTGATAGATCGGCACCAGCGCATTCGAGAAATCGTGGCCCATGCCTGGCACTTCAACAAGGCGGCAGCCGGGGATCGAGGCCGCCGTATCGCGCCCGGCCTCCACGCGCACCAGCGGATCATCCATGCCGTGCAGCACCATCGCCGGCATGCGCAGGTTTTTCAGCATCGCATTACGCGGTGGCGAGGCAAGGATGGCGCAGAGCTGGCGCGAAATGCCTTCGGGGTGATAGGGCGCGCGGTCAACCGCCGCCGTCACCGTCACCTTCAGTTCTTCTTCTGTGGCCGCCAGATTGCCGGGGCTGCCGATGGCGCGGATCATCTTCATGCCATGCGCAATGCGCGTCTCGCGCGATGTATCGGCGGGCGGCGTAATCAGCGCCGTCATCGCCTCGGGCGTTGCCTGCGGCATGGCGGGATTGCCGGTCGTTGACATGATCGAGGTCATCGAGCGCGTAACGCCCGGATGATTGATCGCCACCAGCTGCGCAATCATGCCGCCCATGGATGCGCCAACAATATGGGCATCGCGGATGTTGAGCGCACCCAGCAACTCGGCAGCATCCTTCGCCATGTCGTTCAGCGTATAGGGCGCACCGGTAAAGGGGATGCCGGTCATCAGCGAGCCCATTGCTGCCATCACATCCGGCACGCCCAGATGGTCAAGATATTGCGACTTGCCGATGTCGCGGTTATCGAACCGGATGACGTGGAAACCCTCGCCCGCAATCGACTTCATCAGGGCCTCGGGCCAGGCGGTCATCTGGGCGGCAAAGCCCATGATGAACAGCACGGCGGGATCACCGGCCTTGCCAAATGTGTCGTACTCAAAGGAAAGGCCGTTGGCTTTGATCTGCGGCATTTTGGATATCCTGAGTGAGGGATGATGGATGCCCAAGCCTAGCAGCCGCGCGCCAGCCCCGTAAATCACTGGCAGGCGCTGCGGCATGACCGCTTGGGCATTGACTTATGGGTGGCAGACCGGAAGCCTTGCCCGATTCCGGCCTTTGCCGGGCTTTGTGGGCGCCTTCGATGGGGGAGGGGCGTCTGCACGCTTCTTCCACCCGGATCTGCCAGATATGCCGCCTGTCGCCTTGCCCCTGACCCGCAATCTGGACGCGATGACGCGCAAGGTCTTTGATCTTGTCATCATCGGCGGCGGCATTACCGGCAGCTGCATTGCCCGCGATGCGGCCCTGCGCGGCCTTTCCGTGGCGCTGATCGAGAAAAAGGATTTCAGCCACGCCACCAGTTCGGCAACCTCCAAGCTGGTGCATGGCGGGCTGCGCTATCTGAAAAACCTTGAATTCGGATTGATCCGCGAGTCCCTGCGCGAGCGGCGCATCTGGGAGCGCATTGCGCCGCATCTGGTCTATCCGCTGCCCTTCATCGTGCCCCTGACGCGCGGCAATGCCGCCACCAATATGCTGGGCATGGGGCTGACGCTCTATGATCTTCTCAGCTTTGACCGGCGCTGGCTTGACGATGAAGATCAGCGCCTGCCGCGCCATCGCCGCCTCTCGCGCGAGGAAGCCGCCACCGCCGAACCTGTTCTTGCGAGCGATGCGCTGGAGGGTGGTCAGCTTTATTACGATTGCCAGATGTATGCGCCCGAGCGTCTGGGCCTTGCCTGTCTTGTTGATGCAGCGCGCGCCGGGGCGCAATTGGCAAACTATGCCGAAGTGCAATCTTTTCTGCGCGAGGGCGCAACCATCACCGGCGTGCGCGTGCGCGACCGGATCACCGGCACGTCGCACGATATTCGCGGTGCGCTCACCATCAATGCGGCAGGCCCGTGGGCCGATCTGGTGATGGGTGAGGCAGAGGGCGGCAAGGCCTCGCACGGCCTGATCCGCTCCAAGGGCATTCACATCATCACACGCAGACTCGTCAGCACCCATGCTTTGGCGCTGGTGGCGCCCAAGAGCCATCTGTTCGTGCTGCCCTGGCGCGGCTGCAACATCATCGGTACCACGGATACGGTCTATGAAGGCCCGCCCGACCAGGTGCGCCCCACCGAGGCGGATATTGCAGGCCTGATCGCCACGACCAATGCGCTGTTGCCGAATGCAAAGCTGTCGCGCAGCGATGTGCGCGCCGCCTATGCGGGCCTGCGTCCGCTGGTCGATGACGGCTCAAAGGACTCCTATGGCGCCAGCCGCAAATCGGAAGTCTTTGACCACGAGGCAGAGGAGGGGCTGAAGGGTCTGATCTCTGCTGTTGGCGGCAAATGGACCACCTCGCGCAGCCTTGCGGAAAAGGCGTTGAGCGTTGCCGCCAGGCGCCTCAACCGGTCACTGCCGCGCGCCGCCACAGCGAATCTGCCGCTGCAGGGCGAAAGCACCGGCAACTTCAACGCGTTTGTAACGGCGGCGGGCAGGCGCCACCCCGGACTTGATGGAGAGACGATCCGCGTGCTCGCCCGCAATCACGGCGTCATGCTGGATGCGGTTGTTGCCGAAGGTGGCGGCGATGGCGCGCGCCGCCTGTCGAACGAATTGCCGGATATCGCCGCCCAGATCCGTTTTGCTGCGACCCATGAAATGGCCATGACGCTGGAGGACGCCCTGTTCCGGCGCACGGGCATCGCCACCCTGGGTCATCCGGGCAGCGCCACCATAGAGGCGGCGGCCGCCATCATGGCGCGTCACCATGGCTGGACGGCAGAAAAAACCCGAAGCGAGATTGAAACCGTTGAGGCGCGCCTGATGATCGACGGCGAAGCGATGGCAACATGACCCGTTATGCCATCATCAATCCGCGATCAGGCGGCGGCCGCACCAAGGCGCGCGTGGGTGAAATCCGCACCCGTCTGAATGCAGCCTTGGGTGAAACGCAATTGCTGCTGACCGATGCGCCGCTGGCGGCCGAGCGCCTGACCCGCGAAGTGCTGAAGCGCGGCGCAACGCACATCATCGGCGTGGGGGGCGATGGCACGATCAGCGAATGCGTCAACGGGTTTTTCGAGCATGGCCGCGCCATCAGCCCGGCGGCCAGTTTCTCGCCCCTGATGTCGGGCACGGGTGGCGATTTCAAGCGCACCTTCGGCCTTGATGACGACATGGCGAAGACAATTGCCCGCATCGCCGCGGCCAGGGCGCGCCCCATCGACGTGGCGCATGTGACGCTGATGTCTGCAAAGGGTAAAACCATCCATCGCCACTTCATAAATATCGGCAGCTTTGGCCTTTCCGGCGCGGTAGTGAATGCCGTCAATCGCGCGCGCCTGTCAAAAATGTTCGGCGGGCGTTTTGCCTATTTCTTCAATTCGGCGAAGGCGGCGCTGACGTATCGCTCCAAGCGCATCCGCCTGAAAGTCGATGGCGCGTTTGACGACGAGGTGGACATGTCGACTGTCGCCATCTGCAACGGAAAATTTTTCGGTGGCGGCATGATGGTGGCGCCCGATGCCGACCCCGCCGACGGGCTTTTTGACATCATCGTGCTGGCGGGCGGGCCCAGGCGCGACGTGCTGCGCGAGCTGAATACGATCTATACCGGCGATCACATCAGGAACCCGCGCGTGAAAGTGATGCGCGGTCAGCGCGTGATTGCAGCCCCCATTGGCGGCGACAAGGCCAATGCCGGGCCGGTGCTGATCGAGCTTGATGGCGAACAGCCCGGCCAGCTGCCCGCCACTTTCACCATCATGCCGGGCGCGCTGCAATTGCGCGTGTAAGCGGGGGAAACACCATGACCATCAACCGTGACCGCCTGCGCTGGAATGGCTGGGGCCTGATCGCGATGGAGGATCATGTCTCCAGCCGCCCGGAAGTCTGGCGCTGGCTGGAGAGCGAATTGGCCATGCCCGCGCTCACCGCTACACCGGCGCTGAAGCTGGAGCAGATCAATCTGCCGCCACCGCGCCTGTCGGCAGAGGCGCTGGCGGCACTGACCGCCATTGTCGGCTCCGCCAATGTGGTGACGGCGAAGGAGGATCGCGCCTTTCACGCGCGCGGCCGCTCCTATGCCGATCTTCTGGCGATGCGCAGCGGCGCGATTGAAGATGCGCCAGACGCCATTGTCTATCCGCGCAACAGCGATGACATTGCCGCCATTCTGAAACTGGCGGGCGACAGTGCCATCGCAGTCATTCCCTGCGGTGGCGCAACCTCTGTGGTGGGTGGCATGACGCCGCTGCGCGCGCCGGGGCAAACGGCGCTGATCGCGCTCGACATGACGCGCATGAACCGCCTCATTGCCGTTGATCGCCAGTCAATGACAGCAACGGCAGAGGCGGGAATCTATGGCCCGGATCTGGAGCGTGCGCTGCAGGCGCAGGGCGTCACGCTTGGCCATTACCCGCAATCGTTCGAGTTCTCGACCCTGGGCGGATGGATTGCAGCGCGCGGCGCGGGCCAGCAATCCAACCGCTATGGCAAGGCGGAACACTGGCTGGTCTCGGCCCGCGTCATCACGCCTGCGGGCGCATGGGCAACCGAGGAATATCCGGCCTCTGCCGCAGGTCCGCGCCTGACCGATCTGGTGGCGGGGTCAGAGGGCACGCTGGGCGTGATCGCCGATGCCACCTTCCGCGTGCGGCCCCAGCCCGCGCATCGTGATCTGCGCGCGTATCTTTTCCGCAGCTTTGCAGAGGGGGCCGAGGCCGTGCGCACGCTGGCCCAAAGCGGCATCGACATCGCCTCGATGCGCCTGTCAGACGAGGAGGAGACGCGCTTCTATCAAACCTTTGGCCGCATCGGTGAAGCGCCCTCGTTCAAGCGCCGCATCGAGGCAGCGTATCTGCGCCGCCACGGCCTTGCCGAAAAGCGCTGCGCGCTGATTGTCGGAACCGAGGGCGAGCGTGACGAGGCCCCGCGCGCCGCAGACGAGGCGCGCCGCATCATCAGGCGCCTGAACGGGCTTTATGTGGGGCGAAAGCCGGCCGAAAGCTGGTATGCGGGCCGCTTCCACGGGCCCTATCTGCGTGATCCGCTGATGGATCATGGCGTCGGTGTGGACACGCTGGAAACGGCAACGCGCTGGTCAAATGTGGAAAATCTGCACGAGAAAGTGCGCGCGGCGCTGGAAGGGGCGATGCGGGCGAATGCGCCTGTGCCCGGCGCGCGCGGCATCGTGATGGGCCACATCAGCCATTCCTATCCCGATGGCGCCAGCCTCTATTTCACCTTCATCTTTCCGCGCCGCGCGAGCGATGAAATGGCGCAGTGGCAGGCAATCAAGAAGGCGGCGTCAGACGCGATTGCAGCCCATGGCGGCACCATCTCGCACCACCACGGCGCTGGCTGCGATCACGCCCCCTGGCTGGCGGGTGAGAAGGGCGAAACCGGCATGGCAATCTTGCGCGCCCTCAAATCCACTCTCGACCCCAAAGGCATCATGAACCCGGGCAAGTTGGGGGTGTGAGGGGGCGAGAGTCTCTCGAGCCCGACCATCGTAGGCCATAATCAAACGCATGATCGAACTCACAATTTGAGTGTCAAGAATGATTGACTGGGGCAGACAGCTCTTCACGTCGCACCCACGCGCGGCCCATGTCGCCTAGCAAGAAAGGTCGAGGTTTGGTAAGTATCTTTCTCCTACGGCAAATCCCTGATGCAGTATATCCATTGAGTCTGCGAAGATTGCCATCAATAGTTTGGCCGGATAAGAGTAGCACCTCTACAATTAGGCCTCAATCACTGATGGCAGGAAAAATTATGCCCACCTTTGACGACGCAACGATTGAGCGACTGTTCGGCGCGGAAGACGCCGAGAGCGAGAATGAAGAACGTTTTAAGCAGTACTTTGTTTTCAACAAAGCTTATCACAATCTTATTCAAGATTTGCCAATCCGCATTGTGGTCGGACACAAAGGTGTTGGGAAAAGCGCAATTCTAAAGCGCGCCTACATCCATGATCGGGAGCGCAATAGCCTCGCCTTGTTCTTGCAGCCAAATGACATTGAAGGAATCTGGGACCCGAAAGACAAATCGATCAATGAACTGATTGAAGCATGGAAGACTGGAATTGAGAGCATAGTCCAGGCCAAAGCGATTGAAGCCTTCACAGGGGCAAGCGGCGCTGCCGCTAGCGCGGCGCCAGGAACAACTTCAGGTAGATTATTTGAAAGAATTCGCAGTTACGCATCAAAGTTATTGCAGGAGAAAGCACCAAATATCAGCTCAGAACTTGCCGAGGCATTTGTTCAGCAAAAAAGAATTGTTGTTTACATGGACGACATGGATCGCGGGTGGGAAGCCTCGCAGACAAGTATAAAAAACATGTCGGCGTTGCTCAATGCTATACGGGACATGTCAAATAAGGAGCCAAACATCTTCTTCCGGATTGGATTGCGGTCCGATGTTTACTTTCTCGTTCGCACTTCGGACGAGTCGACAGATAAGATTGAGCGTCATGTGATTTGGTTGGATTGGACTAATCATGACATTTTGTGCGTAGCGGCAAATAGAATTACAACATTTTTCAATATGGAGTTAAGTCAAGAACAAATAATAAAGATGGAGCAGGGTCAAATCACAAAGCAAATCCTCGCACGAGTGATTGGACCAGTATACGATGTTGGGCGCGGGCATTGGGCTAATCGCCCGATTCACAATGTATTGTTGTCATTGTGTCGGCGTCGACCCCGCGATCTGATCAAGCTTTTCCATGGAGCGGCACGAGTTGCCTTTCGGGAGAAGAGTGACCTGATCCGAGCTCGGCATCTGGAGCAAACATTTTCACGTTACTCCGAGGAGAGACTGCAAGACATCATAAACGAGTTTAAGAGCGAATTGCCGGATATCGCAAGCTTGGTGCTCAATATGAGGCCAACTAAGAAGGAGCTAAAAGCGTCCCAAAGTTATCGATTTTCTACAGATTCGATTTTGAAAAAGTTGCACGAGATTGTCGGCAGAACGAGTCTGAGATTCAAGAATGGGCGACAGGTAACTCAGAAGAGCCTGTTACATTTTCTTTATAAGATCGATTTTGTTACCGCGCGAAAAGAAGTGAATGGAAGGGTTGAGAGGTATTACTTTGATCAAAGTAGATTCTTGGCAAACGAAGCGGTGGACTTTGGCTTCGATTGGGAGGTTCATCCCGCTTATCGCTGGGCGCTCCAACCGAGCGATATTCAGGAAGTCATAGACTCACTTGACTAGTATCGGGGATGAGTTCCACGTTGAGGTGAAATAATGGAAGGTACAGAATTAAATTAGCAATGGTGCGGGCGGACTGTCGGCATCAGATGTTCGGTTTTGACTAAGTCCAAGTGTGTCTTCTAACGTGTGGCCCGTCTGGAGCTTGATGAAATTGCCCCCCCCCTCACTCCGCTCCCGCCTTGCTCCCCCACTCCCGCATGAACGGATGCGCCCACATCGCTGCCTGATAGGCCGCGGCCGCGCCGGTCAGCGTCACGCCATAGGTATGAAACCGGCTCACCACTGGCGCATAGAACGCATCAGCAATGCCGAACGCGCCGAACAGAAAATCGCCGCCCGCCCCGAATTTGTCGCGCGTGCCGTTCCAGATCGCGCTGATGCGATTGATGGCCGCCGCCGTGCCTTCACTCGGCGCAATACCGGGAATGACTTTCAGAAACTCCATTGAATATTGCCGCCGCAACTCGGCAAAGCCCGAATGCATCTCGGCGGAGATGGATCGCGCATGCGCCCGTGCCACCGTATCGCGCGGCCACAGCCCCGCATCGGGTGCAAGCTCGGCAACCGTTTCGGCAATCGCAAGCGAATCCCACACCGTATAGCGCCGCCTGCCGTCGTCGATGGTGAGTGCCGGCACAAGGCCCGAGGGCGAGGCCGCCCGCGCCGCCGCCGATGTCGTATCTTCGCGCAACGGCACAAAGACCTCATCAAAGGCAAGACCGGAAGCCTTGAGCACCGCCCACGCCCGCAGCGACCAGCTGGACCAGCGCCGCGTGCCCACCGCCAGCGTCAGTTTCAAATTTGTGTTTGCCGGCCCCATGGCTTTTTGGCCCCATTGCGCTAGAAGGAATTGAACACCAAGCGTTGCCCGATCCGCACGGGTTGGCAAGCATACTAGCGGTGCGTTTGTGCGCCCGCCCATCACCGATTGCTGCACAGGTTTGAGCGATGAATTTTTCTGCCCTTCAGTTTTTTGCTCCCGCCGATGCGCCGGGCGCCATTCCCCTTCACGCCGTGACAGCGGAAAAGTTTTCAGCCTTCGAGGCGGCCCAAAGCGCGGAAGTGAAAAACTGGCTCGCCGCCACCGGCTTCAAGGGCGAGGCGGGCCGCATCGTGCTTGTGCCGCGCGCCGATGGCACGCTGGCAATGGCGGTCATGGGGCTGGGAAAGGACGAGGATCTCCTGGCCTTTGGGACGGGAAGCGAGCGCCTGCCTGCGGGCATCTATCGTGTGGCGTCCGCGCCGTCGCGCTACAGCGACGCCTTTATCACGCTGGGCTGGGCGCTGGGCGCCTATGCCTATCGCGCCTTCAAGCCGAGAAAGGACGAAGGCGAAAAGAAGCGCCCGCTGCTGTCAATGCCCGACAGCGCAGGCGTGGCCGAGGCGATGATGATGGCCGATGCGATTGCGCTCGCCCGTGATCTCGTCAATGCGCCCGCCAATCACATGGGCCCCGGCGATCTGGAAGATCAGGTCTTGCGGCTGGCAGAGCGTTCGGGCGCACGCTTTGGCGTGATTGAGGGTGAAGACCTTCTCGGTCGCAACTATCCGCTGATCCATGCCGTGGGTGCGTCCGCCAGTGCAGAGCGCGCACCGCGCCTGATTGAACTTGTCTGGGGTGATGACAGCGCACCCAAGGTCACTTTGGTGGGCAAGGGCGTGTGCTTTGATTCGGGCGGCCTCAACATCAAGCCCGGCTCTGGCATGGCCACGATGAAAAAGGATATGGGTGGCGCCGCCGCCATGATTGCACTTGCGCGCATGGTGATGGATGCAAAGCTCAATGTGCGTTTGCGCCTTCTGGTGCCAGCGGTCGAGAATGCGATTTCCGACCGCGCCTATCGCCCGGGCGACGTGTTCACCAGCCGCAAGGGGCTCACCGTCGAGATCGGCAACACGGATGCCGAAGGCCGTCTCGTGCTGGCCGATGCGCTGGCCGATGGCGACGACGAATCCCCCGAGCTGATGGTCTGCATGGCAACGCTCACAGGTGCGGCGCGCACCGCGACGGGCTTTGAATTGCCGCCGTTCTTTACGCATGACGAGGCGCTGGCCGCAGATCTGTCGCGCCTGTCGGTGACGGAGCAGGATCCGATGTGGCGCCTGCCCTTGTGGAAGGGCTATGAAAGCTGGATCGAGGGCAAAGTCGGCCAGCTCACAAATTCCACCACCTCGCCCTATGCGGGATCGATCACGGCGGCCCTTTTCCTCAACCGCTTTGTCACGCGCACCAGATCATTTGTGCACTTTGATGTGGCGGCATGGATCGACCATGCCAGGCCCGGCCGCCCCGTGGGCGGCGAAGCATTGTGCATCCGCGCCCTCTTCCGTCTCATGAAAGAACGTTTCGGATCAAAAACGACTTGATTGTGAGCGTCATTGGCGTTCACATGTGGGGACGTGCTGGCTGACATACGGGCTTCGGGGGAAGGCGTTGCGTTCATGGCGGTGGAGTTGAAGCCCATTCACGCGCTCGCTTTGTGGCACGATGTCGTGCTGAAAACCGTGCGTGCCGATGGTCCCGACCTGTCGCAGCGCCAGATGGCGATCATGACGCAGGTCTATCTCACGCCGCCGCCGCACACGGTGCGCGGCCTTGCCTCCATTCTCAACGTGTCGAAACCGGCAATCACACGCGCGCTCGATACGCTCGGACAGATGG
This sequence comes from Alphaproteobacteria bacterium UBA2784, assembly GCA_002352285.1. Taxonomy (GTDB): domain Bacteria; phylum Pseudomonadota; class Alphaproteobacteria; order Micropepsales; family Micropepsaceae; genus UBA2784. The sequence continues at coordinate 18,741 of DEIC01000033.1, read as the reverse complement.
GTTTGCTCAAACGCCGCAGGGACGAGCAGGACCGCCGCAATGTGCTGATCCAGCGCACGGTCAAAGGTTCGGTGTTTCTGACTGATCTGGGTGAGCTGATCGCCAAGGCGGCCACCAATCTGAACCCGTGAGCGCCATGAATTTTGACCGCCGCATCACCCCGGTCCGCGACGATCTTGCTGCAGCAACGCTCAAGGGCAGGGTGGAGGCAGCCGCCTATGTGGATGGCGTGGCCAGGCGTGCGGTGCTGGGCCGCGTCGCGCTGCGCCGGGCGCCATCGCCAACTGCCAGCCTTGAAACCGAATTGCTTTATGGCGAGGCGTTCACGGCCTACGAGGAAAAGAACGGCTTTGTCTGGGGCCAGTGCGGATTTGATTCCTATGTCGGCTATGTCGCCGCCGAGGCGCTGGGCGCGCCATCCGCCGCACCCACCCATCGCGTGATGGCCGCGCGCAGCTATGTTTTTCCGGTGGCTGATCTCAAACGTCCACCGCGCGATGTGCTGCCGTTCAATGCGCGGCTTGTGGTGACGGGTGTGGAGGGGGACTACGCGCGGCTGGATGATGGCGGGTTTGTTTTCACAGGCCACATCGCGCCCGTGAAAGATGCGCAGAAGGATTTTGTCGCCGTCGCGCAGCGTTTTATGGGCGTGCCCTATCTCTGGGGTGGCAAAACACCGGACGGTTTTGACTGCTCGGGCCTCATTCAGTCAGCGCTGGATGCATGTGGCGTGCCCGCACCACGCGATACCGACATGCAGGAAAAGGCGCTGGGTGATGCGGTTGCCATCCGCCCCGATTTTCAGGGGCTCAAGCGCGGTGATCTCATCTTCTGGAAGGGTCATGTCGGCGTGATGGTGGATGCGGGCACCCTGCTCCACGCCAATGCCCATCACATGGCCGTGGCAGTCGAACCATTGGCCGTGGCAGCAAAGCGCATCGCCGCCAAGGGATCACCCGTCACGTCGATCAGGCGATTAATAGCCGCGTAAAAGATCAACCGGATTGAGCGGCGCCTCGCCGCGCTCGACCCTGCGGATGCTTTCGCCAATCAGGGCGGCAATCGTTTTCGGATTGGATTGACTTGCCACATGCGGCGTTACCGTCACATGGGGATGCGACCACAGGCGGCTGGTCACAGGCAAAGGCTCAGTCTCGAACACGTCCAGTGCGGCGCCCGCTAGCTGCCCGCTGTCAAGCGCGGCCAGCAGATCATCTTCATTCACATGGCCGCCACGCGCCGCATTGATGAAGAACGCACCCTTGGGCAGATGACGCAGCGTATCCGCGCGGATGATGTGGCGCGTCGCATCCGTCAGCGGCAGAAGGCAGACAAGGATATTGGTCTCGGCCAGAAACGCAGGCAATTCGCCCATGCCTGCAAAGAATGTCATGCCGGGTTCCGACTTGCGCGACGCATTCCAGCCGGAAACGGCATAGCCCAGATCGCGCAGCTTGCGCGCCGCATCCATGCCCAGCACGCCGGTGCCCATGATGCCGACGCGCACATCACCGGCAGGGCCAGCGGTCAAGGGCTTCCACAGCCGCTCGCGCTGAAAGCTGTCAAAGGCGCGCTGCTTGCGGTGATGCAGCATCACGTGCAGCAGCACATATTGCGTCATGCCCTGCGTCAGATCGGGGTCCACCACGCGCGACAGCGGCACGCTGCGCGGGAAGGTGGGATCAGCCAGAATGCCATCAACGCCCGCGCCAAGCGAAAAGATGCAGGCAAGATTGGGAAATTGCGCAAGCTCGCCCGGCGGCGGGTTCCATGCGATCGCATAGCGCACAAGGGCCGGGTCGCCGAACCCCTCAAACCGGTTGCGGAAGACGACATGCGGCGCATGCTCGGCCATCGCCGCGCGCCAGCTGCCGCCTGCAAATTTCGGAACGCAAAAGGCAAGAACCGGTCTGTCCATCTTGGCCCCGCAAAGAAGAAGGGGCGGTCCTCTGACCGCCCCTTTGATTATCGCTTTACGCGCTGCGGATGATCAACCGCCGTGACCTTCGGCCGGCGCGGGCGCTGGCGTTTCAGCCGGTGCTTCGGCAGGTGTCTCAACCGGAGCCGTGCCATCCGCCGGCGCACCTTCCACCGGCGCTGCACCATCGACCGCGCCTTCCACGGGCGCGCCCTCAACTGGCACCACCGGATTGGGCGCAGGCAGCGGATAGGGCGTTGCCGCCCAGGTGCGCATATAGGCGATCAGCGCGATGCGCTCTTCCGATTTGCGCAGACCCGCAAAGGCCATCTTGGTGCCGGGGATGTGCTTCTTCGGGTTTTCAAGAAAGCGGTAAAGCCCCTCATAATCCCAATTGCCCGGCGTCTCGCGCATGGCCGTTGAATAGGCAAAGCCGTCGCCCAGATGGGCATGCGGCGAACCGACAATATTGTAGAGATTGGGGCCGATCTTGTTGGGGCCGCCCTGATCCCACGTGTGGCATTGCACGCACTTGGCAGCAACGCTTTCGCCCAGCGCGAGGTCGGCATTGGCCAGAACCGTGCCGAAGTCGGGCAGCGTTTCCACGACGGGCACTTCTGTTGTGGTGCCGGTGCCGCCGCCGCCGGTCTCCTCCACGCCTTCGACCACATAGGCTTTCTGAGTGGGCTCTTCGACGTGATAGAGCACCTTGGCGATCTCATTGATGCCAAGCACGGCCAGAACGGCGCCAAAGAAAGCGCCCAGAATCTTGTTGATCTCGAAACCGTCCATGTGTGGACCTTCTCCCGTCAGGCTCCCGTCAGGCCACAGGCGGACCCGCGATATGGCGGGCACCTATAGCCGCCCCAAAGCCCGCCTTGAAGGGGAATTGCACAAAACCGGGCCTGCGGCAATTTTTCGAGCAGAATCATAGGCCGTAAGCCCATTTCCGAATTGCGGCGAACCGTCGCATTTGCTGTTTTGGGGGTGCTTGCCCCCCGATCGGCACGAAGGCGCCCATGAACCCGATCATCCTGATTCCCGCCCGTCTGGCGGCAACCCGCCTGCCGCGAAAGCCGCTGGCCGACATTGGCGGCCTGCCCATGATCGTGCAGGTCTGGCGCCGCGCCATGGAGGCGGGGCTTGGCCGGGTGGTTGTTGCTGCGGGCGAAAAGGAGATCGCGGATGCCGTGATCGCTGCGGGCGGCGAGGCGGTTCTGACCGATCCCGATCATCCCTCTGGCTCCGACCGCATCTTTGAGGCGCTGACAAAGATCGACCCGCAGGGCCGCCACGATGTAATCGTCAACATGCAGGGCGATCTGCCGACGCTTGATCCGGCGCTCCTGCGTGCCGTCTGTGCGCCGCTCGCCGACAAGACGATTGCGATGGCAACATTGGCCGCTGAAATCACGCGCGCCGACGAGCGCACCAATCCCAATGTGGTCAAAGCCGTGTTCGCGCTGGCGCCCGGTGCAAAATCGGGCAGGGCGCTTTACTTCACACGCGCCACTGCGCCCGCCAATGACGGGCCGCTCTGGCATCACATCGGGCTTTACGCTTGGGCACGCGAGAAACTGGCGCGCTTTGTCGCCCTGCCGCCATCGCCGCTGGAAAAGCGCGAGAAGCTGGAGCAGTTGCGCGCGCTGGAAGACGGCATGCGTGTGGAGGTCGTTGTCGTTGACACGGTTCCGCTCGGTGTTGACACTCCCGATGACCTCGCGCGCGCACGCGCCATGCTTGCTTCCATGCACCCGAAAGCCCAGCCGTGACGAAAAAGCCGAGCGCCGAAACAATTGCCTTTCAGGGCGAACTGGGTGCCAACGCGCATCTGGCGTGCCGTGAAGTCTTTCCGGCGCTCGGCGTTCTGCCATGCCCGACATTCGAGGATACGTTCGCCGCAGTGTCCGAGGGGCGCGCGCGTCTTGCCATGATTCCGTTTGAGAATTCGCTCTATGGCCGCGTCACCGACATCCACCATCTGATGCCGGAATCCGGCCTTTACATTGTCGGTGAGCACTTCCTGCGCATCCATCATCAATTGCTGGGCGTGAAGGGCGCAAAACTCTCTGACGTAAAAAGCGTGATGAGCCAGGCGCCCGCCCTTGGTCAATGTCGCAACATCATCCGCGAATTGAAGCTGAACGTAATTGTCGGCGCGGATACGGCGGGTTCTGCCAAGCGTGTCGCGGAAGCGGGCGACAAGTCGGTGGCGGCGCTCGCCTCAAGCCTTGCGGCTGAAATTCACGGCCTCGATATTCTGAAGCCCAATGTCGAGGATGCCGAACACAACACCACCCGCTTTGTCATCATGGCGGCCGAGCCCGACGATGCCGAGCCGGAGGATGCGCCCGTCATCACCAGCTTTGTCTTCCGTGTGCGCAACGTGCCGGCAGCCCTCTACAAGGCGCTGGGCGGCTTTGCGACCAACGGCGTCAACATGACGAAGCTGGAGTCCTATCAGCTGGGCGGCTCATTCAGCGCCACGCAGTTTTATGCCGATATCGAGGGTCATCCGACCGAGCGCAAAGTGCGCCTGGCACTGGAAGAGCTGCAATTCTTCACGACGCATCTGCGCGTGCTTGGCATCTATAAGGCGCATCCCTTCCGCCAGATGGTCGCGCACAAGGCGGAGCAGTAATCAGTTCTTCTCCCCTGCCCACGTTTTGATCAGCTGGTGCGCAATCGCAAAAGACGGCGGCACAAAGAAGCCTTGTCCGCGCCCGCCTGCCGCCAGCGCCGCCCTGATTTCGTCGCGCGAGAACCAGCGCGCATCCGCCATCTCGGTTTCGTCAATGGTGATTCTGGTGTCGGTGGCGCGCGCAAGGCACCCGATCATCAATGATGAGGGAAACGGCCAGGGCTGGGTGGAATGATAGCGCACGCTGTCAAGCGCAACGCCAACGCCTGTCTCTTCCTTGATTTCGCGCGCAACGGCTTCCTCGATGCTTTCACCCGGCTCGATGAACCCCGCCAGCGCCGAATACATGCCGGGCGGAAATTGTTTGCCGCGGCCAAGGAGGCACTTGTCGCCATCGGTCGCCAGCATGATGGCAACAGGGTCCGTGCGCGGGAAATGTTCGGCTTTGCAAGAGGGGCAAACGCGCTTCCATCCGGCCTCAGCGGCGTCAGTGCGCGCGCCGCAATTGGCGCAAAAGCCGTGGCGCTGGTGCCAGTCGATCAGGGCTTTGGCGGTTCCGGCAATGGCAGCATCCCCAGCCGGAAGCTCCATCGCTGCGGCACGCATGTCTTTGAAGAAGCCAAGCCCGGCCAGAGGCCCGCTTTGCTCGGGATCATTTGCCGCCGAGATGTCGCAGGCGAAATAGGCGCCCGCCTTGTCGCATCCCAGGAAAACCGTCACAGCACCATCGCCCATCAGCCTCTCGGCAAGGCCGGGCCGCATCAGGTTGAGTTCGGTGCCCTTGGCCGATTTGGTCAGCATCGGCTTTTGCCGCCACACGGGCAGGACAAGTGTATTGGCGTCCTTCAGCCGCTCCGCCAGCCATGCAGCATCGGTGCGGCGGTTGCTGGCGCGGTCGAGCGGATAGAGCGCAAAGATGTTGGGATTGGGAAAAACAAGGGCCATGCGCGACCCTCACATGGCCGCGCCAAACCGCGCAAGCCCCGGGTCCGGCAACCCCCTGCACTCAGGACATAAATCGGAGGCTTGCCATTTGCGGTTCGGGTTCTGGTATAAGGGGCGCGGGAGGTTGGCGCGGACGGGCTCCTTGCCAACCCGGTCAGGTCCGGAAGGAAGCAGCCGTAACGAGATCGGCCCGGGTCGATTGCCAGCCTCCCGCCTTTCAACCTTCATGAATGACGCGCGGGCGCAAGCGGGCGGATGACTGACGAACGCGACGAACCGTCATTTGACATGGCCGAGGCAAAGAAGCCGACGCGCCGCAAGACCGCGCCGCGTGAAGAGGCGGCAACGCCGGTGCCCGAGCCTGCGCCCTCCGGTCCTGTTGCCTATCGCGTACTCGCGCGAAAGTACCGGCCGCAGACATTCGAGGCGCTGATCGGGCAGGAAGCCCTTGTGCGCACGCTTGCCAATGCCTTCGCCACGGGCCGCATTGCGCATGCTTTCATGCTCACCGGTGTGCGTGGCGTCGGCAAAACAACAACGGCACGCATCATCGCGCGCGCCCTCAACTGCACCGGCGAGGATGGCAAGCGCACGGCCCCAACCATCACGCCCTGCGGCGTGTGCGAGGCCTGCGTCTCGATTGCCGAGTCGCGCAATGTTGATGTGCAGGAAATGGATGCGGCGTCGCGCACCGGCATCGACGACATCCGCGAGATTATCGAGGGTGTGCGCTACAGCCCCGCATCCGCACGCTATAAAGTCTATATCATCGACGAAGTTCACATGCTCTCGCGTCAGGCCTTCAACGGCCTGTTGAAAACGCTCGAAGAGCCGCCGCCGCACGTGAAGTTCATCTTCGCCACCACCGAAATCAGGAAGGTGCCGGTCACGGTTCTGTCGCGCTGCCAGCGTTTTGACCTGAAGCGCATTCCGGCAAATGTCCTCGCCGCCCATCTGGGCTCGGTTGCAAAGTCAGAGAACATTGCAATCGACGAGGCGGCGCTGGCGCTGGTCGCGCGTGCCGCCGATGGATCGGTGCGCGACGGGCTCTCCATTCTCGATCAGGCGATTGCCCATGCGGATGAGGGAGAGGGCGGTCCCATCTCGGCCCCCGCCTTGCGCGCCATGCTGGGTCTGGCCGACCGCGCGCGCGTGATTGATCTTTTTGAAGCGGTGATGAGCGGGCGCATCGCCGATGCACTCGCTGATCTCGCGAGTCAATATGACCATGGCGCCGAACCGCTGACGCTGATGCAGGATCTGGCGTCGTTCTGCCATGTGCTGACGCGCGCCCGGGTTGCGCCTGAAATCACCGCCGAGATGCTGGCGAGCGAAGAGGAAGCAGCCCGCGCCCTGTTGCTGGCCCAGCGCCTGTCGATGGCGTCACTCACGCGCGCCTGGTCGCTGCTGCTCAAGGGCATTGAGGAAACGCGCGACGCCGAACGCCCGCTGGCAGCCGCTGAAATGGCGTTGATCCGCCTTGCCTATGCCGCAGACCTGCCGCCTGTTGATCGCCTGATCGCAGCCGCACGCGACGGGCTCAAATCAGCGCCCGCAACATCGCCAACAGCGCCGCCACCCTCACGGCCATCGGGACCATCGGCAATGCAGGCGTCATCGGGCGGCCGCCCGGTTATGGCCCCCGTCGCCGCTCCCGCACCGCAGCCCGACGCTGAGACGGCGCCGCGTGCAGCCGCACGGCCCGAGGCGGCTCCGCCCGCCGCCAACATCACATTCGAGGGCTTTCTGCGCTGGCTGGATGAAAAGCGCGAGTCGATCCTCAAGCGCAGTATTGAACGCTTTGTGCATCTGATCTCGTTTGGCGCAGGCCGCATCACGCTGCGTCTGGCTGATGGTGCGCCCAAAGATCTGCCAAACCAGATCTGTGTGCAGCTGAAGGCAATGACGGGCGCGCACTGGAATCCGCTGATCGAAAAATCAGGCGGTGCGGCCACCATCGACGAACAGAAAAACGCCCTGCGCCGCCAAAAGGAAGGCGCGGCAATGGAATTGCCGCTGGTGCGTGCAGCCTTTGAAACCTGGCCCAAAGCGCGCATCATTGCCGTGCGTGATCGTGACGAGCTGATTGCGCCGCCCGACCTGGCCGGCGAGGGCGCGGGTGGCGATATGGCAGATGCGGCGCAATCCCCCGATGCACCGCCCGGCGCGCGCGCCGATGCGGATATGGATGGAAACGGCGAATGAAAAACCTGACCGAGATCATGAAAAAGGCCGAGGAGATGCAAAGGCGTCTCGCCGAGCGCCAGGCAGAGCTTGAGCGCGCCGAGATCGAGGGCCAGTCCGGCGGCGGTCTCGTGCGCGTGACCCTGACGGGCAAGGGCGCGCTGCGCCGCGTGCATGTTGATCCCTCGCTGCTCTCGCCCTCGGAAAAAGAGATGGTGGAGGATCTGATCGTTGCCGCCCACGCCGATGCGCGCACAAAGCTCGAGCGCCAGATGGCCGACGACATGGGCGACATGGCAAAAAGCCTGGGCTTGCCGCCGGGCATGAAGCTGCCCTTCTGACATGACGGCAAATTCCGCCGGCCCCGAAATCGAACGCCTCATCTCGCTGCTCGCGCGTCTGCCGGGGTTGGGGCCGCGCTCGGCGCGGCGCGTCGCCCTTGTGCTGATGAAGCGCAAAGAGGCGCTGCTCGATCCGCTCGTCAGCGCGATGCAGGACGTGGGCCGCGTCATCCGCACCTGTTCGGTCTGCGGCCATGTCGATACGTCTGATCCCTGCACCATCTGCACCGATGCCCGCCGCGATCCTGCAACGATCTGCGTGGTCGAAGATATTGGCGATGTCTGGGCGCTGGAGCGTGCGGGTGTGTTCCGCGGCCGCTATCACGTACTGGGCGGCTTGCTGTCGGCGCTCGACGGGCGGGGGCCGGAAACGCTTGGCCTGCCGCGCCTGATTGCGCGTTTGGGCGATGGCAAAGTGACCGAAATCATTCTGGCGCTGGCCGCAACCGTCGATGGTCAGGCAACCGCCTTTTACATCAGCGGTGAACTGGCGGCTTTGGGCGTGAAAGTCACGCGCCTTGGTCAGGGCTTGCCCTTTGGCGGCGAATTGGGCTGGCTTGACGACGGCACACTCACCGCCGCCTTCCGCGCCCGCCAGAGCGTGGGGTAGGCCTGTTGCCGAAGATACGGCATTGCCGTATATAGGATTTATGCGCAAACCTGCTCACGCAGTTGCCGAGACCCGTCAGTTCATCCGCGACGCGGAACATGCCGGCCTGACCGAAGCAGAGATTGCCGCGATAGTTGACATCGTTTCACGTGAGCCACTTGCGGGCGACGAAGTGCCCGGCTCTGGCGGCGTCTATAAACGGCGCATCGCGGGCCGGGGTAAAGGAAAGAGCGGCGGATTCAGGATCATGACGGCCTATGTTGGCGAACGCGCACCAGTCTATCTCCTCGCGCTTTTGTCGAAAGGGGAGCGCGCCAACTTCTCGCGGGATGAGATTTCTTCCATGCGTGTGGCCGTAGAGGCGATCCGCCGACACTGGAAATTGAGAAGGATGACCTGATGGCAAAACGTATCGGGAAGGGCACGCGCCGCCCCGCCAGCCGCATTCTGGCCGGCCTGTCAGACGCATTGGCGCATGCAAAAGGCGACAGCGCGGCTGCGCGCGTCCACGCGCCGAAAAAGGTGGACGTCCGCCGGATCAGGCTCTCTCACGGATTGAGTCAGGAGGCCTTTGCCGCACGTTTCGGTTTTGCGGCGTCGGCTGTGCGGGACTGGGAGCAGGGCAGGCGGGAGCCCGGTCGCGCCGCGCGCCTCTTCCTGACGGTCATCGCACGCGAGCCTGAAGCCGTATTTCGGGCGCTGGGTCGCGCCCAGTCAAAGGCTGCCTGAAATCAGTTTTCCGGCGGCGTGAAGGTGTCGAGGTCAACGACCGCGACTTCCAGCCTGTCGGCCAGCGTGTCTGCAGGAGCGGCCAGAGCAGGCTGGGCGGGTTCATCCGCCGCTGCCAGCGCGCTCTCGTTAATGCCCGCCAGCGGGTCGTTGCCTTCGGCAGTGACTGAGGCCACCACCAGAAGGACAAGCAACACCGCGGCGACAATCCATGACCCCATCATGCGGTCAGCCGCTGAAGTGATCTTGGTGAGCATGGCACGTTCTCTCCTGTTGCAACCGGCGGGGTGAGGGGGGGGGGAAGCCCCGTCGGCGACGATGTGCATATGGGGCATCCTTCGCCGTCATGCAGTGACATGCATCACATCGACCGCCAAGATCATGCTTGCCGTACGGAAACCAACTGAAAATCACGTAATTATTTCAATCAGTTAATAATGTAACGATCACGTGCCGCTCAAGGAAGCGTGATCGTCATCAATTTGCCACCATCCACCCCGCCTTCGTTCTGCATCGCCGAAAAAAGCCCCGGAAATCCTTGACCTTGGCCGATGCGGCTTCTTATCTCCGCCCCATGGCACTTCTTCCGATCATCACGGCGCCCGACCCCCGGCTTGCCCAGAAATCAGCCCCCGTCGCCACGGTCACGGATGAGCTGCGCAAGCTCATGGATGACATGCTGGAGACGATGTATGCCGCGCCCGGCATTGGCCTTGCGGCCATTCAGGTGGGCGTGCCCCAGCGCATTATCGTGATGGACCTGGCGCGCGAGGACGAGGAAAAGCAGCCGCGCTTTTTCATCAACCCGGAAATCGTCTGGGCGTCAGATGAAGTGGCGATCTACGAGGAAGGCTGCCTTTCCGTTCCCGAAATCTATGACGAGGTCGAGCGTCCCGCGCGCGTGCGGGTAAAATTCCTCGGCTATGACGGCAAGGAGCAGGAGATCGAAGCCGATGGCCTCCTTGCCACCTGTCTGCAGCACGAGATGGATCATCTGAACGGCGTGCTCTTTATCGATCATTTCTCCAAGCTCAAGCGCGACATGATCCTGCGCAAGCTCGTCAAGGCGCGCCGCCGCGCCGCCTCCTGACATGACAGCCTTGCGCATCGTCTTCATGGGCACGCCCGCCTTTGCGGTGCCTGCGCTCGATGCGCTTGCCCGCGCAGGGCACACGATTGCAGCAATCTATACCCAGCCGCCGCGCCCGGCGGGCCGTGGCCAGGCCGAGCGCAAATCGGACGTGCATCGCCTCGCTGAAAAACTCGGCGTACCGGTTGAAACACCGGCCCGATTGAAAGACGCCGCCTCGCAGGCACGTTTTTCATCCTGGCGCGCTGATGTCGCTGTGGTCGCTGCCTATGGTCTCATCCTGCCTAAGCCGGTGCTGGAGGCGCCGCGTCTTGGCTGCCTCAACATTCACGCATCACTGTTGCCGCGCTGGCGCGGGGCGGCGCCCATTCATCGCGCCATTCTGGCGGGGGATGCTGAAACCGGCATCACCATCATGCAGATGGATGAGGGGCTTGATACCGGCGCGATCCTGATGATGGAGCGGCTGGCAATCAATCCTGAGATGAATGGCGGCGCCCTTCATGACGCACTTTCGCATCTGGGCGCCCGCATGATTGTGGAGGCAGTCGCCGGTCTTGCGGCGGGAGCTTTGAAGCCCAGGCCGCAACCGGTTGAGGGCATCACCTATGCCGCCAAGATCGCGCGTGAGGAAACCCGCATCGACTGGCGCGATGAAGCCGAAATGATCGCGCGAAAGGTGCGTGCCTTTGCGCCCCAGCCCGGCGCATGGTTTGAGTTGAAGGGCGAGCGCATCAAGCTCCTCGCAGCAACGCCCGTTGCCGGAACGCCTTCGTCACCCGGCGCAATGCTGGAGGCGGCCAATGGGCGGCTGATGGTCAGCTGCGGCAGCGGCGCCTTGATGCTCACGCGCCTCCAGCGTGCGGGCCGAAATGCGATGGGCGCAGACGAGTTCCTGCGTGGCTTTGATCTCAGCGTCGCGGATGTCGCGCAATGACCCGCTTTCTCCTGACGCTGGAATATGACGGCAGCGCCTTTTGCGGCTGGCAGCGCCAGACGAATGGCCTTGGTGTGCAGCAGGCGGTCGAGGAAGCGGTCGCCGGATTCTGCGGCGAGGAGGTTGAAGTGGCTGGCGCTGGCCGCACCGATGCGGGCGTGCATGCACGCGGCCAGTGCGCGCATGTCGATATTCAGAAAGACACCGATACGCGCACACTGGTCAATGCCTTGAACGCGCATCTGCGGCCGCACCCTGTGGCCATTATCAATGCGGAGATTGTCCCGGACGATTTTCATGCGCGCTTCTCGGCAACGCGTCGTCATTACATGTACCGGATCGAAAACCGCCGAGCGCCGTTGACGCTGGATCGCGGCCGGGCGTGGGCGGTTGGCCATCCTCTTGATGTCGATGCGATGAACGCAGCCGCAAGCCATCTTCTGGGCCGCCACGATTTCACGACGTTCCGGGCTGCGGGCTGTCAGGCAAATTCGCCCATCCGCACGCTCGATCATCTCCATGTCATGCGCATGGGAACGGCCATTTCCATCACCACGAACGCGCGTTCGTTTCTTTACAGCCAGGTGCGCGCCATGGCGGGCAGTCTGAAACTGGTGGGCGAGGGCAAATGGACGCCGGACGACATGCGCCGCGCGCTGGCCGCCTGTGATCGCGCCGCATGCGGTCCGGTTGCGCCCCCTGACGGGCTCTATCTCATGGCCGTTGATTACGCGGAAAGATCGACCAGCGTCACCTGATCTTCGTTGATCGGTGCGAAAAGAAAAAGCTGGCCGATCCGGGCAAAGCGTGCAGCCGCATCCGTCGCAAGGAATTGCGGCGACTCTGCCGGCCCCTTGCTCAACAGGCCGCGTGCCGCCAGCACACGTGCAAGGTCTGCGGCCGCCGTCTCGGCGCTGTCAACCAGCGTCACGTCTTTGCCGGCGGCCTGCTGGATTGCCTCTGCCAGCACCGGAAAATGGGTGCAGCCCAGCACCAGCGTGTCGGGGCGTGCATCGCCTGCGCCAAACACCGGATCAAGATAGCGCGACGCGACCAGCCGCACGATCTCGCCCTGCGTCAATCCCTCCTCGGCCAATGCAACGAAAAGCGGGCAGGCGATCTCTGTCACCTTTGCGTATGGCATGCGGGCATGAATGGCCGCACGATAGGCGCCACCGCGCACCGTTCCCTCCGTTGCAATGACGGCAATGTTTCCGCTGCGCGTGGCGGCGACCGCAGCCTCGGCCCCCGGCTCCACCACGCCGATAATGGGCAGCGGGTCAAAGGCGCGGGCAAGGGCGGGCAGCGCATTGGCAGAAGCCGTGTTGCAGGCAACAAGGATCGCCTTCACATCGCGCGCCACAAGATGCTCGGCGGCTTGCAGCGCATAGCGTGTCACGGTGTCAGCACTTTTGGTGCCATAGGGAAGCCGCGCCGTATCGCCCAGATAGATGATGCGTTCCTGCGGCAAAGCGCGGCGCACGGCGCGCATCACGGTAAGCCCGCCCATGCCGGAATCAAAAATGCCCAGCGGCCGCACATCACCTTTGTCGCCGCTCATGCTGCACCCGCATCGGGAATGGTGGGCGCAAAAAGAATGCCCGTGAAGATGCTCAGAAGCACATCGAGGATCACAATGCCCGCCGCATTCAGCCCGCCCGCCATCAGCACGTGACGCGCCACATACCAGCGCACCATGAACGACCAGATCAGGATCAGCCAATAGACGAGGATGACAGGTTCCGGCCCCACAAAGCCCGTGAACACCAGCACATAGGGCGCCGTCAGCAGGATGGTCAGCAGCAGCGACGTCCAGTTATAGGCGATGATATAGCCCGCATAGTACTGCGAGAGGTTGAGTGTGCGCGCAATCGGGATCATCGCCACCGGAAAGACCAGCCAGGCGGCCGCATGTGCGCCGGTATATTGCAGCAGCGTGAAGCCGTCGATGACCATGTCGGGCCGCACAATGCCCTCCATGCGGTCCATCATCTTCACAAGAGCGAGATTGCTGAAGAGCAGAAGATAGGCGAAGGGCAGCGAAAAGATGATGGCGATGAACGAGCGCGCAAACCCGCGCGTGGAAATGTCATAGGAAAGGATGGCCGATGCATCACGCCGCATCAGCCGCCACGATGCGGAAAGCGCCTGCCCGATCTCTGCCAGGAGTGACATTCAGATCCCGAAATAGCGCTCAAGCGTGCGCTGATAGATGTTGGCAAGCGCCCTGATGTCGGCAAGCGACGCGCGCTCGTCCGCCTTGTGCATGCTCTCGCCGGGCAGGCCCAGCTCTGCCACCGGGCAGTAATTCTTGATGAAGCGCGCGTCCGACGTGCCGCCACCGGTCGAAAGCGCAGGCCGCGCGCCCGTAACATCACTCACCGCATCGCTGACAAGCGTCGTAAAGCTGCCCGGCTGCGTCAGGAAGCAGTCGCCGCCGACGCTCCATTGCAGCTCGTAACGCCCGCCGCGCTCCTGCACCACCTGATCGCAGACGCGCCGCACCCACGCCTCAAGGTCTCCTGCCTCATGCAGGTCGTTGTGGCGGATGTTGAAGGTCGCGCGCGCCGCCGCCGGAATGACATTGGTCGCCGGATTGCCGACATCAACCGTCGTGATCTCAAGATTGGAGGGCTCGAAATGCGGTGTGCCCGCATCCAGCTTGCGCGCCGCCAGCTGGTCGAGAATTGCGACAAGGCGCGGAATGGGATTTTCCGCCCGCTGCGGATAGGCGACATGGCCCTGCACGCCAAAGACGCCGATCTTGCCGGTCACGCTCCCGCGCCGCCCGATCTTCAGCGTGTCGCCAACCTTGTGCTGCGACGTCGGCTCGCCCACCAGACAATGGTCGATCTTCTCGCCATGGGCGGTGATGTGTTCCAGCATCTTCACGGTGCCATTGACGGCGGGCCCCTCCTCATCGCCAGTGATGAGAAGGCTGATGGAGCCCTTGCCAAGGCGCTCAAGCCGCGGGGCCACGCGCGCCGCCGCTGAAACAAAGGCGGCGATGGCAGACTTCATGTCGGCTGCACCGCGCCCATAGAGCATGTTGTTGGCAATCAGGCCCTCAAAGGGATCAACGCTCCAGCCCGAAAGATCGCCGGGCGGCACCACATCCGTGTGACCCGCAAAGCAGAAATGCGGCCCGCCTTTGCCGAACTTGGCAAAGAGGTTGTCAACGCTGGCCGTGCCCTCGTCGTGGAACTTGTGGCGGTGAACATGAAAGCCCAGCGCAACCAGCGCCAGCGACAGCGTGTCAAGGGCGCCCGCATCTTCGGGCGTCACGCTGGGGCACTGGATCAGCGCCTGCGCCAGCTGAACGGGATCATCATCAAGATTGGCGTGGCTCATGAGATGGGACGGCCTTCACGCGCGCAAAAGTTCGTTGATCGAGGTCTTGGCCCGCGTGCGCGCATCGACGGTCTTGACGATGACTGCGCAATAAAGGCCGGGCGTGTTCGGCCCGCCGCCCAGCGTGCCGGGCACCACGACAGAGAAGGGCGGAACGCGGCCCTGATGGATTTCGCCCGTGGCACGGTCAACAATCTTGGTGGAGGCGCCCAGATAGACGCCCATCGAGAGCACGCTGCCTTCGCCCACAATCACGCCTTCGGCCACTTCCGAGCGCGCGCCGATGAAGCAGCCATCCTCAAGAATGACGGGATTGGCCTGCAAAGGCTCCAGCACGCCGCCAATGCCAGCACCACCCGAGATATGGCAGTTCCTGCCGATCTGCGCGCACGAGCCGACAGTTGCCCACGTGTCAACCATGGTGGCCTCGCCCACATGCGCGCCGACATTCACGAATGACGGCATCAACACCACATTGCGCGCGATGAAGGCCGAGCGGCGCACAATCGCCCCCGGCACGGCGCGAAAACCGGCTGCGGCAAATTCGGCACGGCCCCATTTGTGGAATTTGGAGGGCACCTTGTCCCACCAGCTTGAATCGCCCGGCCCGCCGCTGATCGCCACCATGTCGTTGAGGCGGAAGGAAAGCAGCACGGCCTTCTTCAGCCATTGATGCGTGATCCACTCGCCGTTGATCTTCTCGGCGACGCGCAATTCGCCCGCATCAAGCCGCGACAGCACCAGATCCACCGCCTCGCGGAAGAGACCCGTGGTCGCGCCGCTCAAGCCGTCGCGTGCGTCCCACGCCTCCTCAATCGTTGCCTTGACCGCTTCAATCGTCATCACACATCCAGCGAAGTTTTCAGGGAAAGAAGAAAGGGCGACAGCGCATCGGCCACATGGTCCACGACCGAAAGATCATGGGCGGGGTAAGTTGGCCCCTGCTTGCTCCACTGGCTGTCATTGCGCACCCAGACGGTGGTCATGCCCAGCGCACGTGCAGGCGCAAGATTGCGCACGATGTCTTCAAACAACACGGCGCGGCCGGGCACAACACCGTGCTGCGCCATCAGCCGCTTGTATGACGCAAGATTGGGTTTGGGCGTAAAGCCGGAGGCGCGGATGTCGAACACCTCGTCAAAGTGGCGATCAATGCCCAGATGCGCAAGCACGCGGGCCGCATGCTCGGTGGAACCATTGGTGTAGATCAGCTTGCGTCCCGGCAGCCGCGACAGGCCCGCATCGAGCGCCGGATCATGCGGCAGCACCGAAAGGTCGATGTCGTGGACATAGGCAAGATACGGTTCAGGATCGTGACCATGCACATTGATGAGGCCGTTCAGCGTGGTGCCGTGGTCGCGGTAATAGTCTTTCTGCAGCTTGCGCGCCTCATCGGCGCTCACACCGAACATTGACGAAAGATAGGCGGTCATCCGCGCGTCAATCTGGGCAAAGAGGTTCGAGCTTGCCGGATAGAGCGTGTTGTCGAGATCAAACACCCATGTGTCGACATGGGTAAAATCGGGGGTGAAATCGGGCGCGATTTGACGCGCCGGGGCGCCGTCCCCCCTTTCACCTGTCTGCACGAGCCTGTCCATCACGGTCCGCGAAACGCTTTCTTTACCCAAAAAGTGCCGCCGTCAGCGCCGCCGGAGATAACAGGTTTAAGCCGCCTTTAACAGCATTCCGCGCATTCTCGGCATTTGCAGATAAGGGCAAACGGGTTTGGCCATCATGGCGCCAAAGCGCGAGACTGTGAAACGTAAAGCCGATCCGGCGCCAGCCCGGTCGGAACAGGCGCCTGCGTCTGCGGCCGCGTCGCCGGTTCTGGCTGACGGCATCTTCAAGGT
This sequence comes from Alphaproteobacteria bacterium UBA2784, assembly GCA_002352285.1. Taxonomy (GTDB): domain Bacteria; phylum Pseudomonadota; class Alphaproteobacteria; order Micropepsales; family Micropepsaceae; genus UBA2784. The sequence goes on along the minus strand of DEIC01000033.1, from coordinate 2,145 downwards.
GCTGATTGCAACCGCACCTTTTCCCGCCTTCATGCTCGACCGCAACCGTGTTGCCGCTGCCAACGCGATGGCCCAGCCCATTCTGGCGGCCTTTGGCTCTGACGCCACCTGGGGTGATGCACCGCTCGCCCGCATTGTGCAGCTCGCAGGTGCGGGCCGCCCCGCCCAGACGCGGGTTGCCGTGCGCAGGGCGGAAGACCCCATGGCTCCGCCCAATGCCTATGACGTGACAGTGCTGCCGGTTGCACCACTTGCCTTCGTAACCGCACGCGACGTTACCTTTGACGTCAATCTCGGCAAGGCGCTGACGCAGTCGCGCGCCCTCTACCGTGACCTGATTGAGTGCTCAGCCGACTTTGCCTTTGAAACGGATGCGGGCGGTGTTTTCAGTTTTGTCTCGCCGCGCGGCGCGCTGGGCTATGCGGCGTCATCGCTCCACGGCCGCCTGGCATCTGACCTGTGCGCAGATGGAGATGGTCCGGGCACATTTTCAGCCCATCACGCGCAGGACAGCGCCTTTGCCACTGTGCGTGATGCGACGGGCCAGAGCCGCACGCTGCGCATCACCAGCCGCCCGGTTCTTGATGAATATGGCGTCCTTGCGCGCGTGCGCGGCGTGGCGCGAGATGTCACGGCGGAGCATGCCTGTCTGAAAGAGCTTGAAGCCCTGCGCGCCCGGCTTGCTGCCCATAGCCAGCGCCCGGAACCCGATGGGGAGGCCCCATGCTGAGGAACCTGATCCGCCGCCTTTCCGGCGCGTCATTGCCCGAGAAGCTCTCTTACGAGGAATCGCGCAAGATTCTCGAAACGCGCGCCAATGAACTGAAAAAAGAACTCTGCGTGCGCGAAGATGTGGCGCCCGAAATTCTCTATTATCTGGCAACGGACCCCGATCCGAAAATCCGCAAGGAGATCGCCGCAAACCGGGGCACGCCAGCCCAGGCCGATCTTGTGCTTGCCGCCGATGACAGCACCGATGTGCGCTGCGAACTCGCCCGCAAGATTGCGCGCATCCTGCCTGATCTTGATCCTGATGAGGAGCGCCGCACGCGCGAGCTTCTGGTGGCTGCACTTGAGAAGCTGGCGCGCGATGTGTTCCCGCGCGTGCGCGCCATTCTCGCCGAAGAGCTGAAGTCAGCCACGAATGTGCCCGCCAGCGTCGTCAAGCGTCTGGCGCGCGATCTCGAGACCATGGTGTCGGCGCCCATCCTGCAATACTCGCCGCTGCTCTCCGATGATGACCTCATCGAAATCATTGCCGGCGCCAAGGCCGACGGCGCGCTGGAAGCGATTGCCCGCCGCAACGGCCTCTCGTCCAAGGTGTCGGACGCCGTCATTTCGTCATTTGATGTGCCCGCCGTCGCCGCCCTCCTGGTGAACCGCTCAGCCCAGATCCGCGAAGAAGCGCTCGACCGCCTGGTGGAGGAAGCCGAGGCGGTTGAAACATGGCACTCCGGCATCGTGATGCGTGCCGAACTCAGCGTGCGCGCCGTGCGCCGCATCGCGGGTTTTGTCGGGGCATCGCTGCTGCAGACCTTGAGCACCCGCGCGTCGCTGGACGCAGAGACCGCTCAGCACATCGGCATCCGCCTGCGCGAACGCCTTTCGGAAGAAAAGGCGCTGACGGCAAGGGACGAGGACGCCGAAGGTGAGGTGGAGCGTGCCGCCAAACGTGGCGCGCTGGACGACGGATTTGTCGCCGCTGCTGCTGAAGCAGGAAGCAAGGCGACGGTGATCTGCGCGCTCGCGCGCCTGAACCGTCTGCCGTCCGCTGCGATTGAGCGCATTTTCGCCGCCCGCAGCGCCAAAGCGATTACAGCTCTTGTCTGGCGTGCGGGTCTTCCCATGCGCGTTGCGATGAAAATCCAGACATTCCTTCTGAAATTGACCCAGCGCGAAATGGTGTTTGCGCGCGCGGGCGTCGGCTTTCCGCTGAGTGAGGACGAGATGCGCTGGCATCTCTCCTATTTCGGGATCAACGGGTAGGACGCGGACCCTCTTCCGCCTCCCCCTCGGGGGAGGCCAGCGATGCGCTTGCATCGCGGGTGGGGGGCGGGACGCTGTATTGCATTCGTCGATGCTGCCCCCCACCGATTTGCGAAGACGCAAATCCGCCTCCCCCAAAAAACGGGGGAGGCTTAAGGA
>DEIC01000111.1 GCA_002352285.1 Alphaproteobacteria bacterium UBA2784 | reverse complement strand
CTTACGGGCATGTCACGGCATTGCGCCGCACCCAGGCCGCCGGTTTCGACGAGGCCGATGCGATTTTGCTCGACCAACTGGCCGGAAATGGACATATTCCCGGCGCTTTCGCGCACCTGCTTCCCGTCGAGACCGCGCTGGACGACATCCCGGCCCTGGCCGTGACGGAGCAAGATGCCTTCCGCCTGAGAGGCGGCATGGCGGTGATGGTGCGCGGGGGGGCCTTTGCCGCAGCCCGGCAGCTGATGGAAACGGAGGGTGAGGAACCCGCCGTCTTCATTCGCACATTGCGGGGCGAGGCGGTGGCGATTGCCCGGCTTTCAGCGGGCATGATCCATCCGGCCCGTGTGTTCAACTTTTCATGACGGGAGACCCCGATGTCGATTACTGCTGAACGCAAAACCAGCGTCATCAAGAACTTTGCCCGCAAGAAGGACGATACGGGTTCGCCCGAAGTCCAGATCGCGGTCATCTCGGAGCGCATCAACAACCTGACCGAGCACTTCAAGAACCACGTGAAGGACAACCATTCACGCCGGGGCCTGATCAAGCTCGTCTCGCATCGCCGCCAGCTTCTTGACTATCTCAAGAAGACCGACAAGGCGCGCTATGAGGCGGTTGTCGCCAAGTTGAACCTGCGCCGCTGACCGAAGAACCAACACAGGTGGACGTGCCCGCCATGCCGAAACCCTGCCGGACGATGTCTCCGGGCGGGGCTTTGGCGTTTGGCGCTTCCACCACCCAACGCGCATCGTGCGCACCAAGTTTCATCGCAGAATGACTGCATGAATGGCCGCAGCAATCCGGCTGACGGCGAATGTAAGGAAAGTAGAAATGTTCGAGATTCACAAACAGGAAGTCATGTGGGGCGGCCGCAAGCTGACGCTGGAAACCGGGCGCATCGCGCGTCAGGCCGACGGCGCGGTGCTGGCCACCTATGGCGACACCGCAGTGCTGGCAACAGTCGTTGCCGCGCGCAGCCCGAAGGCCGGGATCGACTTCTTCCCCCTGACCGTCAACTACACGGAAAAGACCTATGCGGCCGGCAAAATCCCCGGCGGCTATTTCAAGCGCGAAGGCCGCCCGAGCGAGCGTGAAACGCTGGTCTCGCGCCTGATCGACCGTCCGATCCGTCCCCTTTTCGTTGAGGGCTTCTATAACGAGACGCAGGTCATCACCATGGTCGTCAGCCACGACCTGGAAAATGATCCCGATATCGTGGCGATGGTTGCGGCCTCTGCGGCGCTGACCATTTCGGGCATTCCGTTCCTTGGCCCCATCGGCGCTGCGCGCGTGGGCTATTTTGACGGTGAATACCGCCTCAATCCGCTGATTGAGGATATGGCGAACAGCGAGCTCGACCTTGTGGTCGCGGGCACGTCGAACGCCGTGCTGATGGTGGAATCGGAAGCCAAGGAGCTTTCGGAAGATGTGATGCTGGGCGCCGTTGTGTTCGGCCAGCGCGAGATGAAGCCGGTGATCGATGCGATCATCCGCCTTGCCGAAGCCGCCGCCAAGGAGCCGCGCGAGGTGAAGCCGGATGACACGGCAGGGCTTGCCCGTGACATGCGCGCGCTGGTGGAAGCCGATCTGCGTGATGCCTATGCAACCCTGAAAAAGCAGGAGCGCCACGAGAAGATCAGCGCCGCCAAGGACAAGGCGATGGCAGCCTTTGGCGGCGAGGGTGAGGGCAAGCCCTCGTCACTCACGCTGGGCAAGGTCTTCAAGAAGATCGAAGCCGACATCGTGCGCAGCGCGATCATCGACACCAAGCGGCGCATTGACGGCCGCGACCTCGAAACCGTGCGTCCGATCGTGGCGCAGGTGGGCGTGCTGCCCCGTACGCACGGCTCGGCGCTGTTCACGCGCGGCGAAACGCAGGCCCTTGTCGTTACCACGCTGGGCACCGGCGATGACGAGCAGATGATCGACGCGCTGGAAGGCAAGTACGACGAGCGCTTCATGCTGCATTACAACTTCCCCCCCTACTCGGTGGGTGAAGTGGGCCGCACGGGCTTTACCGGCCGCCGCGAAGTGGGCCATGGCAAGCTTGCCTGGCGCGCGGTGCATCCGTTGCTGCCCGAGAAGGAAAAGTTCCCCTATACGATCCGCATCGTGTCTGAAATCACGGAGTCCAACGGCTCGTCGTCGATGGCATCCGTGTGCGGCGCATCGCTCTCGATGATGGATGCGGGCGTGCCGCTGACGCGCCCGATTGCCGGCATCGCCATGGGCCTCATCAAGGAAGGCGAGCGCTTTGCCGTGCTCTCCGACATTCTGGGTGACGAGGACCATCTGGGCGACATGGACTTCAAGGTGGCGGGCACGTCGAAGGGCGTGACCTCGCTGCAGATGGACATCAAGATCACCGGCATCACCGAAGAGATCATGAAAGTCGCGCTGCATCAGGCAGCGGGCGGGCGCGCCCATATTCTGGGCGAGATGGCCAAGGCCATCGACACCGCGCGCACCGAACTGGGCGCAACCGCGCCGCGCATCGAAGTGATGAAGATCCCGACCGACAAGATCCGCGAAGTGATCGGTTCGGGCGGCAAGGTCATCCGCGAGATCGTGGAAAAGACCGGCGCCAAGATCGACATCGAGGATGACGGCACGATCAAGATCGCCTCGCC
>DEIC01000003.1 GCA_002352285.1 Alphaproteobacteria bacterium UBA2784 | reverse complement strand
GTCAACCCATTGAATTTCATACCAAAACTCTGCAACTCCGAATCGCACGAGCGCCAGACCCATGAACCAGAGCCACGCCAAACCGGGCGGCACCGCCAAGTTGACCTTCAAGGACAAATCTTACGACCTGCCGGTTCTTTCCGGCTCGGTCGGGCCTGATGTGATCGACATCCGCAAACTCTATGCGGAGACCGACGCGTTCACCTATGACCCCGGCTTCACCTCAACGGCGAGCTGTGAATCGCAGATCACTTACATCGACGGCGATGCAGGCATCCTGCTCTATCGCGGTTATCCGATCGACCAGCTGGCCGAACAGGGCGACTTCCTTGAGACCTGCTATCTGCTGCTCCACGGCGAGTTGCCGAACGCCACGCAGATGAAGGAGTTCGACCGCGCCATCACCTATCACACGATGCTGCACGAGCAGCTGTCGTTCTTCTATCGCGGTTTCCGCCGCGATGCGCACCCGATGGCGATCATGGTGGGAACCGTCGGCGCGCTTTCGGCGTTCTATCATGACAGCCTTGACATCAACGATCTGCGCCAGCGCACGGTGGCCAGCCACCGGCTGATCGCCAAGATGCCGACGATTGCGGCGATGGCGTTCAAATATTCGATGGGCCAGCCCTTCATCTATCCGCGCAATGATCTGGGTTATGCCGAGAACTTCCTGCGCATGTGCTTTGCCGTGCCGGCGGAGGATTACAAGGTGAACCCGGTGCTGGCGCGCGCGCTGGACCGCATCTTCATCCTGCATGCCGATCACGAGCAGAACGCATCAACCTCAACGGTGCGTCTGGCGGGTTCATCGGGCGCCAATCCGTTTGCCTGCATTGCTGCGGGCATTGCCTGCCTTTGGGGCCCTGCGCATGGCGGCGCCAATGAGGCGGCGCTGAAAATGCTGGAGGACATCGGCACGGTTGACAAAATCCCGGCCTATATCGCCAAGGTCAAAGACAAATCCAGCAATGTGCGCCTGATGGGCTTTGGCCATCGCGTGTACAAGAACTATGACCCGCGTGCGCGCGTGATGCAGAAGACCTGCCACGAGGTGCTGGACGAGCTGGGCATCCGCAACGACCCGCTGCTGGAAGTCGCCATGGAGCTGGAGCGCATCGCACTTTCCGACAGCTACTTCATCGAGAAGAAGCTCTATCCCAATATCGACTTCTATTCGGGCATTACGCTGAAGGCGATGGGCTTCCCAACCTCGATGTTCACGGCGCTGTTTGCGCTGGCCCGCACGGTGGGCTGGATNNGAGTATGTGCCGCTGCACAAGCGCTAAGATCTTTGCCAATGACCTCCCCCGCGTGGCGACACGCGGGGGTTTTCTTTTGGCGAATTCTAGGTCTTTCTCGCCGCAATCACCGCCAGGACGCGCTCTGCGGCGCGGGCAGCGGGTCTGAGATCATCAATACCCAGCGCCCTGGCGGCCCGCGCCAGGTCGGCGCGCTGATCCGCAGCGGCCTGTGGGTCTGTCAGCAGCCGCACCAGCGCCTCGGCCATCGCTTCGGGTATCAGGTTTTCCTGCAGGAATTCCGGCACCGCCATGCGGTCGATGACCAGATTGGCGATGGTCGCGTATTTCACTTTGATGAGACGCCGCCAGATCGCCACGGTCAGGCTGCCCATGCGGTAGCCAACGATCATCGGGCAACCCGCAACGGCAAGTTCGGTCGCTACTGTTCCGGACGCCGCCAGCGCCGCATCGGATGCATCGAAGGCGGCGAATTTGTCGGTGTCACTCTCCACAAAGTGCAGCGGCACCGGCCAGTCTGCACATCCTGCACGCACACGTGCCGCAACGCCCGGCACAAGCGGCAGCACGCATTGCAGGCCCGGCACGTGCGCGGCCACGCGCGCCACCGTCTCGCGGAAGGGGGCGAGCAGATATTTCACTTCAGCGCGGCGGCTGCCGGGCAGCACGCAGAGAAGTTTCGCATCCGATGCTATTCCCAGCCGCGCACGCAAAGCATCTCCGCCCGTCATCAGGGCGGCACGCTCGGCCACGGGATGGCCGACAAACGTGGCGGGCAAGCCATATTGCGCAAAGAATGCCGGCTCAAAGGGCAGCAGGCACAGCACTTCGTCGAACGATCTGGCGAGCGCCTTGGCGCGCCCGGGCCGCGATGCCCATACCTGCGGCGAGACATATTTGATGAGCGGGATGGTCCGATCACGCTTGCGGATGCGCCTGGCAACGCGATGGTTGAAGTCGCCGCTGTCGATCAGCACGACCGCATCCGGCTTTGTGCGCAGCGCGAAGGCGGCAACCTCGTTCATGCGGCGCAAAATGCCGGCAAGGCGCGGCAACACCTCGCGAATGCCCATGACCGTCAGATCGGCAATATCAAAGAGGCTGATGAGACCCTTGCGCCGCATCGCAGGCCCGCCAACGCCCGTGATCACAATGCCGGGGTGCGCCCGGCGCAGGGCCGCCATCAACTCTGCGCCAATGGCGTCGCCCGAGGGCTCACCCGCCACCAGCATCACGGTCAGCGGTTTCGTTTCAGGCAACATGGCCTTCGCCGTCCACAGCGGCGATAAAGAGGCCCAGCCGATCCGCCAGAGCGGCCACTTCCTCACGGCCCACGATCAGGGCTTGCCCCGCCTCGACGGCAATCCCGGCAAGCCCGGCGGCGGCGGCACCCTCTACCGTGTGGCGGCCAATGGTGGGCAGGTCAAAGCGGCGGTCCTGCTGCGGCTTGGCAGCCTTGATGAGCACACCGCGGCGCGCAGATGCGACCCCGCGCAGATTTTCCGGCAGGCCTGCAACACGGCTCAGCATGCCATCGGTGCCCTCCGCTGCTTCGACCGCCAGAACATAGCCATCACAGACAACGCAACCTTGCCCGAAATCAAACTCGCCCAGCGTGCGCAGAAGCTTCAGGCCGCGCGCAATATCGGTCATCGCGGCCTCGCCAGGGCGGGCATGGGTGATGACGCCCTTTTGGGCGCGCAGCGACGTGATGATTTCTTCCGGCCGCACGACCGTGACGCCCCATGAGGCAATATGATCGACGACCACGCGCATGACTGCATCGTCGCCCTTCATGGCGGCGATCAGAATTTTTCCCAGAAGTTTGACCAGACTGGCGTCCGGCGCACGCAAGGAACGGAAATTGGGCCGCGCCACCTTGCCCGCAAACGCCACACCATCGCAGCCATTGTCGAGCAGTAGTGCCTTGATGTCGTTGATGGCAGTGATGCCCGCGCGGCCATGCGGAAAGGCGGTAATCCAGTCTTCGGCAAAACCTTCAAGACCGATGACAAAGACGGGCTTGCCGCTGTCACGCCAGACTTCTGCCAGACGGCGGGGCAGATCGCCGCCGCCCGCAATGACCGCCAGTTTTTTGATCGCGTCCGCGCTCACGCCTCAACGCGCTCGTCGCGGCGCGGCAGGCAAAGGGAGCGGTTCTTGCCCTGCCGCATGAAGTTGATGATCTCCATCACCTCGGCATTGTTGGCGAAGGTTTCAGCCACATCGTCCATGCGCTCCTGCAACGTGCCTTCTTCGGCAAAGAGCAAGCGATAGGCGGCGCGTACGTCGTGGATGACTTCGCGCGAGAAGCCGCGGCGCTTGAGGCCAACAAGGTTCAAGCCCGCCAGATGCGCGCGGTTGCCGATCACCGAACCAAACGGAATGAGATCGCCTTCAAGGCCCGCCATGCCGCCCACAAAGGCGTGGCGGCCGATGCGGCTGTACTGGTGGACGGCAGAGCCGCCGCCAAACCAGACGTAATCAGCCACATCCACATGGCCGCCCAGCATGGTGTTGTTGGCAATCACGATATGATTGCCAAGCTTGCAGTCGTGCGCGATGTGGCTGCCCGCCATGAACATGCAATTGTCGCCGACCGTTGTTTCGCCCCGGCCGCTGACAAGGCCGGGATGCATGGTGACATGCTCGCGGATCAGATTATTGGCGCCGATCACCAGTTTCGTGTCCTCACCCTTATAGGCGAGGCTTTGCGGCGGCTGTCCGAGTGCGGCAAAGGGATGAACAATGGTGTTCTCGCCAATCGACGTATTGCCGGTGACGCTGTTGTGCGAAACAAGTTTTACGCCCCGCCCCAACCGCACCTTTGAACCCACAACACAGAAGGGGCCGACCTCAACCCCGTCGGCAAGGATTGCGCCATCTTCGACGATTGCGGTGGGGTGAATCTTTGCCATCAGCTTTTTCCGGCCATGCGGCCCGGCTCCATCAGCATTGCGCCAAACTCGGCTTCGGCACACAGACTGTCACCGACAAACGCCTCTCCGGCAAACTGCCAGAAGGGGTGGCGCTTGCGGCGCGTCGCGACCTTGAGGTGCAAGGTATCGCCCGGCTCTACCGGCTTGCGGAAGCGCGCATTGTCAAGCGTGGTAAAGAGCACGAGCTTGTTGCGGTCTTCAGGGCCCTGCCCCGCAATCGCCATGGCGCCAGCCGCCTGAGCCATCGCCTCAATAATCATGACGCCCGGCATGACGGGCTTGCCGGGAAAGTGGCCCTGCAGGAAGATTTCATCCGGGCGCACCAGCTTGATGCCTAACGCGCTGACACCGGGCACCACATCAATCAGGCGATCGACCAGCAGCATCGGCGGCCGGTGCGGCAGAAGCTCCATGATGCCGGCGGCATCATATTCCCGGCGGGGATCAGCCGAAGTCATGAACCCTCCACTTCGCCTTTCGAGACCTTGCGCATGAAGCGCACGGTACGCAGGAAGTCGCGGATGGGAATTGCGGGAATGCCGCAATAATCCTGACCACCCTCAAGATCGGTCTGGGCGAGGCTGCCGCCGGCAATGCGCGCGGCCATGCCGACTTTCATATGCGGGCCCAAGCCTGCCTGCCCGCCCATGGCGACATAATCCGCCAGCACGGTTGATCCAGCAATCCCGGCCTGGGCTGCAATCAGCACATGGCGGCCAATAATATCGTTGTGAGCGATGTGCACCATGTTGTCGAACTTGGTGCCCTCGCCAATCACGGTGTCGCCCAATGCGCCACGATCGATGGTGCAATTTGCGCCAATCTCGACATTGTCCTGAATGATCACACGGCCCAGCTGCGGCACTTTCAGGTGGCCTGCTGGCCCGGAATTGAACCCGAAGCCATCCTGACCGATGCGCGCACCAGCATGAATGATCACGCCATCGCCGACATAGGCAGCCACAATACTGGCATTGGGGCCAATGAAGCAGTCGCGGCCAATGGCGACGCCGCGGCCTATGACAGTGTTGGCGCTGACATGCGTGCCCGGCCCGATTTCAGCTTTGGGGCCGATGACAACGCCGGGCTCCAGCGTCACGCCGATGGCGATGTTCGCCGAGGGATCGACGGCCGCATTCGGGTTGGCGCCCAGCGCGCGCACGGCATTTGGATAGAAATGGTGCGCGATGCGCGAGAAGGCTGATGCAGGGTCTTTCGTTTCAAGGACAGGGGCGCGCTCGCGAAGGGTCGCGGCCAGCTCCGGCGCGCAGATGATGGCGGCGGCCTTGAACGGCCCGGACTTCAGGAGTGCGGATTTGCTGGCAACGAAGGTAATCGCAAAAGGATGCGAGGCATCCATCGACGCAACATCGTGAATGGCTATGCTGGCCGCTGCATCCTCAGGCGGCGCCGTGCCACCTGCACGCGCCAGTTCGGCCAGCGTGAACGGGCCCTTGTTGTCAAAGAAGCGGGGATCGGCCATGGCAGCATCTCTTGGGCGCAGCATCTCTTCCGGTGAACACCAACGCGCCCGGCCCAATTACGCAGCAGGGCTGATTACTGTCCCTGCCCGCCTTCGCCGGCTTCCGGGGCAATCGGCTCAACCTTCACGGCGGGAAGCACCTGGTCAAGCCGCTGGACCGCGGCTGCCGTGGCATCCACATCGACCGATCCGAGAATGACCGACGAACGGTCGAGCATCAGATTGCCGCCTCGCTCCACCATGATCTGCTGGAGGATGGGACCAAGCGCCTGTTCGATCTGGGCGCGGGCCTTGTTGATGCCGTTCTGGATGGCGGCCTGACGTTCCTGCACGGCCTTCTGGAGCTGTTCCTGACGGCGGCGGAGTTCAGCCTCTCGCGCCTGACGTGCCTGAGGTGAAAGGGCGGCGGCCTGCTGCTGCAGGGCGGCAGCGTCTTCGCGGAGACGCTTTTCCTCGGCGCCGAACTCGGCCTCCATGGCCTTGCCCATTTCTTCGACCTGGCGAAGCATGTCCTGACCGGCCTTCGACTGGCGCAGGATTGCCTGACGATCAACCACCAGCACCACGGCCGGCGGCGCCTGTCCGGTAACACCCGAGCCCGCCGTTGTCTCAGGGCCGCCTTGCTGGGCCGTCGTGGGCGCGCCGATCACGAGAATGGCGGCCACGATGGCGGCAATTCCAAATCCGGCGGCCACACCGCCAAGCGCACGCTTCGTCATCTCGTTCATCTTTTTGTATTCGCCGTTTGGGGGGAATTCTCAAGCCGTGATCAGAACTGCGTGCCTGCGCTGAAGCGGAAGCCCTCAGTGATGTCGTAGTCAGCCTTGAGCACCGGGTTCGAGAAGTCGAGCCTGATGCGGCCGAAAGGTGAATCCCAGAAGACCGACACACCCACCGTCAGGCGAAGCTCCAGATCGTCTTCGATACAGGTGATTGCCGAGCAGGTGTCCGCGCCATCGACGATGCCGACCGTGCCGAAATCAACAAAGGCCGCCGTCTCGATGCCGAATTCTTCCGGCAGGTAATTCGGGAAGGTCAGCTCAAACGTGCTGATGGCATAGAACTGGCCGCCCACTGCGTCCTGCGACAGCGAGGCCGTGTCGCGCGGGCCGACGCCCGAGTTCTCGAAGCCGCGGAACGACGAGCCGCCCTTGAAGAAGCGGTCATTGATGCGCACGCCGTCGATGAAGCCGCCATCGCTGGCAAAGTCGTCAACATAACCGGCATTGATGGCGAGCGAGGCGATGAAATCATCGCTCCACAGGCGCTGGTAGCCCTTAATGCTGCCTTCAATGCGATAGTAGTAATAGCTGTCTTCGACAAAGGTACAACCCGTTGTCGGACACGGGAACACCTCGATGATGTCCTCAACATTCACCGACGATACATCCAGATCGAACGAGCCGATAAAGCCCGTCTTGGGCGTGCGCGGGTCATCGCGTGTATCAAACGAGTAGGTAAAGCCCGCCTGCGCCGTATAGGACGTGCCTTGCAGCGCGCGGATGGCGTCAGACGCCGTGGGATCAGGCTCGATGATGTCGCGGCGGCCAGAGACACGCAGGCCCAAACGCGTGAATTCCGTCAGCGGGAAGCCGGCGCGCAGACCAAAGCCGGTCGACTCCGTTGAGTAGGACGACTCGCTGAAATCGGATTCAGTAGAGTAAAGGTCCACGCCTGCCGCAAAGTTCCGGTCAAGGAAGTAGGGGTCGGTAAAGCGCAGATCGATCTGCTGACGGCGGTCAGACAGTGACAGGCGCATGCGCAGGAACTGGCCGCGGCCCAGCAGATTGCGTTCGGTATAGGAAAGGTCGCCGACAAGTCCTTCGGTTGAAGAGAAGCCGAAGCCGACGGACAACTCGCCGGTTGACTGCTCTTCCACCGTCACCGTGAGCGACGTGCGGTCAGGGGCCGAACCCGGCTCCTCCGTGATTTCCACCGTCTTGAAGAAGCCAAGGCCGCGGATGCGGGCGCGCGAGCGGTCGATCAGTACGCGGTTGAAAGCGTCACCCTCTGCCAGACGGATTTCGCGGCGGATCACGCGGTCAAGCGTGCGGGTGTTGCCGACGATATTGATGCGGTCGATGTAAACGCGCGGACCCTGCTCGATCTGGAAAATCAGGTCGATGGTCTTGGTGTCGCGGTTGCGGCGGACGCGCGGATTGACCTCAGCAAAGGCATAGCCGCGCACGCCTACCGCATAGGTCACGGCATCGATCGTCTTGTCGATCAGTTCGGCGTTATACTCGTCGCCCTCTTCCACCAGGATGAGCATCATCAGCTCGTCCTTGTCGATCTCCTCCAGGTTCGTCTCGATGTCGATCTTGCCAAAGGAGTAGAGATCGCCCTCTTCCACGGTGAAGGTGACGTAGAAGCCGGAATTGTCGCGCGCCAGTTCGGCCACTGATGAAATCACGCGGAAGTCGGCATAGCCATTGCGCAGGTAGAAACGGCGCAGCTGCTCGCGGTCGAAGGCAAGGCGATCAGGATCGTAATTATCGTTGGACGAAAGGAAGCGCCACCAGGCCGACTCCGTTGTCGCGATCTCACCGCGCAGTTCGGCGTCGTCATAGACGCGGTTGCCGATGAAGTTGATGCGGGTCACGCCCGTTTCCGGACCCTCATTGATCTCGAAGACGAGATCGACGCGGTTCTGGTCGAGTTCGACGATCTTGGGCTCCACCGTCACGGCAAAATTGCCGGCGCGGCGGTACAACTCGACGATGCGCTGCACGTCAGACTGCACCTTGGCGCGCGTGAAAATCAGGCGCGGCTTGAGCTGGACTTCTTTCTCAAGGTCTTCCTGCGAGATCTTGCCATTGCCTTCAAACGCCACGCGGTTGATGAGCGGGTTCTCGCGCACCTTGACGAGAAGTTCGGTGCCGCTCGCGGTAATGGTGACGTCTGCAAAAAGGCCGGTTGCATAGAGCGCCTTGAGCGAACGGTCGATCAGTGCATCGTCAACCGGCTCACCCTCGCGCACGGGCATGTAAGAGCGCACGGTGCCGGGCTCGATACGCTGCGTACCCTCGACGACGATGCGCGTGACAATGCGCTGGCTTTGCGTGGATGAATCCGGAGCCGTCTGCGCATAGGCAGGAAAAGCCGAGGCGACAACAAGAAGAAGGCCAAGCGCGAGACGCTTCATGTCTAACCCTAACACTCGAAACCGGGACCGGATGTGGTTCTTAACGCCGCGAAGCCGGATTAGCCGGATCAGAGCAATTTGGCGAGGTCATTGAAGGTCGCAAACACCATCAGCGACCCAACCAGCACCAGCCCGATACGGAATCCGAATTCCTGCGCCCGCTCCCCCAGCGGCCTGCCGCGAACGGCCTCGAATGCATAATACAGAAGATGGCCGCCGTCGAGCATCGGAATGGGGAAAAGGTTGAACATTCCGACAGTTACAGAAAGGACAGCCATCAGCTGGATGAGGGACAAAAGGCCAAGATTCGCGGCCACTTCCCCCGAAGTCCGGGCAATTCCAACAGGCCCGGAAAGGTGGGAGGCGTCCTCCCGCCCCACAATCAGGCGCCCGATAAAGGCCAGCGACTGTGAAATAATATCCACATTGGCCTTGGCGCCCCGATAGAGGGCCGAGGCGGGATCATGGTGAATCAGGGTCCGATTCCCCTCGTCTCCCGAGGGGCGAAGGCCGATGCGCCAGACCTTGTTCTCGCCACCGACAGGGCCGCCCATCTCCTCATAGGCAGGGACGATCTGAAGCGTGACGGGGGCGCCGCCCCGGTCAACTGCCAGAGAGAGCGGATCACCGCCCGATGCCATGACGGCGGCGCGGATCTCATCGAACTCGGTGACGGGATCGCCGTCGATGGAGATGACACGGTCGCCTGCCAGAATGCCTGCGGCGGCGGCGGGAGAATTTTCCAGCACCTCGCCAATGCGGGTGCCGATGCGCGGTTCGCCATAGATGCTGAAGAGAGCGGCAAACACGATCGTTGCAAAGATGAAATTGGCAAAGGGGCCTGCGGCCACGATCAACGCCCGCTGGTGCACCGGCTTGAAGTGAAAGCAGCGGCTGCGCTCCGGATCGTTCTTGACGCTTTCCAGCGCATCAATATCGGGCGTCGAGGCGGCGGTTTCGTCACCCCAGAACTTCACATAGCCGCCCAGCGGCACCCACGAAAATTTCCAGCGCGTGCCGTGCCGGTCGTTGAAGCCGAACATCTCGCGGCCAAAGCCGATGGAGAACGTTTCGATTTTCGTATTGAAGAACCGGCCCATCAGGAAGTGGCCGAGCTCGTGCACGAAGACGACAATCGTCAGTACAAAGAGGAATGGCAGGATATAGGTCGCCCCGCCGCTGATGAAGTCGCCAACAATGCCCAGACCTTCCATCGCCGTATCCCGTCTATTGCGCAGCCACGGCGGCGCGGACAAAACCCTGCGCCAGGCGGCGCGTTTCTTCATCGAGGGCGACCGCTTCCTCCAGCGAAGCCGGCGCCCGGCGCTCCCCCATTGCGGCGAGGCAATCGCCCACGGTTCCGGCAATCGCCAGGAAGCCGATGGCATGGTCCAGAAACGCCGCAACCGCCACTTCATTGGCGGCGTTGAGAATGGTAGGCGCGCCCCGCCCCGCCCGCAAGGCTTGGCGGGCAAGCTTAAGTGCCGGAAAACGCTCAAGATCCGGCTGCTCAAAGGAGAGCCCGGCCAAAGAGGTCAGATCGAGCCGCCGGGCGGGCGAATCTACGCGGCGGGGCCAGCCGAGCGCGACGGCAATCGGCGTACGCATGTCGGGCGCGCCCGCATGCATCAGCACAGAACCATCACGCCAGACGACAAAGGCATGGACCAGCGATTGCGGGTGCACGAGCACATCGAGGCGATCCGCATCCATGCCAAAGAGGTGATGCGCCTCGATCAGCTCCAGCCCCTTGTTCATCAGTGTCGCACAATCGACCGAAATTTTCGGGCCCATCGACCACGTAGGGTGAGCAATCGCCTCTTCGGGTGTTACCTGCGCCATGCGCGCCTGCGGCATGGTGCGGAAGGGCCCGCCGGACGCCGTNNTCGACCGGAATAAGGGTGGCCCCGCAGCGGCGCACTTCATCCATGAAGAACGCGCCCGCCGAAACCAGGCATTCCTTGTTGGCAAGCGCGAGCGTTGCGCCGCGCCTGACGGCAGCAAGTGTGGGTGCAAGACCGGCACTTCCGACAATCGCTGCCATGACAGAGCTGCTCTCCATCGCCGCCGCATCAATAATCGCCTGCGGCCCGGCGCCGGTGCGGATGCCCGTGCCTGCGAGCAAGGCGGCAAGCGCGGGCCCGAGCGCGGGGTCTGCGACGGCTGCAAACGCTGCATTGAACTTGATGGCTTGGGCTGCCAGCAGGTCGATGTTGCGCGCGGCTGTCAGGGCCACGATGCGCATGTCCTCCTGCGCTGTGGCGCGCAGATGCGCAACGACGTCCAGCGTTGCACAACCCACCGAGCCGGTTGAACCCAGAATGGTGAGGCTGCGCGATGTCATGGCGACACCATGAAGCCGGGTGACACCACAAAGCTGAAGGGCGCATCGGGGATGAAGAGCTTTACTGCGGCATAGGCGAGGCTTGCCGCCATCAGGCTGTCGAGGCGATCGAGAAAGCCGCCATGGCCGGGGATGACGGAGCCTGAGTCTTTCACGTGGAAGTGGCGCTTGGCGGCGCTTTCGCCAAGATCGCCGATCTGGGCAATCAGCGACAGCACGAGCGCGGCGAGGATGATCGGCACTAGCTGGGTGCCCGGCACGGACAGCCAGAACACAATGGCGCAGATCACGGATGCCAGGAGCGCGCCGACCAAACCGGCCCACGTCTTCTTCGGGCTGAGGCGCGGGACCAGCCTGGGGCCGCCGATCCATGCGCCCGCCAGCATGGCGCACACATCCGTGCTCCACACCGTGAAGAGGAGCCAGAGGAGGCTTTCCGCGCCAAGGACTGAACCCTCGCGCAGCCAGATCAGCGAAACACCGGGAAGCGCGACATAGACAAAACCCGCCACCGCCCACGCCGCGTTGCGTGATTCAAGAACGGCCACGATGGCGGCAAGCGAAGCGCCAACACCAACAACTGCAACCGCGATCCAGTAGTAATCAAGCGTCGCCAGAACAAGCACGACGCCCAGACCGATCATGCCGGCCACCAGAGCGGCACGCCAGCGGCCCGGCACCGTCATGCGATACCACTCAAAGAGCATGCGGCTGCCCGCCAATGCAATCCATGCGGCCAGCACCCATTCGCCGTAATAGACGACCACCATGGCGATGCCGACAAGCACGAGCGCCGAGATGGTGCGCACACCCAGATTGAGGCTGGCAAAGCGTGCGGCGACACCACTGGCCCCGCTTTCGGGCGCCGTCACGGTTTGGGCTCCGTGCCGTCTGCGCCAAAGCGCCGGTCGCGGCGGTGATACTCGGCAATGGCCGATTCCAGCGTGGCGCGCGTGAAGTCAGGCCACAGCTCATCGACAAAGACGAGCTCGGCATAGGCTGACTGCCAGATGAGGAAGTTCGACAGGCGCTTTTCGCCGCTGGTGCGGATGACAAGATCCGGATTTGGCGCGCCGCTGGTCTGCAGGAACTGCTCAATCGTTGCGCGCGAAATATCTTCGGGCCTGAGGCGCCCGGCAGCGGCCTCGCGCGCAATGGCGCGGGCTGCGTCAACAATCTCATCCTGACCGCCATAGTTGAAGGCGATCATCAGGTTGAGGCCGGTGTTGTCGCGCGTCAGTTCCTCTGCCTTGCGGATGAGATCAACGATGTCGCGCGCCACCATTTCGCGACTGCCGATGACACGCACGCGCACGCCCTGCGCATGGAGGCGCTCCAGATCCTCGTGGATGAAGCGGCGCAACAGGCTCATCAGCCCGTCCACTTCCTCTGCCGGGCGGTTCCAGTTTTCNNCCGTCCATGATGATGGCGACGTGACGCGGCGGCTGAGGCTTGGAAGAAGCCTCCTTGGCCGTTGCGCGTTCCACACCTTCTGTCATGCCGTCCTGCTTTACCCCGGAAAATGGCCCTTCGATGGCCGTGCCGCCTCAGACCTGCATGATTTCCTGTTCTTTGTGCTGCAGGGCGGCGTCGATGTCCTTGATGGTGGCGTCGGTTGCCTTTTGAACGTCGTCGGCCTGCTTCTTGTGCTCGTCGGCGCTGATGACGTGTTCCTTTTCAAGGCGCTTCAAGTGATCCATGCCATCGCGGCGCACATTGCGCACGGCAACGCGGGCCTGCTCGGCATATTTGGCGGCGAGCTTGGCGAGCTCCTTGCGGCGCTCCTCTGACAGCGGCGGGATGGGCACGCGGATCAGCGTGCCATCAACCTGCGGGTTCAGGCCGATCCCTGCGTTGCGGATCGCCTTGTCCACCGACACCACCATGCCGCGGTCCCACACCTGCACGCTGATCATGCGCGGTTCGGGCACGTTGATGGTGGCGACCTGGTTCAGCGGCATCGAGCTGCCATAGGCATCGACGTGAATGGGTTCGAGCAGCGAAGCCGAGGCACGGCCCGTGCGCAGACCACCAAATTCGGTTTTCAGGGTTGCCAGCGCGCCCTGCATGCGGCGCTTCAGGTCGGCCATATCGAGTGGTTGCGGCGCTGCCATGATCTTTCTCCTTCGCGTGCCGGCCGGTTATCCGGCGGCGTCTTCAATCACCGTGCACGGCCCTTGCCCCAGAAGCGCGCGGACGAATCCGCCCTTCTGGTGGATGTTGAAGACGATAATCGGAATATGGTTCTCGCGCGAGACGCTGATGGCAGCCGCGTCCATCACTTTCAGGTCGCGGGCAATGACCTCGTGGTGGGTCAGGCGGTCGTAACGCGTGGCTTTGGGGTCTTTCTTGGGGTCGGCAGAGTAAACGCCGTCCACCTGGGTGCCCTTGAACAACGCATTGCAGCCCATTTCAGCGGCGCGCAGGGCGGCCGCTGTATCGGTCGTAAAGAAGGGATTGCCGGTGCCCGCCGCGAAAATCACCACACGGCCCTTTTCCATGTGGCGGATGGCGCGGCGGCGGATATAGGGCTCCGAGATGCTGGTCATCGGGATGGCCGATTGCACGCGCGTATCGACGCCGATGCTTTCCAGCGCATTCTGCATGGCGAGCGCATTCATCACGGTCGCCAGCATGCCCATGTAATCGGCCGTTGCGCGGTCCATGCCGGATGCTGCTCCCGAAAGACCGCGGAAGATGTTACCGCCGCCGATCACGAGGCAGACTTGCGCGCCTGCGCTGATCGCATCTTTCACTTCAGAGGCGATGCGCGTGACGGTGCCCAGATCAATGCCGTATGACTGATCGCCCATCAGCGCCTCACCCGAAACCTTCAAGAGCACTCGCTTGTAACGGGTCTTGGTGGTTTCGGGCGTGGTCATGGAGGACGCTCCTGTCAGCGGGCCTGTCGGCTTGCAGTGGTTCCGGTTGCTACGCGATCAGCCTTTCGCTGCAGCCGCAACTTCGGCGGCAAAGTCGGCTTCCTGCTTCTCAATGCCTTCGCCCAGGGCAAAACGCACAAAGCCCTTGAGGGTGATGGCGCCGCCAACGCGGCCCTCGGCTTCCTTGATCGCCTGGGCGACGGACTTGCCGGGATCATGCACGAAGGCCTGATCGAGCAGCACCACTTCCTTGAAATAGGTCTTGATGCCGCTTTCGACGATCTTGGCAATCACGGCTTCGGGCTTGCCACCCGCGCGCGCCTTGTCGGCGAGCACGTCCTTTTCACGCGTGATGACGGCGGGATCAACGCCCTCGGCATTGAGCGCAACCGGGTTGGCGGCGGCGACATGCATGGCCACCTGCTTGCCCAGCGCCATCAGCTCATCCGTCTTGCCCGTCGACTCGAGCGCCACGAGCACACCGATCTTGCCAAGGCCCGGCACGACCTGATTGTGCAGATAGGT
>DEIC01000009.1:2463-2972 GCA_002352285.1 Alphaproteobacteria bacterium UBA2784 | reverse complement strand
GCAATCGCGTCGGCCGCCTTCTTGCCGCGGATCGTCTGCGCCACAAGGTTCAGCTTGCGGTCAGAGGTGCGCAGCATGCGGAGCTTGGCGCGGACTTCGTTGTCCGGCAGGCGGCGTTTGGTCTTTGGCTTGCTCATATCCCCTGATCCTTACTTGCCGCCCGCGGCCTTTTTCGGCGCGGCCTTCTTGTCGGCCGAATGGCCATAGAAGGTGCGCGTCGGCGCGAACTCGCCGAACTTGTGGCCGACCATGTCTTCCGACACGAGAACCGGGATGTGCTTCTGGCCGTTGTGCACGCCGAACGTCAGGCCGACAAACTGCGGCATGATCGTCGAGCGGCGGCTCCAGATCTTGATGACATCCTTGCGCCCGGATGAGCGTGCGGTCTCTGCCTTCTTGAGCAGATAGCCGTCCACAAACGGGCCTTTCCAGACTGAACGCGACATGAGTGCGTTTCCTTACCGCTTGGCTTTCTTCTCGTGGCGCGAGCGCACGATGAATTTCGATGT
>DEIC01000009.1:0-2415 GCA_002352285.1 Alphaproteobacteria bacterium UBA2784 | reverse complement strand
AGCAGCACCTTGCGCGTTTCACCCGACGACAGACGCAGGATCGCATAACCCTGATCGCGGCCGACATACTGCGCATACGTGCCAGCCGAACGCGCGAGCTTGCCGCCTGCGCCCGGCTTCACTTCAATGTTGTGGACCAGCGAACCGACGGGCATCGCACCCAGCGGCATCGCATTGCCCGGCTTCACGTCAACGCGCGCGCCCGACACCACTTCATCGCCCGGCGCAAGACGCTGCGGCGCGAGGATGTAGGCAAACGTGCCATCGGTGTACTTCACGAGCGCGATGAAGCCCGAACGGTTCGGGTCATACTCCAGACGCTCGACCTTTGCCGGCATGTCGAACTTGTTGCGCTTGAAGTCGATCACGCGATAGGCGCGCTTGTGCCCGCCGCCGCGCCAGCGCTGCGTGATGCGGCCCGTATTGTTGCGGCCGCCCTTTTCAGACTGGCCTTCGGTGAGCGCCTTCAGGGGGCCGCCCTTGTGCAGACCCGAGCGGTCCACCAGCACCAGCTGGCGCATGCCCGGCGTAACTGGATTATATGTCTTCAAGGCCATGGCTTAGAGACCCGTCGTCACGTCGATCGAATGGCCCTGCATCAGGGTCACGACCGCTTTCTTGGTTTCGTTGCGGCGGCTGACGATGCCCTTGAAGCGCTTCAGCTTGCCCTTCTGGCGCAGCGTGTTGACCGCCTTCACCTTGACCTTGAAAAGGGCTTCCACCGCTTCCTTGATCTCGGGCTTGGTCGCCTTCAGCGGCACGCGGAAAACAACCTGGTTGTTCTCCGACGCCGTCGTGGACTTTTCGGTGATCACCGGCGAAAGGATCGTCGAATAATGCTTGAGCGCGGTCATGACAGACGCTCCTCAATCTTGCTGATCGCATCGCGCGTGATGACGAGCGTGTCGCGGCGCAGGATGTCATAGACATTGAGGCCTGCTGCCGGCAGCAGCGTCACATTGGCGATGTTGCGTGCAGCGCGCTCAAAGCCCGCATCAAACGCGCCATCGACCACCAGGGCCGACGCCACGCCGAGCTTCTTGAAGGCCTGCGCCACTTCCTTGGTCTTGGGAGCAGGCACCGTTGCCGCATCCACGACCACCAGCTTGTTGTCACGCTGCTTGGCTGAGAGCGCGAGCTTGAGGCCCAGCGAACGGATCTTCTTGGGCAGGTCATACGCATGGCTGCGCACAACCGGGCCCATCGCACGGCCGCCGCCTCGATATTGCGGCACGTTGCGCGCGCCGTGGCGGGCGCCGCCCGAGCCCTTCTGCTTGATCGACTTCTTCTTGGTCTTGTTGACCTCGGCGCGGGTCAGCGTCTTGTGCGTGCCCGCACGGCGCTTGGCCAGCTGCCAGTTGACGACGCGGTGAAGAATGTCGGCGCGCGGCTCAAGCCCGAAAATGTCGTCCTTGAGTTCGATCGTGCCGGCATCGGTGCCGCTGAGTGATTTGACGGTCGCCTTCATGTCGTTACGCGTCCTTGTTCGCTGACTTGCGGACAGCGCCCGGCTTGGGGGCTTCCTTGGGAAGCGCAAACTTCACGGCATCGCGCACCGAAACCCAGCCGCCCTTTGAACCGGGGACCGCGCCGCGCACCATGATGATGCCGCGCTCGGCGTCCGTGCGGACGACTTCCACGTTCTGGGTGGTGACAAGCACCTGGCCCATGTGGCCGGCCATCTTCTTGCCCTTGAACACCTTGCCCGGATCCTGGCGCTGGCCGGTTGANNGTCAGCTCGTCGCCGACCGCAAGGAGATTGTCCTTGCTGACACGGAACTCCACCAGCTTGCGCTTGGGTTCAACATTGGCCTTGGCAAAGTGGCCGCGCACCGGCTTGGCGACGCGGGCGGGTTTGGTCACCCCGGCGCCAAGCTGCACGGCAACATAGCCGTCTTTCTCGACCGTGCGCTGCGCGACAACCTGGCAGTTGTCGAGCTTCAGCACGGTGACGGGAATGTGCTTTCCGTCGTCTGTAAAGACGCGGGTCATTCCCAGCTTCTGGACGATCACACCGGACCGCATGGGCAAATCCCTTTAGAGCTTGATCTCGACATCGACGCCGGCCGCAAGGTCGAGCTTCATCAGCGCGTCCACCGTCTGCGGATTCCAGTCAACAATGTCGAGCACGCGCTTGTGCGTGCGGATTTCGAACTGCTCGCGGCTCTTCTTGTCCACATGCACAGAGCGGTTCACCGTGAACTTCTCGATGCGGGTGGGCAGCGGAATGGGACCGCGGACCTTTGCGCCCGTGCGCTTGGCCGTATTCACGATCTCCCGCGTGGACGTATCCAGGATGCGGTGATCGAAGGCCTTGAGCCGGATGCGGATGTTTTGCGCCTGCATGGCCATCTCTTACTTGATGATCTTTGCGACGACGCCGGCGCCGACGGTGCGGCCGCCTTCGCGGATGGC
>DEIC01000134.1:30223-42083 GCA_002352285.1 Alphaproteobacteria bacterium UBA2784 | reverse complement strand
ATCAAACATGATCTGCGCGTGATCTGCGATGAGGTCTATGAGCATCTGACCTTTGATGGCCTGCAACATGTGCCGCTGATGACGCTGCCCGGCATGCGCGCGCGCACCGTGCGCATCGGCAGTGCAGGCAAGATCTTTTCGCTTACCGGCTGGAAGGTCGGCTGGATCGAGGGGCCGGCGCCGCTGATCGGCGTGATTGCCAAGGCGCATCAGTTTGTCACCTTCACCACCCCGCCCGCGCTGCAGGCGGGCGTTGCCCATGGGCTGGACCACGAGCAGCGGTTTTATGTGGCGCTCACCAAAGACCTGCAGGCCAAGCGCGATGCGATTTCGGGCGCGCTGTCGCAGCTGGGCGTTGCCATGCTGCCGTGCCAGGGCACCTATTTTGCCACGGGCGATTACGCGCCATTGGGCATCAACGAAGATGACGTGACCTTTGCCAAGCGGCTGACAGCGGAAGGCGGCGTTGCCACCATTCCACTCAGCGTCTTCTACTCAGGTGAAGCGCCGCGCACGCTGCTGCGCTTTGCGTTCTGCAAATCGCAAGGCACGATTGACGAGGCGGTGCGCCGCCTGAACGCGGCGTTCGGCAGGCTAAAGGCCGGATCGGCCTAAGCGGTTTCCTTTTCAGGATCGGTGTTGGCCGGCGCCGAAGTAAAGCGCGCAGACTGGCGCATGAAGGCGGGCATCGCATCGCCAAAGCCGATCACGCGACCGCCGCTTTCGCCACTACTCTCGGAACGGCGATGGTCACGCCGGTGATCAGCGCGCTGGTGCTGTCGAGCCGCAGGCTGCGCGGGCGCGTGATGATGCGCCAAGGCTTCCTTCGGCTTTGCGCTGCGCTCTTCACGCGGTTTGTGGCGCGGACGCTCTGGCGCGACGGGCATTTCGACGGCGGGCTGCACTGCTTCGGCCAACACGGGCTGCGCTGTCTCTTCGGAGACGGGCTTTTCCTGCTTGACCGCCGACTTTGCCGGACGCGGCGCCTTGTCGGCACCGCCACGCCCGCCACGCGCACCCCGGCGGTTGCGGCCCTTGGGACCGCGGCGCTCACCTTCCTCTGGCGCGGCAGAGGCAGGATCAACCGCAAGACCCTCAAGCTCAACACGCGTGATGGGCTTGCCCGTCAGCTTCTCAATCGCTTCGACGAATTCACCTTCACGCCGCGTTGCAATCATGATCGACGTGCCCGAGCGGCCCGCGCGGCCCGTGCGGCCAATGCGGTGCACATAGTCATCGGCATGGAACGGCACATCAAAGTTGAACACGTGGCTGACGGCAGGAATGTCGAGGCCGCGTGCGGCCACGTCGCTGGCCACCAGCAACTGCAATTCGCCAGAGCGGAAACTCTCCAGCGTGCGCGTGCGCACCGACTGATCGAGATCGCCGTGGATCGGCGCTGCATTGAAGCCGTGCTTGGCCAGCGATTTGGCCACAATGTCCACGTCGCGCTTGCGGTTGCAGAAGATGATGGCGTTGGAAACCGTTTCACTGCGCAGGAAGCGGCGCAGGGCCTCGCGCTTGTCATCTTCGGCAACGGTGACAAGCTTCTGCTCAATCGTTGAAGCCGTGGTGGCCGGCTTGGCCACTTCGATGCGCACGGGATTGTTGAGGAACTGCTCTGACAGGCGCGTGATTTCCGGCGGCATGGTGGCCGAAAAGAACAGCGTCTGGCGCGTAAATGGCAGCAGCTTGCAGATGCGCTCGATGTCGGGAATGAACCCCATGTCGAGCATGCGGTCGGCTTCGTCGATCACGAGCACCTGCACGCCTGACATCATCAGGCGGCCGCGCTCGAACTGGTCGATCAGGCGGCCCGGCGTCGCAATCAGCACGTCAACGCCGCGGTCCAGCTTCTTGTCCTGATCGCCAAAGGCAACGCCGCCAATCAGGAGCGCCATTGAGAGCTTGTGATACTTGCCATAACGCTCAAAGCTTTCCGCCACCTGGGCGGCAAGTTCGCGCGTCGGCTCCAGGATCAGCGTGCGCGGCATGCGCGCTTTCGTGCGTCCCTGCGCCAGAATGTCGATCATCGGCAGCGTGAACGACGCGGTTTTCCCGGTGCCGGTCTGGGCAAGGCCCAGAACGTCACGGCCGCGCAGCACCTGCGGGATCGCCTTTTCCTGAATGGGTGTGGGTGTGGTGTAGCCTGAGTCGGCAACGGCCTTGAGCACTTCGGGCCCAAGACCAAGTTCTTCAAAAGTGGCCATTGATACTTTCGGGTGTCACGCGGATCGACAGGGTTCAAAGCGGGCGACGTCGATCACAAAAAGCGTGCGCCAGCTCAAGACAAAGCTGACCGGTGATGCCTTGGGATTGCCGGAGCGGGACAAGCGCGAAAAGTCCTGCGCCTTTTGATCGCCACCACTCCTGCCAGCCTTGCTGCCCTCGCAGCGGCGGCCTGTCAGTTGCGGCGCAATATGCGCATCAGACCTTAAAAGTCAACGAATTTGCCGTGAAATGGCGGGATTGCACGGGGTTGCGACCTTTCTGCCATTCTTGTCAGACACCTGCGTTGGCCCGAAGCTCTGCGACCTTCAGGGGTTAGCGGGAGATCACGCGATGTTTGTCGGCCATTATGCAGCGGCTTTGGCGTTGCGCCCTTTGAAGGCATCGCCCTCGCTTCCCGTCACCTTTGTGGCGGTGCAGGCGCTCGATATCGGGTTCTTCGGCCTCGCGCTGGCCGACATCGAACGCTATTCGATCGAGCCGGGTGCAACGGTGATGAACAATCTGGCACTTGAGTACTTGCCCTATACGCACTCGCTGGCGGGTGCCGCTGCGCTGAGCCTGCTGTTCGGATTGGCGCTCTATCCCTTCATGCGGGCGCGCCCACGCATCATGGCAGCCGCGATTGCGGCGTTCTGTGTGTTCTCGCACTGGCTTCTGGATCTGCCCGTGCATCGGCCCGATCTCGGCATCATCGGCGACAGCGATCACAAGCTGGGCTTTGGCCTGTGGAACCATCCCGAAATTGCGATGCCGCTGGAAGTCGGCGTGTTGCTGATCGGGCTTTTCATCTGGGTCTCGGCAACGCGCGCAAAGAACACGGCGGGCAAATACATGCCGTGGATCGCGCTGGCGCTGCTTCTGGCGCTGCAGGCCTTTAACTGGTTTGGCCCGCAGCCGACGCCCGAAACCAATCTCGACGAGATTTCGATGCAGGCGCTTCTCGCCTATGGCCTCATCGCGGTGCTTGCCATTTTCATGGAGCGTACGCGCGAGCGCAAAGCCTAGAAACTCACCGCGTCATCGCTGAATAGGCAAGCGTGCGCAGGTCGCGGCGCATCGCCGGATAGGTTGATGACGGGATCAGCTGCGTCAGGAAAATGACGATCAGCTTTTCCTTCGGATCAACGAAGAAATAGGTCGAGGCAGCGCCGCCCCACGCATATTCGCCCACGCTGCCCGGCACCATCGACAATGCGGGCGATATGTTGACGGAAAAGCCAAGGCCAAAACCCGACCCCAGATTGGCCTGTTCGGCGAACATCGAGACCGATGCCTCGCCCAGCGATCTGCCGCCCGGGATGTGGTTCTGCGTCATCAGTTCAATGGTCTTGGGGCTGAGATATTGCACGCCATCCAGCGTGCCGCCCGCCAGGAGCATCGACGCAAAGCGGTAATAATCCGCCATGGTCGAAACAAGCCCGCCGCCGCCTGAAATCAGGGAAGGCGGTTTCAGATAGGAACTCTTGCCCGGATCATCATAGAGGAACATGCCGCCGCCGGGCTTGGGCGCATAGTTTGCGGCCAGGCGCGCGTGCTTGGCATCGGGCACGTGGAAATCGGTATCCACCATGCCCAGCGGCTTGAAGATGCGCTGGTGCAGGAAGTCCTCAAACTTCATGCCCGAAAGCTTGCCGACGATGTAACCCAGAATGTCGGTCGAGACCGAATAGTTCCACGAAGCGCCCGGCGAAAACTCCAGCGGCAGTTTCGCGAGCTTTTCAACCATGCCGTCCAGTGTGCCGCTTTTTTCGATCTCGCCGATGCCCAGCTTGCGATAGGCGGCATCGACATTGGTGCGCGTTTGAAAGCCATAGGTGAGGCCCGACGTGTGGCGCAACAGATCAATCATCTGCATCGGGCGATCCGTGCGCGTGGTCTGGAATGTCTCCATGAACCCCGCCTTATAGACGCGCAGGTCGCGCCACTCCGGGATGACGCGATGGACAGGATCGTCGAGAGCAACCTTGCCCTCCTCCACCAGCATCATGAAGGCGACCGAGGTAATGGGCTTTGTCATCGAATAGATGCGGAAGATCGTATCCTCCGACAGCTTCTTGCCGCGCTCGACATCGGCCATGCCGTATAGCGAGAGATGGGCGATCTCGCCCTCGCGCGCGATCAGGGTCATGGCATTGGGGATCAGGCCGCGATCAACAAATTTCTCGCTGAAATAGCGGTCGAGGGTTTGCAGTCGGGCGGGCGAAAAGCCGAGTTTTGCGGGTTGCATCAATCAGGTCCGTGAATTGGTGGGGTATCGCCATCCTGCATGGTGCGCGCCTGCTTGCAAAGCCTGTTGCCAGCTTGCCTGCCGCTGCGCTATGGCGTTGCCCCGCAAGAGGCGCCGGCTTAGCTCAGGGGTAGAGCAGCGGTTTTGTAAACCGTTGGTCGGGGGTTCAATTCCCTCAGCCGGCACCATTTTTCTTCGAGACACCACGCCATGGCCAGCCCCAAGCCCGCATCCGCGCTCAAGCCTGATATTGATCGCGCGCCGTTCAACTGGGAAGACCCGCTGCTGCTTGACAGCGAGCTGACGGAAGACGAGCGCATGGTGCGCGACAGTGCGGCCAGCTTCTGCGCCGACCGTCTGATGACGCGCGTGAGAGAGGGCTTCCGCAATGAAGTCTTCGACCGCGCCATCATGTCCGAGATGGGTGCGCAGGGCATGCTGGGCATCACGCTGCCGGAAAAATATGGCTGCGCGGGTCTTGGCTATGTTGCCTATGGTCTGGTCGCACGTGAGGTGGAGCGGGTGGACAGCGGCTATCGCTCGGCGATGAGCGTGCAGTCGAGCCTCGTCATGCATCCCATTTACGCCTATGGCACGGAGGAGCAGCGCATGCGCTTCCTGCCGAAGCTTGCGAGCGGCGAACATGTGGGTTGCTTTGGCCTCACTGAGCCTGACCACGGCTCTGATCCCGGTTCGATGGTGACGCGCGCACGGAAAGCCGACGGCGGCTATGTGCTCAATGGCGCCAAGATGTGGATCACCAACAGCCCGATTGCCGACGTCGCGGTCGTGTGGGCCAAGGATGACGCGGGCGACATTCGCGGCTTTGTCGTTGAGCGCGGCATGAAGGGATTCTCGACGCCCAAGATCGAAGGCAAGTTTTCGCTGCGCGCCTCGGTGACGGGCGAGATCGTGCTCGACAATGTGTTCGTGCCCGACGCCAATTACCTGCCGAATGTGCGCGGCCTTGCGGGTCCGTTTGGCTGCCTCAACCGCGCGCGCTATGGCATTGCGTGGGGTGCGATGGGTGCCGCCGAGTTCTGCTGGCAGGCGGCGCGCACTTATACGATGGAGCGCAAGCAGTTTGGCCGGCCGCTGGCAGCCAATCAGCTGGTGCAGAAGAAACTTGCCGACATGCAGACCGAAATAGCGCTGGGGCTTTCCGGCGCGCTGCGCCTTGGCCGGATGATGGAGGCGGGCACCGCCTCGCCGCCCGCGATTTCGCTGATGAAGCGCAACAATTGCGGCAAGGCGCTCGACATCGCGCGCGTGGCGCGTGACATGCACGGCGGTAATGGCGTGTCAGACGAATATCACGTCATAAGGCACGTGATGAATCTGGAGGCCGTCAACACCTATGAGGGCACGCATGACGTGCACGCCCTCATCCTCGGTCGCGCGCAGACGGGGCTGCAGGCGTTTTCGGGTTAGCGCCGCGCCCATATCGCAACGTGAACGGCGAGGCCCTCTTCGTCGGCGTCGGCGAACGGGCTGTCATAGGTGGTGCGGCTGACGCCCGCTTCGAATGACACTTCCTCGGTGATCGACCAGACAAGCGAGACCTGTTCGCGGCGCTCGTCCATGTCATAGCCGTCGCGCTGGGTCAGGCTGAGCGACGAGATCAGCTGGACATCGGCGCTGAGGTTCTGGCCAAGCGTGAAATCATAAAGGCGCGCCTGCGGCAGGCCACGCACATCGGTGCGCAGGCCCGCCTCTGCATTGGCAAAGATGCCCGTGCCCAGAATGGAGCCGCCCCAGCCCAGCGCCACGCGATGCTCATACTCCGCTTCGCCAAAGCCATCACCATCCGGATTGCGCGGCAGGTAAAGCCCCGACTGCGCCGACATGACGAGGCCCTCCCACGCAAACAGGTTCTGTCGCAACGCGATGGCGGCAGAGCCGCGCCCGGCCTCTCCCCATTCCTTCACGGGATCGGGGGCAACGGTCGTCGTGGTGATGAGCGTGATGTCTGCCGTGACGCCAAACTCCAGATAACGCTCCACCATCACGCCATCGCTGCCACCAATAAAGGCGGAGAATTTTTCGATGCGCAGCGTGCGGCCCTCCGGTTGCGTCCAGGCGCCCGCCAGCGCGGGCGCAGCCTGAAGGAGGAGGATGAGGAAGGCGATCATGCGCTTCATGGCGCACCTGCGCTTGCTGCTGATGCGCCGTGCGGCGTCTTGTGCCAGTGGAAGGGGCGCGCGATGAAGTCATAGAGCGCAAGCCATCCTGCTGCCGAAATCAGCAGCCAATAGAGCGGCGCCGTCAGCGCCCATGGCGCCAGTTCCATCCAGCCGCGCCGCATCGGGGCAATCAGCCACAAGACGAGGCAGCCGAGATTTCCCGCAATCATGGAGAAGAGCGCCAGCCCCTCGACCGTGCCGCCAAACAGGAAATGAAAATCATTTGTGCCAGTCGCGGCCCAGATGATCCACAATATCCAGAACACCGGATTGACGAGCGCGGTCAGCACCGATCCGCCGATAAAGAATACAAGGCCCAGCACGCCGAACGCGCCAAACTCCATCAGCGCCCTGCCCGGAACGCGCATGTGCACCAGAAACGTGATGAGATAGCCCTTCAGCCAGCGCGCGCGCTGGCGCAACCAGGGGCCAAGCGTTTCGGCGGCCTCCTCATAGGTGGTTGAATCCAGCGTCGCGATGCGGTGGCCGTGGCGCATCAGGCGCAGACCCAGATCGGCGTCTTCGGTCACGTTCCATGCATCCCATGCGTGGACGTGGCGCAATACGCTGACACGGAAATGGTTTGAGGTTCCGCCCAGTGGCAGCGGCAGGCCCATGCGCTCGAGCCCCGGCAGCATGAAGTCGAACCACAGCGCATAATCGAGTGCGAAGAGGCGCGTCAGCCAGTTGCGATTGCGGTTATAGCAATTGAGCCGCGCCTGAAGGCAGGCGATGGGCCGCTCACCCCTCTCCTGAAACCGGGCATGGGCCTTTTTCAGCTGGTCGGGTTCGGGGCGGTCTTCAGCGTCATAGATGACAAGGAAATCGCCCCGTGCAAAGGCGAGTGCAAAGTTGAGCGCCTTGGGTTTGGTGCGCGGACCGCCCGGCGGCACGACGATGACTTCCGCCTCATCCTCGAAGCGCGATGCCGCCTGGCGGGTTTCCAGATCGTCTTCTTCAACAATCAGTTTCAGGTCAAGGCGATCCTTCGGCCATTCCAGCATGCGCATCGCCGCCATCAGTGACGGCACGATCTGCGCCTCGCGATAGAGCGGTACGAGAACCGTATAGACGGGCAGCAGGCCAAGCTGCGGCTGCGCCAGTGCAGCCGGATTGTGGAATGTCGCAGCGCCTGCCCCGGCCGCAAGCGTGCGCAACAGAAAATGCCCCACATAAAAAACCGACATGAAGGCAACGGCCAGCACAAGCGCCGCGCTGGCATTCAGTGCAAGGGCCGCCACAAACAACCCGCCGAGGCTTGCAAACAATACGATCTGAAACGGCGTTGCGCGCATGGATGCTGATCGCGCGGGCTCGCTTTCGCGCAAGCCATGCACAGCCTCATGCAAGGCAAACGGCGCCACACGCGCATAAATCGCCGCGCGCAATTCCGGCAGCGGCCAGCGCACGAAATGCGCCTCTTTGCCAAACAAAAGCGTCAGCGACGCGGCAAGATGCGCAGACCTCTCCGCAACTGCTAGAGTGATGGCGTGTGGCGTCTCTTCAACCGGCAGCACCAGATGGCGCTGGCAGAAATCACGTTGAACCGGGCTGAGAGCGATGAATGAAGGTGCGGTGTGCGGAAGCGCAGAAACAGGGGGCATCAAATGCCCGGCGTCTCCGGCATCTCCCATGGCTGGCCCCCGCCTCTTTTTTTCGAGGCTAGGTGACGGGCTGAGTGACACAACTTATGGGCGCGCGCATTGCGACGCACATTCAACTTATGCTTGCTTCTGATTTTATGGAAATGAAGGAATGACACAGGACATGCTTGCGGCGGTCAAATCGATGCCGCTGCCCTTTGCCGAATTGATCGGGCTTGAGATCGTTGAGGCAAGCAAAGACCGCGTTTCCGGCAAGGTGACCGTGCGCGACGCGATCTGCACGGTGCCGGCCATTCTTCATGGCGGCGCGATCATGGCGATTGCTGACACGCTGGGGGCCATCGCCACTGTTCTCAATCTGCCGCAGGGCGCGGGCACGACCACGATTGAAAGCAAGACGAATTTTCTGGCTCCTGCCCCCAAGGGCAGCGTGGTGACTGGCACGTGCGAGCCGGTCCACCGCGGCAAGAAGACGATGGTCTGGCAGACGCGCATCACGCGCGATGACGGCAAGCTGGTTGCGCTGGTGACACAATCGCAGATGGTGCTGTGAGTGGCGCTTACGGCGTCTCGCCCGGGCCTTCATCGCGTTCCGGCAGGTCTTCGCCATCGCCGCCGATTTCAAAGATGCGGCGGAAGATGCCGGGCGCAAGCGCCGACAGCGGGTTCACGGTGATGCCCGGCTCATCCACATCGCCGCGCACGGCATAGGTCAGGCCGAAAATGCCCTCGCCATCGCGGCCCGCCAGAATGTCGCCCAGCAGCGGAATCTCATCGAAGATCGAGTTCAGGCCATAGATCGGCACGAGCGTGCCGCCGAAATCAATGGCATCGGTTTTCTGGTCGGCAACGCCGTCAAACGTGACGCCGACCGCCGGGCCATTGGCACGCGCGCCTTCAATCGTAATCAGGCTGTCCTTGCTGGAGAAAGGAACATCCAGCGCGGTGAAGGTAATGCCCTCGCCGCTCATCAGATCAGCAATGCCCGTCAGCGATCCCGCCGCAAAAAGGCGCGAGAAGAACGGCTGGTCAGTGATGCGGAACTCGTTGATGCGCAGGCGACCGCGCGTGGCGGGCAGATTGGCCTGATCGCCCTCTCCGATGCTGGCAAGCGCCAGCGGCGGCAGGGTCATGGTCAAGCGCAGGTCGCCGCCAATCATCGATTCAAATCCGGTCGCCGCGCGCATCAGCGCACCGGCATTGCGCGTTGAGACGGTCAGTTGACGGCCATCGGTCCCCATGTTTGTCAGGCGTCCGGCCAGCACTTCGCCGTCGAAGGCGCCGTCAAGACGCAGCGCGGCCAGCGCGCCGCCCAGTGTCTCGGCCTCGATGATTGCGCCGTCCAGCGCCTGACCGCGCAGCACAAGCCTGTCGAAGCGCGCGGCGATGCGCCAGTCCAGCGCAGGCGTGCCATCGTCATTGCCGCGCATCAGGTCGCGCAGAATGCCGGTTGCACTGATGCGCGCGCCGCTGGCGTTGACGGCATAGCCATTGGGCGTGCGCGCCACTGTTGCGGTGAAATCGTTTTCCGGACCAAGAATGGCGCGATCCAGCGCCAGCGTCTCCAGCTGGCCATCAGGCCCGAAGGAGGCAGAGCCGCGCAGCTCGGCGCCAGTGCCGGCATAGGAAAGTGCACGCACGCGCATCGGCTCGCTCTCGGGCCATTCAAGCCGCACGTTCAGCCGTCCCGCCTCGCCCGGCAACTTCTGCCAGTCGAGTTCGGGCAGCGTGAGACTGGCATCAGCGAAATCCACATCGGCATCGACCGCGCGGATGAGCATGCCCGAGCCTTCGGTGGTGATATTGAGGCCGATGGTCCCCGTGATGCGGCCCTCGGGCAGGCCCAACGCCGTGCGCGCGGCGCCATCGAGGCGCGCAGCGATTCCCATGCGCGTTGAGTTGGCGCCGGTGCGTGCGCCAAAATCCTCGTCCCACTTGATCGCCGCGGCCACGCCATTGAGCTTTGCGGTGCCATCGGCAGAAAGCGCATCGCCGGTAATCGCAAAGGCAAAATTTCCGTCGCTGAGCGAATAGCGGGGGCCACGCTCCAGTGCGAGGCCGGTGACATCAGCATCGATGTCAAAAGTGACATCAGCGACTTTCAGCTCTTTGAGCATCGGCACAATGACGTTGAAGCGCAGCGCCGCGTTGCCCACAACCTTGTCCGGCTCAATGCCAAAGCGCGAGGCGTAACCCAACGGCTCCATGTCGATCAGCCGCAACACGTCGGAAATGCTTCCAGAAATGTCGGCCGTGAAAAATGCGGGCGCGCCGCGCGTCACCAGATCATCAACCTTCATCGTGCCGGCATTGATGGTGAGCGGGCCGACAGCACCTGCCGCAATGTCGAGCGAGAAATAATCGCCCACAACGCGCGACGTGCCCGCAGCCGAGGTGATGTGGGTCAGGCCACTGATGAAGTTTGCCTCCAACCCCTCAAAGCCGAAGTCGAAACTGAAGGCCTCGTCAGGCAGGCGCTCCATCGCGAACATGTCGGGCGTCAGCGCCACCTTCAGCGTGCCGCCGGTGATGGTGCCGGCAAAAACATTCTCGGCCAGCCAGCTGCGCGCGCCCTCGCCCACCCCCACGGGCCATGCGGCCACCATGTCGGTGATCGGCAGACGCGAGAGGCTTCCCGTCAATTGCAGATCGGGCCCGGCATCGGTGATGCCGATGGCGCCGCTCAGCGACATCTCAAGGGCGCCCGCGCGCAAGGCTGCCATGTCGAGAAGGATGTTGCGTGTCGCTGGTGTCCACGTGCCACGCAAGGCGGCGCGGTCAATCGCCAGCGGCGTGTCATACATGCCTTCGACATGAAGCGTGGCAGGCTCGGCCACGACATCAAAGCCGAAGGCGTCATAACTGCCATCAGGGTTGCGATTGATGGTCAGGGTTCCGCTGACGCTGGCCGAGTTTTCGCCAGCCCGCATGGTCAGGCCCGACAGCATCAGCTGATCGAGTGACGCGTCAAACATCAGCGCCGCCTCTGCTGAATCAAAGGCGACGGGGCCGGGAACAATGTCCGGGCGGTTGATGCGGCCTTCGCCAGCGATCAGGAAGAGTGCTGCACTCGTCAGGTTCGACTGCGTATCGAGCGTCAGCGAGGCTGTTCCGCGGATCGGCACATCAATGCCGCCAAGGCCGCCGAAGAGTGTGCCTGCCGCTGCAAGATTGGCCGGCCTGATGTCGCCGAACGTTGCCTCGACCTGCACATCCTCCGAGCCGTGCACATAGTCGGCGCGCGCCACCACACGCCAGGTTTCACCCGGCAAGGCCAGATTGGCTTCAAGCGATACGGCAACGCCATCGGCATCGCGCTGAATGGACATTGCGCCATCCGGTGCGGTCAGCGTTGTTCCGGTTCTTTCATCAATGAAGGTGAACGTCGCGCTCTTGATGTCGAGCTGCGCGAGATAGGTCAGGCTGTCGCGCGACTGCGGCGCTTCCAACAGCAGATCAAACATTGTCTGCATGGCGTCCGGCCCGCCCGCTTCGGCGGACGGCGCTGCATTTCCGGCCGCACCAAGACCGACCGAAACGCGGCCATCTTGCGTGCGGCGGATCGTTGCCGACGGACCGATCAGCGCGATGCGCCGCGGCGCGATCACGCCATC
>DEIC01000134.1:1815-30115 GCA_002352285.1 Alphaproteobacteria bacterium UBA2784 | reverse complement strand
ACCACGCGCAGCACGCGCCACCAGGCGGCGTGCGGCACAGGCAAGTGGCCATCGGGGCCGGATGGGGTTGAAACCGTCTCTGTCACGCTCTAGGTCGAGGCCCCGTGTTGAACTCGGTCTTACGTACTTCCCCGGGCTGCCAGAATACGGCATGTCACCCAAGTATGGCCTTATCCGGGCTTAAAGGAGAGTGGCAAGATGTCGAAATCGTTAAAAGAAGGCCAGAAAGCCCCCGCATTCAGCCTGCCCTCGGATGGCGGCGGCAAACTCTCATTGAAGGACTGCGCGGGCAAGGCGCTGGTCCTCTACTTTTACCCCAAGGATGACACCTCGGGCTGTACGCGCGAGGCGATTGATTTTTCGGCGCTGGCGGGCGCTTTCAAGAAGGCGGGGGCGCAGGTGATTGGCGTCTCGAAAGACAGCGTCGCGTCTCACGACAAATTCAAGAAGAAGCACGATCTGGCCGTGGGCCTTCTCTCTGACGAAGAAGGCAAGATGGTCGAGGCCTATGGCGTGTGGGTCGAAAANNCGGTGCTTTGCACTGGCGACGCCAGGGCGAAGGCGGAGGCTGCGCTTGATGCCGCAGCAGCCTTTGCGGCGGGTGCATTGTCCGTCGCGCCCGATGCGGCAGCGCTTGCCAATTGGCCTCAGCGCCCGGCGCGCCCGGCACGGCCCGAGCTTGTGGCGCCGCGTTTTGTCAAACGCCGCTCATTGGTGAGCGAGAAGGGCCGCATCGCCCAGCTGCATGCGCTGGCGCATATCGAACTCAATGCGATAGATCTTGCCTTCGATATCGTCGGGCGCTTTGCCGATGATCCGGCGGTGTTTGCTGATGCCGCACCGTTTGCTGGCGACTGGATCAAGGTGGGTGGCGAAGAGGCAAAGCACTTCCTTCTTCTGTCAGCGCGGCTTCAGGCGCTTGGCGCTTCCTATGGCGACCTGCCGGCGCATGACGGTTTGTGGAAGGCGGCGGAATCCACATCATCTGATCTGGCGGCGCGGCTGGTGATTGCGCCAATGGTGCTTGAGGCGCGCGGTCTTGACGTGACTCCCACCATGATCGAGGGACTGACGAGGGCCGGTGATGCGGAGTCAGCGGCGGCGCTGGATGTCATCTATAAAGACGAGATCGGGCATGTCGCGGCGGGCCAGCGCTGGTTCGCCCGGGTCTGCGCGCAACGCCAGATTGATCCAGCCGTCACATTTCAGTCGCTGGTTCAGACCTACTATCCCGGGGGTCTTAAAGGTCCGTTCAATACCGCTGCTCGTGGTGCCGCAGGGCTTGCCTCAGACTGGTACGCGCCGCTGAGAGTTTGATGTGATCTGGCGCACCCGGGCGCG
The DNA here is from genome assembly GCA_002352285.1 of Alphaproteobacteria bacterium UBA2784. GTDB lineage: Bacteria > Pseudomonadota > Alphaproteobacteria > Micropepsales > Micropepsaceae > UBA2784. Next base: position 28,774 of record DEIC01000134.1, on the reverse strand, counting down.
TTAACCTAAACATATAAAGAACGGAACAAATCCTTGCGATGGAAGGCATTTTCGGTTGGTATTGTGGCTGGAGCGCCGCAGTTGCGGTGACAATCCAAAGGGCTGGGGGTCATACGGATGAAGGCAGGGCTCAAAGCCCGGGCGCGGGCGTTTTTTCGCCGCCACTTCCCGGAACGTCAAATCTATCTGCGTAGTCACGGTCGCGTTCAGTTCGTTGTTCTGACGCCCGTACAGCAGGGCATCATGGCGAGTATGCTGCTGGCCGTTCTCGGCTGGCTTGCTTACGCGTCTGTCTCGACGGTGTTTCACCGCGAGATCGTTGCGAGCCTTGAAGGCCGCATCGCAGATCTCAAAAGCGCGCACGAAGCCGAAATGGCCCGTGCGCGTTTTGATTATGAGGAACTCAACGCCACGCTGACGCTTGCCGAAGAGCGCTTCGGCCAGATGACGGCGTCACTGGAAGCACGCCAGCGCGATCTTGAAGTCACCTTCGCACAAGGTGAGGCTGCCGATGCAACGCTGGAGAGCGTGCGCGCGCGTCTGGCGCGGGTCGCACTCTTTGATCTCGGCGGCGGCCGCGACGCACCTGCGCACGAGGCGCTGCCCGAAGAAGAGATCGTCCCTGAAGATGCGCTGGAGACGGCACCGGGTGCTGCTCCGGATACAGGCTCGGCGGAAGAAGGCACCGGCGGACCCGAGACCGACAATGCTGCTGACGATGCAGCTTCCGCTCCGGTTGCGCCGCCTGCACCGGCGCCGGCTGACGAGGAAGATCATTCGGATGCGGCTCCGGTTATTGATGAACCGGTCACGCGCACCGCGTCGCGCGGCACTTCAGCGACAGTGCAGCTGAGTCCGCCGGCAACCGCATTGCGCAGCACCGCCTTTGCCCGCGCCGCTTCAAAGAGCTATCTCGGCCGCCGCCTTGCGGCGATTGATGGCCGTCTGATGGACCTTGAAGATGACCAGGCCGCGCTGGCCGCAGCGATGCGCGCAGCGATCGACGAAAAAGTTGAGCGCACGCTTTCCGCCTTCGACCTGACCGCCGTGAACGTCGCCAAGCTGGTGCCACCTGCCCAGACGCAGATCGGCGGACCGTTCATTCCCGCTGACGGCATTTCGCTGGCCGATCTGCCGCTGCAGGGCGTTGGCGCGCAAGCGCAGTTTGACATGCTCAGCGCATCCATGGCGCGATTTGACCGCATGAATGAGGTGCTGCTCAGCACCCCGCTCGCCCTTCCCCTGCGTGCGCACACCAGCCTGTCGAGCGGATTTGGCACACGTTCCGATCCGTTCTCGCGGCGCAGCGCGTTTCATGCCGGTCTCGATTTCCGGGGCCAATATGGCACACCCATCCACGCCACAGCGCCCGGCCGCGTGCTTACCGCAGAACGCCGCGGCCCCTATGGCCTGATGGTCGAAATTGACCACGGCAACGGCATCCGCACGCGCTATGGTCACATGCAGTCGCTGGCCGTTTCGGCTGGCCAGGAAATTGCATTCGGACAGATTGTAGGAACCCTTGGCTCTACCGGCCGGAGCACAGGTCCACACCTCCACTATGAGGTCTGGTACGATGGAGCGGCCCGGAACCCCGTCAGTTTTCTGAAAGCAGGTCAGCATGTTTTCGAGAGGTAAAGACGTCGTTGAGCCGCCGACCCCCCCGGCGCAAAAGACACAGCGCACGGTCCGGTCTGCGCCCTCGATCATTTCGGTTGACCTTGTTGTCTCCGGCACGCTCGTCTCGACGGGTGACATGCAGGTGGATGGCAAGGTTGAAGGCGACATCCGCAGCGCCTCGCTCACCATCGGCGAGAAGGCGTATGTGCACGGCGAGATCATCGCCGAAGAGGTCGTCGTTCGCGGCAAGGTGATGGGCGGCATCCGCGCCCGCAAAGTCCAGCTTGCCAGCACGTGTCATGTGGAGGGCAACATCCTCCACGAGGCGCTGTCGGTTGAATCCGGCGCGTTCTTTGAAGGCAATTGCCGCCATTCGGGCGATCCGCTTGGCGAAAAGGCTGCCAGTGCCGCTTCGATGGCAGGGGCTGCCGCGCGTCCCGCCATGGCGCCCGTCAGCAATGTCGGCGGTGCGATGGCCAGCGTCATGACGACAGACGGCCTTGGCGGCGCCAAGCCCGCCGCAGCCGCGATGACGCCGGCGGCCAAGCCCGCCACGTAAGACTTCAGCACTTCAAGGGGGTGCGGACGCCGCCTCGCTTTCGAGCGGGGCGGCGTTTTCTTTACTCAATGTCCTCGATCACCTGATCGCTGGTGCCTTTCAGACGCTGGGCCAGTGACGCCTGCATGAAGTTGTCGAGCTCGCCATCCAGCACGTCGCGCGGGCTGGTCGAGGTGACGCCGGTGCGCAGGTCTTTCACCAGCTGATAGGGCTGGAGCACGTAAGACCTGATCTGGTGGCCCCAGCCGATATCCGTCTTCTGCGCGTTGAGCGCATCGGCGGCGGCCTCGCGCTTTTTCAGCTCATGCTCGTAAAGACGCGCGCGCAGCATGTTCCATGCGGTGGCGCGGTTCTTGTGCTGCGAGCGGTCGTTCTGGCAGGCGACCACAATGCCGGTCGGCAAGTGGGTGATGCGCACCGCCGATTCCGTCTTGTTGACGTGCTGGCCGCCCGCGCCGCTGGCGCGATAGACGTCGATGCGCACGTCCTTTTCCTGCACCTCGACTTCGATCGAGTCATCAATCACGGGATAGACCCACACACTTGAAAAGCTCGTGTGGCGGCGGGCATTCGAGTCAAACGGCGAAATGCGCACCAGACGGTGAACGCCCGTTTCGGTCTTCAACCAGCCATAGGCATTGTCGCCCTTCACCAGAATGGTGGCCGAGCGGATGCCTGCCGTCTCACCATCGGAAATGCCGATCACTTCAACCTTGCGGCCGGAACGCTCTGCCCAGCGCGTGTACATGCGCAGAAGCATCTGCGCCCAGTCCTGCGATTCCGTGCCGCCTGCGCCTGCGTTGATTTCAAGATAGGCGTCGTTGGCATCAGCCTCGCCCGACAGCAGCGACTTCATCTCCTGTTCGGCGGCGCGGTCGCGCAGCGCCTTCAGCTGCGCTTCGCCGTCTTCCACCATGGCGGTGTCGTTTTCGGCCTCGGCCAGTTCGATAAGGCCAAGGGCGTCATCATAGTCGCGCTGGAGCGCGGACAGGCCCGAGACAGCCTCTTCCAGACGGGTGCGCTCGCGCATCACCTTCTGGGCTTCAACGGGCTTGTTCCAGATGGACGGGTCTTCGGCTTTGGCATTCAGTTCGGCGAGGCGGCGCTGGGCAGTATCCCAGTCAAAGATGCCTCCTCAGCAGGTCAAGCGACTTTTTCACGTCGCTTGCGACTGCCTGGGTTTCGGCGCGCATGGCAAATCATCCTTGAAGTGCGATCAGGGCGCGACTTCTAGCCAAAGACGGACACACACGCAAAGCCTCAATAGAGGCCGCCCGTGCCCCCGCCGACATCGCCATCGCCAGCAGGCGCGTCGTCATCCTCGCCTGTTGCGCCTTCCGAGCCACCGGTCAGGGCGGCCGTCGTGTTCGGATTTGTGCCGGGCTTGAAGGGCTCAAGGATGGCGCCGGGATCGTCAGCCGAGGTCAGCTGGCCGGAGCGGGCGTTCACGCGCATCATCACCACCCCGGGCGGGATACGGAAGGGAATGCCGGGGCGGCCCGCGTTCCACTCAGTCAGGAAGTCGCGGAAAATGGGGGCTGCGACATGGCCGCCGGTTTCACCACGGCCCATCGGGCGCGGCTGGTCGAAGCCGACATAGATTCCGACCACGAGGTCGGGCGTGAAGCCGACGAACCATGCATCCTTTTCATCGTTTGTGGTGCCGGTCTTGCCTGCGACGGGAATGCCGACCGATCTCACCGTCGTTGCCGTGCCGCGCGAGACCACGCCTTCCAGAATTGAGACGACCTGGAAAGAGGTGCGCTCGTCGAACGTCTCGACGCCAAGGCGCTGAAGGAAGGGCTCCTCCTGACCATGCCAGCCATCCTGGGCGCAGCCATCGCATGGCCGGTCATCGTGGCGATAGATCGTGCGGCCGTAGCGGTCCTGAATGCGGTCGATCAATGTCGGCGTCACGCGGCGGCCGCCATTGACGAAAATCGAATAGGCGCCAGTCAGGCGCATCAGCGTCGTCTCGGCGGCGCCCAGCGCGAATGACAGCATCGGGTCCATGTGATCAACAATGCCGGCGCGCGTTGCAAAATCGGCGACCTTGTCCATGCCGACGGCATGCGCGAGGCGCACCGTGATCAGGTTACGCGACTTCTCCAGGCCCACGCGCAGCGTGATGAGGCCCATGAAATCGCCGGAATAGTTTTGCGGACGCCACAGCGGCAGGCCCGGGCCCTGATCGTAAACAAACGGGCCATCGAGCACGAGCGACGACGGCGTGTAGCCATTATCAAGTGCGGCCGCATAGACGAAGGGCTTGAAGGCCGAACCCGTCTGGCGCAGCGCCTGCGTGGCGCGGTTGAACACGCTGTCAAAAAAGCTGAAGCCGCCGACAAGGGCCAGCACGCGGCCCGAATGCGGATCAAGCACGATCATGCCGCCATTGACTGCCGGAACCTGGCGCAGCTCATACGTGTCGCGCCGCCCTTCCCCGCCATCATGCGCGTCTTCGGCTTCGACATAAACAACATCGCCGGGCGCCAGCACATCGGCTGATTTCGATGGCGCAGGCCCGAGCGAGCGGTCATTCACAAAGGGGCGCGCCCAGCTCAGATACTCCCACGGAATTTCGCCGCCCGTGTTGTCAACAAAGGCGATCTTTACCGCGCCCTTGCCATTCGGCACTTCGGTGACAACCGCCAGACGCCAGGCCTCAAGGTCGTAAAGGCGCGGCAGGGCCTCGAGGCGCTGCTGCCAGCCCTCGCCCAGCTCGATGCGCGTCACAGGCCCGCGCCAGCCGTGGCGGCGGTCATAGGCCTGAATGCCGTCGCGGAACGCTTTCAGCGCCATTGCCTGCATCTGCGGGTTCAGCGTCGAGCGCACCTGCAGACCGCCGCGCGCAAGGCTTTCCTCGCCATAACGCTGGATGATGGTGCGGCGCACTTCCTCGGCAAAATACTGCGCGTCCTGGAACTGCGCGCCCAGCGGGCGGAAGGTGACGATCAGGTCTTCTGCCTTGGCGGCTTCAGCCTCTTCCTCGGTGATGTAGCCATTCTCCTCCATCTGGCCGATCACCCAGTTGCGGCGCTCAAGGGCGGCGTCGCGCTGGCGGATGGGGTGATAGTTCGACGGGGCCTTGGGAAGTGCTGCAAGGTAAGCGGCCTCGGCAACCGTCAGTTCGTCGAGCGACTTGTTGAAGTACACAAGCGCTGCNNGAAACTTCGTTCGACAGGAAGAAGTTCTTGGCAACCTGCTGGGTGATGGTCGAGGCGCCCTCAGGCCGCTTGCCGGTTCCCTGTATGGCGTTCCAGGCATTGTCGATCAGCGCGCGGGCGATGCCCATCGGGTCGATGCCGGGATGGATGTAGAAATTCTTGTCTTCAGCCGAGAGGAATGCCCCGCGCACGCGCTCNNGGCGGCTCGTAGTTGGCGAGCTTGTCGGTGTCGGGCAGGTCTTCCGAGAGAATCCAGAGAAAAATCGTGATGCCGATGGCGCCCACGATGAAGAGGCCGGCAAAGCTGATGCCGGTCCATTTCAGGATTTTCAGAAAACGCTGCATATCGCCCCGCCAGAGTCACACGTACGTCGCGTCACCTGCACCTTCTTCTGCTCTCCCCTCGGGGAGAGCAGAAAATTGCGCAGCAATTTTCGTGAGGGGGCAGTCCTCAACATCTCAACTGCCCGGAAAACCCATCACCCGCTCGCAAGCGCTCGCGCCCTCTCCCCATTCCAATCATGGGGAGAGGGCATGAGTCACGCTCATCCAGCCCGATGAATATGGCCTTTTCCCGGCCATGTCGTCAGGCTCTTTGAGGCCATCCGAAATCACTTCCAAACGTTGTTAACGCATCACACAAGGCGGTCTCAGGGTGCGGCCACACCGCCCAGCGTTCCTGCCGCCCGGCGCTCAAACCAGGTCGTGGCTGCCCGGCTGATGGCGCCCGCCACCCGCGCCTGCCAGTCGGCGGACTGGAGTGACTGCTCGTCGTCCGTGTTTGAAAGGAAGCCAAGCTCGATCAGCACCGAGGGCACATCGGGCGCCGTCAGCACACGGAACCCGGCGTAGCGGTGCGGGTCGGTCAGAAGGCTGGTTGCCTGACCCAGTTCGCCGATCACGGTCTGGGCAAAGCTGATGGAAAGGTTTTTCGTCTCACGCTGGGCCAGCTCGATCAGGATGCCGGACACGTCGCTTGACGCCTCCGGGATTTCGACGCCCGCAATCACGTCAGCGGCATTCTCGCTCTGGGCGAGGGCTTCGGCCTCGTCGTTCATCGCCTTGTCGGACAGCGTATAGACCGATGCGCCGCGCACCCTGCCCCGGCCCACCGAGTCGGCGTGCAGTGATATGAAAAGGTCAGCCTTGGCCGCGCGGGCAATCGCAACACGCTCCTGCAGCGAAAGAAAGCGGTCGTCGTCACGCGTCATACGCACGTCCAGGCGGCCATCGGCGAGCAGGGCATCACGCAGGGCCAGCGCCATGGTGAGCACGACATCCTTTTCGATGAGGCCTGACGCGCTGGTCGCGCCGGGATCAACGCCGCCATGACCGGGGTCGATCACGATCACCAGCGCATCGTCACTGTCGCCGATCTGGCCGGGCTGCGGCACATCAATGGCGACGGGAGGTGCGGGCATCAAGTCGGCGGGCCAGCCAGCGGTCTCCAGAAATTTTTCGCGCGATGCGGGTTTCAGATCAAACACCAGACGCACACCGCCGCCCTGCTCGGCAGGGATAGTGAAATGGGTGACAATCTCGGCTGGCTCGGCCAGATCAAGCACGATGCGCGAATGGGCGGCGCTGAACTGGCCATAGCGATAGGCTGAGACGAGGCCGCGTCCCGAAATCGCGCCATCGCGCGGCACCAGCCAGGTGATGGCAGGAAGCTCGATGACGATGCGATAGGGATCGGCGAGCGAAAAGATGCGGTACTCAACCGGCCCCGACAGATCGACCACAAAGCGCGTGCGCTCAGCATGCTGACCCAGCCGGGTGCCGGTCGCGATTGTCTCGGCCTGCGCCGTTCCAGAGGCTGCGAGAAGCAAGGTCAGACCCGCCCACACGAGCTGGCTCCAAAGCCTTGCGCGCTGGAATTGCTGCAGCACCGATCGCTCACTCCCGGGAAGCATTAACCATTTCCATAGCTTATCCGCCGTTTTTCGGCCAGAAGATGACCAAACACCCTGTCTGGTGACCCCGATTTGCAGTTGCAGGCTTAACCAATGCGCCTGTATGAATGTTCTGCTGCGTGAGGTCTTGCGATTCTGCAAGCCCTCGTTTGGCGGGCGCCCCCTTTTCCGGGCCGGACAGCTCCCCTGACGCAGCCTCACCGGTTCCGCCTTTCCCCAAAACGGTGCGCATGCGCCGCATCCGGGCAAAGGTCGCGAGGAGAAGATGAATTTGGACGTGCAAAGTTCACTGACCGGCTCGGGCGCTCTTATCAGGGCTGCTTGGGGCACGGCGGGGCTTGCGCGCTTCCAGACCCGACTGGATTCAACCCGAACGATTTCCGGCGGTGCGCGCAGCTTGCGCGGGCCCACCGCCTTCAACCCCATCCCGACATCACGAGCAGCCGCCATTGCCCCTGCCAAACCGGCGCGTATCGCCGACGGCCCGGGCGGCACAAGGCTGGCGCTCAGAGGAGTTTTCGATGCCCAAGAAGATGCTGATCGATGCCACCCACCCGGAGGAGACCCGGGTTGTGGTGGTCTCTGGCAACCGGATTGACGAATTCGATTTCGAGTCTGCCGCCCGCAAACCGCTTAAAGGCAATATCTTCCTTGCGAAGGTGACGCGCGTAGAGCCGTCGCTTCAGGCGTGCTTTGTGGAATATGGCGGCAACCGCCACGGCTTCCTCGCTTTCAGCGAAATTCACCCGGACTATTACCAGATCCCGGTCGCCGACCGGCAGGCACTCAAGGCCGCCCAGCGCGCCGATGAGGAGCGCGAGGCACGCCGCTATCGCGATGATGATGAGGCGGCCCCGCAACCTGCCACTGCCGAAGCGTCAGAGAGTGTTCCCAGCGAACACGCTGACGCCACGCCGCCCGCCTCCTATGCGCCCGAAAGCCATGAGGGCGACGAAAAGGGCGAGCCCGGTATTGAGGCCGCACAGCAGCCCCAGCCCGAATTTTCGGCCGATGGCGCTGCCTATCATGGCGATACGGCGCAGGAAGCGCCCGCCGGCGAACTGATCGAGGTCGAGGTTGAGCCCATCGTTGCTGAAACCGTCAGCGAGGGTGAAGCCAGCGACGATGAGGGCGAGGACGAGGAGGAGCCGCGCGCAAGGCAGGTCCGCTTCAACCGCAACTACAAAATTCAGGAAGTCATCAAGAAGCGGCAGATCCTGCTGGTGCAGGTCGTCAAAGAGGAGCGCGGCACCAAAGGCGCGGCGCTGACCACCTATCTTTCACTCGCAGGCCGCTATTGCGTCCTGATGCCCAACAGCGGGCGCGGCGGCGGGATTTCGCGCAAGATTGCCAATCCCGGTGACCGCAAGCGCCTGAAAGAAGCTGCCAACGAACTGGATGTGCCAGAGGGCATGGGCCTCATCATCCGCACGGCGGGCGCTTCGCGCACCAAGCAGGAAATCCGCCGCGACTATGAATATCTGATGCGGCTGTGGGACAGCGTGCGCGACCTCACCTTCCGGTCGGCTGCGCCTGCCCTCGTCTATGAAGAGGGCAACCTCATCAAGCGCTCCATCCGCGATCTTGTGACCAAAGAGATCGACGAAATTCTGGTCGAAGGCGAGCACGGCTGGCGCGAGGCGCGCGCCTTCATGCAGATGCTGATGCCGAGCCAGGTTGATCTGGTAAAGCGCTATGACGGCTCGCCGTCGCTCTTTCAGGCTTTCCGCGTCGAGTCCCAGCTTGACTCGATGTTCAATCCGAAAGTGCAGCTGAAGTCGGGCGGCTATATCGTCATCAACCAGACCGAAGCGCTGGTTGCCATCGACGTGAACTCGGGTCGCTCCACGCGCGAGCACAATATCGAAGACACGGCGGTTCGCACCAATCTGGAAGCCGCAGAGGAAGCCGCGCGTCAGGTGCGCCTGCGCGATCTTGCGGGCCTCATCGTCATCGACTTCATCGACATGGAAGAAGGGCGCAACAACCGCGCCGTCGAGAAACGTCTGAAGGACGCGCTGCGCAATGACCGCGCGCGCATTCAGGTCGGCCGCATCTCGCCCTTCGGGCTTCTGGAGATGTCGCGCCAGCGCCTGCGTCCGGGCGTGGTGGAGGGATCGACGGTTGCGTGTCCGCATTGCTCGGGCACGGGCCTTATCCGTTCGGTCGAGAGCCTCGCGCTGCGCGCCTTGCGCGCCATTGAGGACGACATGTCGCTGGGCCGCGAGCGCGGCGTCACCCTTTCCGTGCCGACTGAGGTTGCCATCTACATCCTCAACCACAAGCGCGTTGAGCTGATGCAGATCGAGGACCGCTGCGGCTTCCCGATCTTTGTTGAGGCCGACGCCGAACTCTTTGGCGCCGAACACGAGATTGAAGCGGGCACGCCGGCCGGCTATCGCGCGCGCCGCCCGGATACGGGCCTGACGGCCACTCAGGCGCAGCACATGGCCGATGTCGATGCCGCGCTGGAGGCGGAAGCACTCGCAGGCGACGACGACGCGGGCAGCGGCGAGGATGAACGTCCCGATGAAGCCGTGCGCGCGCATGACGACAGCGACGATGAGGCGGGCGCGCCACGCGAAGCCTCTCAAGGCCGTCGTGAAGGCCGCAACGAGGGCCGCAACGAGGGGCGGAGTGAGGGGCGCAATGAAGGCCGGGGTGGCCGCAATCGCCGTCGCCGCCGTGGTGGACGCGATGGCAACCGCGACAGCAACCGCGAGGGCAATCGGGATCAGCGCGGACCGCGTCCGGCGGTCGCCGTTGACTCGGTCGATGCCAGCGATCCTCTGGCAGTAATAGATCACACGCTTGATGGCGAGATCGCCACCGGTATGGAACTGATCGACACCACGCTTGATGAAGGCGTGAGCGAGGGACTGCGCATCGAGCACGATAATGGTGCAGACCGTGGCCCTGGTGCGGATGATCGCAATGGCAATCGCCGCCGCCGGCGCGGCCGCCGCGGTGGACGGCGCAACCGTCGCGATGGCGGGCGTGACTTCCAGACCATGGCCGGCAACGAAGCAGCGGGCAATGAAGCGGGCGATGATCTGGAACCGGTCGATGACATGGCCGCCAACGATTTGCCGCCGCTTCCCGAAATTGCGGATGCGCCGATCCCGCCGGTGCTGGCCGCTGACCCGCCCAAGCCGCGCACTGCGCGCGGGCTTCTGAAGTCGCTGTTCGGGTTCGGTCGCTCGCAGGCGCCCGCCGAAGCGGCGCCAGAGCCTGCGCATGTGCCGCAACCGGAACCGCATCTTCCTGCTCTGCGCGAGGAGGTTCCGCCTGCGCCAGTGGCCGAAGCATTTGCGCCCCGCGAAGAGAGCATCGTCATCAAGTCTGCTCCTGCGCCGGTGATTGAAGCGCCCAAGCCTGCAGAGCCGGTTGCGGTGAAGGCCGAGCGGCAAATCGAGGCTGAGGTTGAGCCCGAGGCCGAGATCGTTCCTGCTGCACCTCCGCCGCCGCCGCGCCCGGCGCGTCAAGGCTGGTGGCAGAAGGGATCGTGAGGCCGGCAGCGTGGTGAGTTAAGTTCACTCGCTCTCCCTGCCAAAGCACGGGCAGAGGGAGGAAGGCATTCAATCAGCACCGCTCCCCTGCCCCAAAGAAGACATGATCGCGGCCAAGGACCGCCATCCGGGCGGTTCACATCATGCTGCTGGGCCCAGCTTCGCGTTTCCGGCGCCGGGAGATGACCGTTTCCCTTCGACGCCGTGAAACCTTGTTCATGGTGAATCACCGGAGCCATTGATGCGATTGACGCCCCACCGCCTGCCTTTTAGCTTCACGGCCATGGCGCGCTTTTGTGCGCCGCACGGCGCCGTGAGCACGGGGGCAGCGCCGCAGATTGCCAATCGCGCCAGCATTGCGCGCCATTTGTGGAGCAGCATGTGACGTCTCTTTCTGCCCCCCTGCCCGCCGCGCGGCGAGATCGCCGCCTGTCCGGATTTATCACTGGCGCACTTGCGGCGCTGGCGATGTTCTTTCAGGCGGGGACTGCCAGCGCCGTCTCGCTGATCCGTGACACCGAAATCGAAATCCTGCTGCGTGATTATGGTGATCCGCTGTTTGCTGTCGCGGGCCTCGATCCCAAGGCGGTGACGATCTACATCATCAATGATCCGAGCATTAATGCCTTCGTGACGAATGGACAGAGCATGTACATTCACACCGGGCTTTTCATGGAGCTGGAAGACCCCAATCAGGTCATCGGCATCATGGCGCACGAAACCGGCCACATTGCGGGCGGGCACATCTCGCGCACGGGCAGCGCCATGGAAGAGGCAGCCCTTCCGGTGCTCATCACGTTGCTGGCGGGCGTTGCGGCGGTCGCGCTGGGCGCGCCGGATGCCGGCATGGGCCTGATCCTTGGCTCACAACAGATCGCGATGCGCAACTTCCTGCAATACAGCCGCACACAGGAGTCTGCCGCCGATCAGGCGGGCGCCACCTATCTTGAGGCCACCGGCCAGTCGGGTCGGGGCATGCTGGAAGTGTTTGAGCGCTTCTCCGATCAGGAAATCCTGAGCTTCCGCCGTCAGGATCCTTACGTGCGCTCGCACCCGCTGTCGCGCGACCGCATCAATGCGCTGCGCGATCGCGTGACCGCCAGCGCACATTTCGAGCGGGCGACAACACAAGAAGAGCAGATGCGCTATGATCTTGTGCGCGCGAAAATCCGCGGCTTTGTGGACCGGCCCGATGTCACGCTGCGCAACTACCCGCTGACGGACCAAAGCGCGCCAGCGCGCTATGCCCGCGCGGTGGCATGGTTCCGCGAGCCGCAATTCGAGCGCGCGCTGATTGAGATCAACAGCCTGATCGCCGAGTTTCCGGACAATCCCTTTTTCCAGGAGCTCAAAGGCCAGATTGCGATGGAACGCGGCGACGCCGCCATGGCGATTGCGGCCTATGGCGAATCCGTGAGGCTGCTGCCCGATGCGCCGCTCTTGCAGGTCAATCTTGGCTCGGCCCTGATCGCGGCCGAGAATCCGGCCTATGACGCGCGTGCGCGCCAGATTCTTGAGACGGCGCTGCGCGATGACAACTCAAATGCTTTTGCCTGGTTCCAGCTGGCGCTCGTCTATGCGCGGCAGGGCGATCAGGGCATGGCTGACCTGGCCTCTGCCGAGCGCGACTATGCCATCGGCAACCTGCCGGGGGCGCTTCAGTTTGCCATGCGCGCACGCCAGCGTCTGGAACGCGGCACGGGCGCATGGCAGCGCAATGAAGACATCATCAATGTCGTTACCAATGCCATGCGGGATGGCGGCGGCGGCGGCTGACACTTTCAGTTGATACGGGGACTGACATGAATTTTCTCAAACGGCTCGGGGCACATCCGCTCCAGCTTATGGCGCTTGGCGTTGCGGCCCTTTTGGGGCTCGGCGCATTCCTCTTTGCCGGCGGACGCAATGAAGCCAGCGCCGACGAGGCGATGAGCCGCGAGGAGGTGGAAAAAATTGTCCGTGAATACATCCTTGAGAACCCCGAGCTTCTGCTTGAGGCGATGGATGTGCTGGAGGCACGCCGCGATGCTGCACGTCTGGCGCAGGCGCAGGCCGCCATTGCCGAGTACCGGGACGCCATTCTCAATGACGGCTTTTCGCATGTCATGGGCAATCCCAATGGCGATGTGACCGTGGTCGAGTATTTCGACTACAACTGCCCCTATTGCCGCCGTGTGCAGCCGGAACTTCTGAAGCTGATCGAAGCCGATCCGAATGTGCGCGTCATCCTCAAGGAATATCCGGTGCTGGGTGACCAGTCGGTGGTGGCCACGAATTACTCGGTCGCCGCGCTGGCACAGGGGCCCGAGAAATATCTCGCCCTGCACAATGCGCTTCTGGCGTCAGACGAAAAGCTCAATGAAACGCTGGTGCTGGCGATCGCGGCGCAGGCGGGGCTTGACGTCGATCAACTCAAGCGCGACGTGCAAAGCCCGCTTGTCGCCGAGCGCGTCGCGCAATTGCGCGCCGAGGGAGAAGCCATCGGCATTGGCGGCACGCCGACCTTCATCATTGGCGACATTTTCCTGCCCGGCTATGTGCCGCTGGATGGATTGCAGGCAGCCGTCGCCGACACGCGCGCAAAGCAGGGCCAGACGCCCTAACCTGTTTCGCCGTAGCCGAACAAGGCCCGCGCTGTTGCCGTTGCGGCGATGACGCGGGCCTTGTCACTTTCTGAAAGCGCCGGCGCGGTTGAGGCATGGCCCGCCATGCGCACCGCCTCGCCCGCAAGAAAATCATCCGGCGCGGTCAATCCGCAGAATGGCAAAATCTGCGCGATGGTCTGGCGCGGTGTGGCCGTCAAGTCCTCGAGCCGCACGATCATGGTCGCCGCAGCAAGCGCAGGATCAGCTTCACGCAACTGCATGACGGCTTGATAGGTGCCCTGCCATTGCAGCGCATAACCGGCCACATCATCGCCCGCGGCGAACGCGGCGGCCACGCGGGCTTCTGTCTGCGCGCCGCCACAAAAGCCGGGCTTGCGATCAAGGCCGAACTCGAAATGCCCGAGCCGCCGCATCGCCTTGCGCGCCCGCCTGTCCGTCTTCTGGATGGCGCTGAAATTAGCGTGCTGGCGGATCAGCGATGCCACATGGGCCACCGGATGGCGCACCGGAATGATGATGCGCACTTTCGGCATCAGGCGCAGCACATGCGTCAGGCGGCCCAGATGTCCGTTTGCCTTTGCGGCATAGCGCGTGCGGTTGCGGACGATGAGGATTTTCTTCTGATGGCTGGCAAGCAGCTTTCCGAATTCGCTGTCGTAATTGCCGCGCGCAGCAAGCCAGAGCACTTCCTCCACCGCATCCGGGCTTTTTGCATCCACGGTGATGCCATCACCATGCACGCGTTCGGCAGGCGGCGCATCAAGGCGCGCGATGCGCGGCAACAGGCGTGACCAGAAGAGCGGCGTAAAAATGCCGGGGAAATCCGCTGCGGTGTGCGTGCCGATCTGCGGGTGTCGGCCCAGCATGTGGATGAGCGATGTTGTGCCACTGCGCGCAAGGCCCGCAACATAGACGGGATCAATTGCCGGGATTGCTGCCAGCCGCTTTGCGTTCATGCGGTCTTCGAGGTCGGCAAGCGCCATAAACACGCCGGGCATTTTCTCAGGCCCTGCCGTCAGCAAATTCTCCCAGAAGGAGATGCGGCTTTTCATGGAGTGTCAGGCGGCGGATTCTGGCTGTCGCCGTCATTTGCTGCGTCTGCCTGCGCGCGCCGCCGCGCTCTCAAGCGGCGGATGGGATACCAGACGAGCCCGCCCAACAGCATCGCCACGCCGCCGATCACTGCAAAAAGCGGCCCGAATATCGCACCGATCAGCGCCGGTCCAAGATAGGCGTGTGCGGGTTGCGCCAGCGAGAGGCTGAGCAATGCGATCAGCGCCAGGGTGAGCGCGGCGCGTTTCATTGTGCGGTCTCCGGGCAAGGCGCCATGCGCGCATTCATCACCGCGCCAATTTTCAGCACGCCGTCGCCGTCGCGATAGATGTTGCGGTAGTCCCAGAGGATGCTGCCGGTTGCGACATCGAGCACGAAGACGCGGCCGCGATTGGTTTCAGTCACCAGCAATTTGCCGGGCGCAACCCAGGCGAGGTCGCCGCGATATTCGCTGAAGAACGGCTCGCGCCCATCGCCCTGCCAGCGCCACACAACCGCGCCGCTGACAGGATCCAGCGCCAGAATTTCGCTGGCCGAAAAATTCTTCGCTGCCGACTGGTTCGAGAACACATAGATGCGTCCGTCATGGCCCCAGACCGGGGCATGCTGGCGCACGAACGGTCCCGCATAGGCGCGTTTGACGGCGCGTGTTTCAGGATCAATCACAAAGACGGCGTTCAGGTGCCGGATCGAGACAAGGAGATCGCCCGCCTCGAACATCGGAAAGGCTGCGGCCAGTTCCTGCGGCAAGGGCGATGCCTTGTTGGTGTGGAACGGGTCGCGCGTGCCGATCGTAACCGGCAGATCGTAATTGGCCGAGAGAAAACCGCGATAGTCGGAATGCGCCAAAGCCGACATCAGTGAGAAGCGGTCAAGCTCCGTGCCATCGGGCGCGACGATGGAGATTTCATCTTCCATGAAGGGCGGCGTGAAATTCGGGAAGTCCCGATCGCCGGAAGTATTCAGCCGCATGGTCGTGACGACATAATTGCCGTCATCGCGCTTCATCACCGAGTGATGCGCGCCCAGTTCACGCGCCCATTGCACGTTGCCATCTGCTCCCAGCCGCACGAGGCCGATGCCGTGCGGCGTTGCCATGCCGCTGACCGCCAGAATGACGCCATCATCAGTCAGATCAAAGCCGTGCCAGATCGCCTCGCGCCGGTCGCTCACGCCCGCGCTTGTCCAGTCCAGCGCATCAAATGACAGGCCCAGATATTCATCGCCCGTGTCAAATGCGGCGACAATGGTGCCATTGGCATCGAGCCAATAGAAACCCTGGCGCTCGCTCCGGCGCGCGCTGATGAGGGTGCAGGGGCCAATAACCGGCATACCCGATGCCATACGCGGGGTTTCAACAGCGTCGGCGGGCGCATCAAACGAGTCAGTGCGGGCGATGTCGTCAGGCGCGACAGTCTCCTTCAGCGCCTGCCACATCTCGCGCATCCAGAAATAGGGCGCTGGCTTGGTTGCCACCATCCACGCGCCCATCGCAAAGAACGCGCCGGCAAAGACGCAAGCCAGCGAAACCTGAAACGTGAGTTTCGCTATGCGGTCATAATCCCAATTGCCGTTTGCATCCTTCATGTCGGCCTCAGATCAGACCGGCCAGCGGGCTTGAGGGATCGGCATACATCTTCTTCTTCATGCGGCCAGCGCGATAGGCCTCGCGGCCCGCAATCACCGCATGGCGCATGGCGGAAGCCATCAGCACCGGATCGCGCGCCTCGGCAATCGCCGTATTCATCAGCACGCCATCGCAACCCAGCTCCATGGCGATGGCCGCATCTGATGCGGTGCCCACGCCCGCATCGACCAGCACGGGCACTTTGGCGGCCTCGATGATCAGGCGGATGTTGATCGGGTTCTGAATGCCAAGGCCGGAGCCAATGGGCGCCGCCAGCGGCATCACCGCGACTGCGCCTGCCTCTTCGCAGCGGCGCGCCATCAGGGGATCATCGGTGCAATAGACCATCACTTCAAACCCCTCTTTGGTGAGGAGTTCGGTTGAGCGGATGGTTTCAATCATGTCGGGGTAAAGCGTCTTGCGGTCTGCCAGCACTTCGAGTTTCACCAGCGTCCAGCCACCCGCCTCGCGCGCCAGGCGCAGGGTGCGGATCGCCTCTTCCGCCGTGTAGCATCCTGCCGTGTTGGGCAGGTACGTATAGCGTTTGGGATCAATGAAGTCGGTGAGTCTGGGCTGGTTTGCATCCGACAGATTTACGCGGCGCAGGGCAACGGTTACGATCTCGGCGCCCGAGGCTTCGAGCGCGCGCGCGTTTTCCTCGTAGGATTTGTATTTGCCGGTGCCGATGATGAGGCGGGATGAATAGGTCCGCCCGGCCACGCTCCAGGAATCGTCTTGCACGTTTCCTCCTAGCCTCCACCGATGAAGGCGACGATCTCGATGCGGTCGCCCTCTTCCAGCATGGCAGTCTCGTAAGCTGCCCGGGGAACGATGGCGAGATTGCGCTCGACCGCCACCTTGCGCCGGTCAACCCTCAGACGCTCCAGCAGACCGGCCACTGACAGCGGGCCTGCCAGGTCCTGCACTTCGCCATTGATTGTCAGCCGCATGGCGGTCAACGGCCATGGGCGGGGCGTTAAGTCAAGTCTGCCTTTGGAGTTGCAGGCGCGCCCCAGCCGTCTATAAGGGCCTATCCGCCGGGCCGCTTTACCCTTTTGGGGCAAGGCTGGTCCGGGCCATTCCGGCAGAAGCCGGACCCCCTTCTGGCCGTGCAGATGAAGACGAAACCGGTATTTGTCCTTAACGGGCCGACCCTCAATCTTCTGGGCAAGCGTGAGCCGCATATTTACGGCCGCGTGACGCTCAAGGACATCGAGAAAATGGTCAAGGCCCGGGCCAAGGAACTGAGCCTCGGGATCGACTTCCGGCAGTCGGCGCGGGAGGGCGAACTGATCGAATGGATTCTTGAGGCGCGCGACAAGGCGTCGGGAATCATCATCAATGCAGCTGCCTACAGCCACACCTCGATTGCCATCCTTGATGCCCTCAAGGCGGCCGAGCTTCCCGTGATTGAGGTCCATCTGAGCAACATCTACAAGCGCGAAGCCTTCCGCCACCATTCCCATGTTTCGGCAGCCGCCGACGGCGTCATCGTGGGATTCGGGGCGCTGGGTTATGTCATGGCGGTTGACGCCATGGCCGCGCTTTGCGCAAGCCGGAGCGAAACGCAATGAAGCCGTTTGAACGCAAATCCGCCAAGGGCGAGGCCCCGCGCCGCACGCAGGACGTTGACCGCGCCCTGATCCGGGATCTCGCGGAACTTCTCAACGCCACCGATCTCACGGAAATTGAAGTAGAGCAATCGGGCCTGCGCGTCCGCGTTTCGCGCCAGATGCACGGCGCGCCGATGTCTTATGCAGTGGCTGCGCCGCAACCGGCAGCAGCTCAGGCTGCGCCGCGCGCGGCAGAGGCCACGGCACCTGCGGCGGCGCCATCTGTTACTGATCCTGCAAAACATCCGGGCGCTGTGACCTCGCCGATGGTTGGCACCTGCTATGTGGCGCCCAAGCCGGGCGATCCGCCCTTCGTGACCGTGGGCGCAACGGTGAAAGAGGGCCAAACCCTTCTCATCATCGAAGCGATGAAGACGATGAACCCCCTGCCCGCGCCGCGCGCCGGCAAGGTGACACAGATCCTTGTCAGCGATGCCTCACCGGTCGAGTTCGGCCAGGTGCTGATGATCATCGAATGACCAGCCGGATGAAAGGGCTGGCCCATGTTTGACAAGGTTCTGATTGCCAATCGCGGCGAAATCGCCATGCGCATCCTGCGCGCATGCCGCGAAATGGGCATTGCGACCGTCGCCGTGCATTCGACGGCGGACGCCAATGCCATGCATGTGCGCATGGCCGATGAAAGCGTGTGCATCGGCCCGCCGCCGGCCAAGGACAGCTATCTCAACATTCCGTCGCTGATTGCGGCCTGCGAGATCACGGGGGCGAATGCGATCCATCCCGGTTACGGTTTTCTCTCCGAAAATGCGCGCTTTGCGCAGATCGTTTCTGACCACAATCTCGTCTTCATCGGGCCGACGCCGGAGCATATCCGCCTGATGGGCGACAAGGTGGAGGCGAAGAAAGCCGCCATCTCGATCGGCATTCCGGTCGTGCCGGGCTCTGACGGCGCCGTGAATGATGCGGATGCGCCTGCGATTGCCGCGCGCATCGGTTTTCCCGTGCTCATCAAGGCGGCGGCTGGCGGCGGTGGCCGCGGCATGAAGGTTGCGCGCACGGCCGATGATCTGATGAACGCGATCTCGACCGCGCGCGCCGAAGCCAAGGCTGCGTTCGGCGATGACACGGTTTACATCGAGAAATATCTCGAGCAGCCGC
This sequence comes from Alphaproteobacteria bacterium UBA2784, assembly GCA_002352285.1. Taxonomy (GTDB): domain Bacteria; phylum Pseudomonadota; class Alphaproteobacteria; order Micropepsales; family Micropepsaceae; genus UBA2784. The sequence continues at coordinate 9,988 of DEIC01000134.1, read as the reverse complement.
GCCACATTGAAATCCAGGTCATTGCCGACAGTCAGGGCAATGTCGTGCATCTGGGCGAGCGCGACTGCTCACTGCAGCGCCGCCACCAGAAGGTGCTGGAGGAAGCGCCCTCGCCTGCGCTCAATGCCGACCAGCGCCAGAAGATCGGCAAGGTCGTCACCGATGGCCTGAAAAAGCTCGGCTATCTGGGCGTGGGCACGGTCGAGTTCCTGTTCGAGAATGGCGAGTTCTATTTCATCGAGATGAATACGCGCCTGCAGGTCGAGCATCCTGTGACAGAGGCGATTACCGGCCTTGATCTGGTGCGCGAGCAGATCCGCATCGCCAATGGCGCGCCGCTCTCCTTCACGCAGGAAGAGGTCACTTTCTCCGGCCATGCCATCGAGTGCCGCATCAATGCGGAAAACCCGGTGACGTTCCGCCCCTCGCCCGGGCTCATCAAGGATTATCACGTGCCGGGCGGGCTTGGCATCCGCGTCGATTCCGCTGCCTATGCGGGCTATCGCATTCCGCCCTATTACGACAGCATGATCGGCAAGCTGATCGTGCATGGCCGCAACCGCAACGAATGTCTGATGCGCCTCAAGCGCGCGCTGGACGAATTCGTGGTCGATGGCGTTGAAACCACGATCCCGCTGTTCCAGCGGCTGATGGCCGAACCGGATTTCCAGAACGGCGACTATCACATTCACTGGCTGGAGTCGTTCCTGGCGCGGACGGCCAAGGATACGTGAAGCGCATCAACGCAGGCATGCTGCTCTCTGCCTATGCGCAGGGCATTTTTCCCATGGCCGCATCGCGCGCCTCGGGTGCGCTCAACTGGTATCAGCCTGATCCGCGCGGGATCATCCCGCTCGACCGCTTTCATGCGCCGCGCCGCCTGTTACGCACCATGCGCACCGCGCTGGCCGAGGGCCGCATTTCGTTCAGCGTGAACAAGGCATTTGGCACGGTGATGCGTGAATGTGCGGCGCCGCGGCCCGGTCATCCCGATACCTGGATCAATGACGAGATCCTTGCCCTTTATGGCGCGCTGCATGCGGCAGGCCATGCCCACAGCGTCGAGGTCTGGCACAGCGATCAGCTGGCGGGCGGGCTTTACGGCGTGTCGCTGGGGGCTGCCTTTTTCGGGGAGAGCATGTTTTCGCGGATGCGCGATGCCAGCAAGATGGCGCTCGTCTTTCTTGTGGAGCGTCTGCAGGCGCATGGCTACATGCTGCTGGATACGCAATTCCTGACGCCGCATCTGGCGCAGTTCGGCGCGATGGAAATCAGCAATGCGGATTATCAGGTGCTGCTGGCCGATGCGATCAGCCGCGAGGCGCGCTTTTCGGGCGGTCAGTCCTGAGCCGGTCCGGCGCCGCCATCGTCATTGCTGGGCGGCTTGGGCTGCGGGATGATCTCGGGCAGCTCAACTTCGGGCTCGGCCGCAACGACCGCATTGGGATCGTCGATCTGGCAGCTGAGCACCCAGACATCGAGCACAGGATGCTCCAGCGCGTTCAGCGCGGGGCTTGAAGCAAACATCCAGCCGGAAAAAATGCGGCGTGTCTGCATGGGGGCGTCGGGATCAATCTCGCCCTCCTCGTTGGTGCCCGGCACATCCTCATAGATGTCGAGGAAGACGCTCGTCTCGGGCGTTTCTTCCGGTGCGCGCGTGTAGCACATCTGCGGCACGATGGTGAGTTTGGAATAGCGGATCGCAACGCCCACGGGGGCGTTCATCTCTGACGTACGACCCGTGATTTTTTCCATGCCGCCCAGAACCGCCATGCGGCGCACGCCGCGTTCATCGCGCACGGCGTCATCCATGGTGGCCGGCCGGTCAAGCGGGCGCGGCGCAAGCGTCAGCGTCACCGAGCTGTCTTCGGCCCGCACAGGCACGGAAGCCAGCGCCATGAAGCTGGCGACGAAAAGGGAAAGGGCGCAGAGGCGTGTCGTGAATGCGTTCATGGGCACGAAATCCGCATGCAATTGGGGCAAAGGCAAGACGCACAGCGCCAACATGATCAATTCCGGGATCACTTTCCGGCCCGGCGTGACCTTGCCGCGACGCCGCCCTGCCCCCCGGATGGTTAAACGGTCAGGGTGTCTGGGGCGCCGGTTCGCCTGAACCTTCCGAACTGCCCGAGCTGAAGACCGCCTTGCTGATGAGGCCGATCAGGTCGATCGAGCCCTGCGTATTGGCAATCTCGCCGCCGTCGGCCAGTACGGTTTCATCGCCGCCCGGATCGACCGAAAGATAGGCGCCGCCCAATAGCCCGTCGGAGGTGATCTTCACCGAACTGTCGGTCGGGATGGCAACCCCCGCCTCGATCGACAGGCGGGCGACCGCCAGATAGCGCGTCTGGTCGAGATCGAGCGCCGTGACAGTGCCGATCTTGATGCCCTTCATGCGGATGTCAGAACCAGCGGTGATTCCATCCACCCGGTCAAAGCGCGCGACCAGCTCATAGCCGCCGCCGTCCCCGGCGCTGACGCTGGCGCGGGCATAAAATACAAACAGCGCCGCCGCTGCGATCACCAGCGCGCCGACAATGGTCTCGACGAAGGAATTGCCCATGGGAGGTGCCTAGCGGGGCTGCCAGGGCTCATAGTCGCCCGTCGCAGCATCACGCTTGCCCGCGCCATAGAGGCTGCCCTTGGGCCGCCAGGCGTAGGGTGTGCCGGTCATGTTGGGGCGGCCATCCTGCTCCCATGCCTGAACCGGCAACGGGGCTTCTGTGGGCGGCTTTTCCAGTGTGTGGTGCAGCCAGCCATGCCATTCCGGCGGCACGCTCGAGGGCTCGGCATAGCCCTTGTAGATCACCCACCGGCGGCCCGAGGACCGGTTCCGGTAATAGCGGTTGCCGTGAATATCCTCGCCCACCTTCTCGCCCTTCAGCCAGGTGCCGATGCGGGTCGAGAGCGTGGTGCCGTTCCACCAGGTGAAAATCTGACTCAAGAGGTTCATTCAACGCACCATGGGGGCTGGATTTTCAGCGTTGCGCCTGGTCCGCCCGAAGCGGCGAAGGTCATCGCGCAAATCGGGCGGGAATATGCCAGCGCACCGGGGCCGGGTCCAGAGCCGGGGGTCGCCCCCTAGTCGATTTCCCAGGCAGCTTCGTTGTCTGATTTGCCGGAATCACTTGGCCCGCGATCAGGCGGCGCCGCTCCTTTGCCGGCCGCAGGTGCAAAGGCGTAATGGCCATTCTGCAGAACGAGTTGGCGGCGATCATTCAGAACAAACTCGATGCGTTCCAGCAATTTTCCGGGCACCACCGGCTTTGCCAGAAACTGATTGGCGCCTGCTTCAAGCGCGCTGCGGATCACGGCAAGATTGCTGTGCGCGGAGAGCACAATCACGGGAACCTTTGCCGCCGCGCCGCTCGATTCGTGGCGCAGCTCCCGCAGGAATTGGGCGCCACCCATCGGCGACATTTCCCAATCCGAGATCACGATGCCCGGCGCCTTATGCCGGACTTCCGCAAGCGCTGTACGCGCATCACCGGAGTCGCGCACACTGCCAACACCCAGCGTGCGCAGCACGGTCGCAATCATGCGCCGCGTCTGTGCATTGTCCTCGACGACATAGATGTCGAGCGCTGCAAGCTGGCGTGCCGTGGACACGAGCTTCACATCCCCAGTGTGATTCCCCCCACCGTTCCGCCCGGCGTCGCGCCATTGACGCATGCCCAGCGATACGGCGCGACCTCCATAAGCGATAAGAGCAGCCCCGCACAAGAACTGTTGGTTTGTTTCGGAGCCGCAACTCGCGCAGGTTTCCGTCTGCCCTGATCGAGGTCACACAAGATGTGTGTGGTCATTCGCCGGGTGCAAAAAATTTTTTCGTTACATCGTGCAGTGCAGAAAGGCGGCGCAATCGCCTTTGCTGGCTTGGCTTTTTGCAGTTTTCCACAGCCACTACATCTAGCGTGGGCCCGTTTTGGTAACACAAAATCTGTTGCGGGCGGGGCCAATCCCTGTTTCAGTTTCGTGACCTGAAGTGACGCACAGCGAACCTGTTCCGTGTTGGTGGGGCCCGGCAAAACCGGGTTGGACAAGGGGCGCAGCAGACCAGAGGGGACGGCTGAAGGCGCCCGGCATTGCCGCGCGACGGGGCCGGGGGAAACACAAAAATTGAAGACGCCCACGGGTGGTTTCCGGGGGGCTCGCGCGGGGAAACACGCGCAGCACCCGATGCCAGCCGCAAGGGACGAGTCACTCAAGAGACTGCCGAAGGGCTGCTAAGGGGCAAGCGATGCGTATCCGCCGTATCTTCACCGAGACCACCCAAAATGCCTATGCGGGCATTGCGTTCCATTCCGTCACCAGCGAAATCCGCAATCCGGATGGATCCATCGTCTTCCGCCAGGAAGGCATCGAAGTGCCTGCGCATTGGAGCCAGGTCGCTTCCGACGTTCTTGCCCAAAAGTATTTCCGCCGTGCGGGTGTCGCGCGCGCCCTGAAGAAGTTCGAGGAGCATGATGTGCCCTCGTGGCTGTGGCGCAGCGTGCCGGACGAGGCAGCCCTTGCCCTCATGCCGGAGAAAGAACGCCTTGGCGGCGAAGTCTCGGCGCGCCAGGTGTTCGACCGTCTGGCAGGCACGTGGACCTATTGGGGCTGGAAGGGCGGCTATTTCGACAGCGAGGAAGATGCGCGCGCCTTCTTTGACGAGCACCGCTACATGCTCGCCATGCAGATGGCGGCGCCCAATTCGCCGCAATGGTTCAACACGGGCCTGCACTGGGCCTATGGCATCGATGGCCCCGGCCAGGGCCATTTCTATGTGGACTACAAGACCGGCAAGCTGACCCGTTCGGAAAGCTCGTACGAGCATCCCCAGCCCCATGCCTGCTTCATTCAGGGCGTCAAGGACGATCTGGTGAACGAAGGCGGCATCATGGATCTTTGGGTCCGTGAAGCGCGCCTCTTCAAATATGGCTCGGGCACCGGCTCAAACTTCTCTGACCTGCGCGGCGAGAATGAGCCGCTGTCGGGCGGCGGCAAGTCGTCTGGCCTGATGTCGTTCCTGAAGATCGGCGACCGGGCTGCGGGTGCGATCAAGTCGGGCGGCACCACGCGCCGCGCCGCCAAGATGGTCGTCGTCGATGCCGATCATCCCGATATCGAAGAGTTCATCGACTGGAAGGTGATCGAAGAACAGAAGGTTGCCGCCCTCGTCACCGGCTCGAAGATCGCGCAGAAGCACCTGACCGCCATCATGAAGGCGTGCGTGAACTGCGCAGGCTCGGGCGATGACTGCTTTGACCCCAAGAAGAATCCCGCGCTCAAGGCTGAAGTTGTGGCGGCGCGGCGCGCGATGGTGCCCGACAACTACATCCAGCGCGTCATCCAGTTCGCCAAGCAGGGCTTCACCTCCATCGACTTCCGCACCTATGACACGGATTGGGACTCGGACGCCTATCTGACGGTCGCCGGCCAGAACTCCAACAACTCNNGGCGCGCGATCTGTGGAACAAGATCTCGTATGCCGCCTGGGCGTGCGCCGATCCGGGCATCCAGTTCCACACGACCATCAATGACTGGCACACCTGCCCGGCCTCGGGGCCGATCCGCGCGTCGAACCCGTGCTCGGAATACATGTTCCTTGACGACACGGCGTGCAACCTCGCCTCGATGAACCTCGTCACCTTCCGCAAGCAGGATGCCGAAGGGCGCACCGTCTTTGACATCGAAGCGTTTGAACACGCGTCGCGCCTGTGGACGATCGTGCTGGAAATCTCGGTGATGATGGCCCAGTTCCCGAGCCGGGAAATTGCGCAACTCTCATATGACTTCCGCACGCTGGGGCTTGGCTATGCCAATATTGGCGGCCTTCTGATGATGGCCGGCATTCCCTACGACAGCGATGAGGGCCGCGGCATCTGCGCCGCCATCACCGCCGTGATGACGGGCGTTTCCTATGCCACGTCAGCCGAGATGGCGGCGGAGCTTGGGCCGTTCCCCAGCTACGGCCCGAACCGCGAGCACATGCTGCGCGTCATCCGCAATCACCGCCGCGCCGCCTATGGCGAGACGGAAGGCTATGAGGGCCTGTCGCAGATTCCGGTTGCCCTGAAGGCCGCCGATGTGCCCCTGCCCGGTCTTGCCGATGCCGCNNACCGGCATCGAGCCCGACTTCGCACTCGTCAAATTCAAGAAGCTGGCGGGCGGCGGCTATTTCAAGATCATCAATCAGGCTGTGCCGGAGGCTCTTGCGACGCTGGGCTATGGCGAAAGCGAGATTGAGGGGATCGTGAAATATGCGGTCGGCCGCGGCACGCTCAAAGGCGCCAATGCGCTCGGCCACAGCGCGCTGAAGGCCAAGGGCTTTGGCGACAAGGAGATCGCTGCCGTTGAAGCTGCGCTCGGCTCGGCCTTCGACATCCGCTTTGTCTTCAACCGCTTCACGCTGGGCGAACAATTCTGCACCAAGACGCTCGGCCTTTCGACCGAGCAGCTTGATGACATGAACTTCGACCTTCTGACGGCCATCGGCTTTTCCAAAGCCGAGATCGAAGCGGCGAACCTTTGGGTTTGCGGCGCCATGACGCTGGAGGGNNGCCCAGCCCTTTATCTCGGGCGCGATCTCCAAGACCATCAACATGCCCAACCACGCCACGGTTGAGGAATGCGGGGCGGCCTATCAGCTGTCGTGGCGCCTCGCGCTCAAGGCGAATGCGCTCTACCGCGACGGCTCCAAGCTGTCGCAGCCGCTGTCGGCGCAGGTGCTGGGCGTGGACGATGCCGAAGATGCCGAGGATGCTGTCGCTGCCGTTGCGGCCAGCCAGCCTGCCGCCGTGCGCACGCAGGTTGTGACCGAGCGGATTGTCGAGCGTGTGATCGAGCGTGTGCGTGAAGCTGCCTCGCGCGACCGCCTGCCCGACCGCCGCAAGGGTTACACGCAAAAGGCGGTTGTGGGCGGACACAAGGTCTATCTGCGCACCGGCGAATATGACGATGGCCGCATCGGTGAAATCTTCATCGACATGCACAAGGAAGGCGCCGCCTTCCGCAGCCTGATGAACAATTTCGCCATCGCGATCTCCATCGGCCTGCAATATGGCGTGCCGCTGGAAGAGTTTGTCGAGGCCTTCACCTTCACGCGCTTCGAGCCGTCGGGCATCGTGCAGGGCAATGACTCGATCAAGAATGCGACCAGCGTTCTTGATTACATCTTCCGCGAGCTTGCCGTTTCGTATCTGTCGCGCCACGACCTTGCCCATGTCGTGCCCAAGGACGGTTATGACGGGATCGGCGGCGGCGATGGCGACACGGTGCGCGCGCCGGGCCGCCGGGTTGAGAAGTTCGTCTCCACCGGCCTCGTGCGCGGACAGCAGCAGCTGCAGAACCTCGTTGTTGTCGAGGGTGGTGCTGCCGTGAAGCTGGATGTGGAAGCCGCGCTGAGCGAACTGCGCAACCAGATGCAGGCGGAAGAGACCGTCTCGCGTGTTTCGATCATCGAGCGCGTGCAGGACGACGATGAAGAGGATGGCGATGCCGCCTTTGAGGATGTGGTCGAGGAGGCGCAGGCGCGTCTTGAGAAGTCGGCCAATCCGGTGGCGCGTGCAGTTGAGAACCTTGAGCGCACGCTTGCGCGCGCGCCTGAGCCCGCCCGCACCGACGCCAGGAAAGCCAAGCGTGAAGACTATATGCGCAAGTCGTTCGAGGCCCGCGTGAAGGGCTATGAGGGCGATGCCTGCGGCTCGTGTGGCAACTTCACACTGGTCAGGAACGGCACCTGCCTCAAGTGCGATACATGCGGCGGCACCAGCGGCTGCTCGTAAGAAACTTCCCTGTTTTTGCTCTTGAAGGGGGTCCGGTCCGCGCCGGGCCCCCTTTCAATTATCACGGCGAGTTCACAAATGTGACCGGAGCTTCACTGACATGGGCCGGAACAACTGGTAAACATGGGCTGGTCCACAGGGGATTCCATGAGCGAGAGCAGCGGCAGCGGCGAGGACAGGCAGGCTCACCAGCGCAGGCTGGCGACCATCCTTGCCATTGATATTGCCGGGTTCAGCCATGCTTCCGCCCATGATGACAGCGCGGCGGCACGCGCGGTGGCGGAATTGCGCCGGGTAGCCGGCGAGATTGCCAGCGCCCAGGGTGGGCGCATCTTCAATACGGCTGGCGACGGCGTGATGATTGAGTTCCCCTCGGCCAGCGCAGGCGCGGTTGCGGCCATGGC